>NZ_JACJEP010000012.1:0-129235 GCF_014164135.1 Pseudoalteromonas sp. SG45-1
CCCACACAGATGATTGCTTTATATTGTTAAAGAACGTTGCGATTATAAAGTTGAACTTTATCTCGCTAGGGCTGCGCATATTACGCTTTCCTATTTTTTTGTCAACACTTAAATTTAAACTTTCTTTTGGAAGATTTAAAACCGAAGTTTTATTTAACTCTGTGAGTAGTTCGTGCCTTGCTATGCTTCAGCGTTTCCCGTCTCAGTGGGGTCGCATTATAGGGAGATCCGAAAACAGATCAACCCTTTTTTGAAGAAAACTTGAAATAATATGCGGTTCGCACATATTTACATCGAAATGGTTACTTTAAACACTAAAAAGGCCCTGATGGGCCTTTTTAATTAGTTTACTATGAGCTTCCAGCCAAGTTTTCCTTGCTGTTTAGACTCTTGTTGCAGCTCGCTGGCCATTAATGGATGATTTTTTAACCAGTTACTTTCAAACTTAAGGTCTAACACTTCATTTTTAGCAGTTAACTTAAACTTAGGCAGTACATCATCTTGTCTGCGCATTGATAAAATGACTGCTATTCGTAGTAATCTCACTATATATTGTGCTAATAGACTATTTACGCCGAGTGAATTAAAACAACCTTTTGGAAAATCAGATCGATGTGCATCTGCTACCGCTACTATTAATTTATGCTCTGACTGTGAAAAACCAGGCATATCGGTATTTTCCAAAATATAAGCGGTATGTTTATGGTACTGCTTATACTCTATTAGTAATCCAATCTCATGAAGCTGCGCTACCGCTTTTAATAGTGGTAACCCATTTAAGCTTTCAATTGGCCAATCTTTATCAATACTCAGCGCTAACTGCATTGCCAAGCTTGAAACTCGACACGCTTGTTTTTGATCAACATGATAACGGCTCATAAACCCATCAACAGTGCGTTTGCGAATGTCGTTATTATGAAACTCCGGAACCATGCTATATAAAACACCTTCACGCAGTGCTCCACCCGCCAATCCCATTTTTTCTATTTCAAGAGATTCAAATAGTGCGATTAAGATTGCAAGTCCTGATACAAATACCAGTCGACGGTCTTCACTTAACCCAGGAAGGTCTAGCGCTGCAATAGTGCTAAATGCAATTGCTTGATCTTTTATGGTGTTGAGCTTTTCAAGTGTAAGTAAGTCGTCAAGATTTTGCGCGACCATAATTTCTTGAATTGCTTGTACTGTACCAGAAGCTCCAGATGCAATTTGCCATCCAGCTGCTTTATACTCTGGAGAAATTTCATCAATGACTGTACGAGCCGCTTTTATTGCTGCGTTAAAGTTACTCTTACTTAGTTGGCAATCTTTAAAATAGCGTTCAAGATAGGTAACACACCCCATATTGAGGCTTTTGTAATGTAGGGCATCAAATGCTTTACCAATTACAACTTCTGTGCTTGCACCACCAATATCAATAACAAGCTGTTTGCCAGTACAAGATGAAGTATGGGCAACACCTTTATAAATTGTGCGCGCTTCTAATTCTCCGCTAATAACATTAATGTTATGACCTAGAATTTTTTCGGCATGATTTTTAAATACTTCGGCGTTAGTTGCTAAGCGTAAGGTAGCTGTTGCTACTATGGTGATGTTTTTGTCTGGGATATCTTGTAGACGCTCAGCAAAAAGGGCAAGGCATTCCCAGCCTCGCTGCATTGCTTCAGTGCTTAATACGTTTCCTTTATCAAGCCCTGCGGCTAATCGGACTTTGCGTTTAACACGTCCAATTGTTTGTAGACCGCCAGCAATTGATTTGGCAATAAGCATATGAAAGCTATTTGAGCCCAAATCAATAACTGCGTACACATTTTTTTGCGGTTTAAGTTGCCCCACCGTTCAAAAACCTCTAGTTACTACTACTTATACAAACGGTCGCTTACGACCGTCCTTTTTGGTAACTATTATTTGGGCGACGTCCGCTATTATTACTACGGTTACGTGGACCTGTTGAATAGTTGCGCTTTCTTTGAATAATAGGCTGAGTTAAATCATCTAGCAATGCTGTTTTATCATAATGTGATAAAGGAATGCTGTGCTCTATATATTCTTCAATTTCATGCAGGTTGTATGCATATTGCTCACATGCAAAACTAATTGCGTGGCCTGATGCACCAGCGCGGCCAGTACGGCCAATACGGTGAACATAATCTTCACAATCGTCAGGTAAATCAAAGTTAAACACATGACTTACTTCTGGAATATGAAGACCACGCGCTGCAACATCGGTCGCAACTAAAAAGTCTAAATCACCTTTGCTAAATTGCGCTAATATAGTTTGGCGTTTTTTCTGGTTAACATCACCAGTAAGCATACCTACACGATGACCGTCTGATTTAAGCCAAGCATAAACCGTCTCACAACTATGCTTGGTATTTGCAAACACGATTGCCTTCTCTGGCCATTCTTCTTCAATTAAGGTTAACAACAGCTTAATTTTATCTTCTTGCGAAGGATGAAATAGCTCTTCTTGAATACGTTTACCCGTTTTAACGTCAGGTTCAATTTGAACATGCTCTGGGTTTGTCATGTGCTCAAAAGCTAATTCTTGTACGCGATACGACAATGTGGCAGAGAATAATAAGTTTAAACGCTTTGATGTATCTGGCATACGATCGAACATATAGCGAATATCTTTGATAAAACCTAAATCGAACATACGATCGGCTTCGTCCAGCACGACTACCTCAATTTCATTAAGGGTGTAACAGCCTTGCTTATACAGATCAATTAGGCGACCTGTAGTACCAATTAAAATATCAACGCCTTTTTCTAGTTGTGCACGTTGTTTTTCGTAATCTTCGCCACCATATACTAAACCTAAGTTAAGATTACAGTGCGGCGCTAAAATTTTAGCATCTTTGTGTATCTGAATCGCAAGCTCCCGAGTAGGGGCCATGATCAGGGCTCTTGGATGTTTACTAGGTGCTTTGCTAGATTGTAATAACCGATGGCACGTGGCGGTTAAAAACGCCAACGTTTTGCCTGTACCCGTTTGAGCTTGGCCCGCGATATCGCGTCCATCACAAATAAAAGGTAGGCATTTTGCTTGAATAGGTGTGCAATATTCAAACCCATTCTCGGTTAAACCGGCAACCACTTCCGGTGCGATAGCAAAGTCTGAAAACTTTTTATCGGTTAAATGTGTCTTAGTCATAGCGTTTAAGCATAACGTTTAAACTTGCAATAAGAAACAAGAGTGTTTAAATACGCACTAAATATTTCGCCTAACTAAATCGGAGAGCGCAATGAGCGAGAAAATAATCCAAATTACTGACGATAGCTTTGAAGCTGACGTATTACAATCAGACAAACCAGTACTAGTAGATTTCTGGGCTGAATGGTGTGGACCTTGTAAAATGATCGCCCCTATTCTTCACGAAGTTGCTGATGAATACGACAGCCGTGTGACTGTTGCTAAATTAAATATTGACCAAAATGCTGGCACACCGCCAAAGTTTGGTATTCGTGGTATCCCTACTTTACTTCTTTTTAAAGATGGCCAAGTAGCTGCAACGAAAGTAGGTGCTCTTTCAAAAACTCAACTTATCGAGTTTTTAGAAAACAACATCTAACGGTAAGCTAGAACAATAAAAGGGCTTTTTTGCCCTTTTTTAAATTTATTTTGTATAAAGACTGGACGCTTTGCCAGTGAACTGCTAGTTTATAAAGCCAACTAATCCTTAGTTATATTCAACAAACCTCACTCAACGATCAAAGCGATTTTGAGTATGACAACTGTAATAAAGAACCCACCAATATGCATTTACGCGAATTAAAAGACAAGTCGATTAAAGAGCTTGTAGACTTAGCTGAGTCCATGGGGCTCGAAAACGTAGCCCGCTTAAGAAAGCAAGATATCATTTTTGCCATTCTTAAATCCCATGCCAAAGGCGGAGAGAATATCTTCGGCGGCGGTGTATTAGAGATTTTACAAGATGGTTTCGGCTTCTTAAGATCATCAGAAGCCTCTTACTTAGCTGGGCCAGATGACATTTATGTTTCACCTAGCCAAATTCGCCGTTTCAGCATGCGTACTGGCGATTCAATTTCAGGCCTTATTCGTCCACCTAAAGACGGTGAACGTTACTTTGCTTTACTCAAAGTAAATGAAGTTAACTTTGATAAACCTGAAAACTCTCGAACTAAAATTCTTTTTGAAAACCTTACTCCACTACATGCAAACGAACGTTTTCGCATGGAACGTGGTAACGGCAGTAAAGAAGATATTACAGCCCGTGTACTTGATTTAGCATCTCCTATTGGCCGCGGCCAACGTGGCTTGTTAGTAGCTCCGCCAAAAGCGGGTAAAACAATGCTACTTCAAAACATTGCACAATCAATTACGCATAATCACCCTGATGTAACATTAATGGTTTTACTTATTGATGAACGTCCGGAAGAAGTAACTGAGATGCAACGCCTAGTTAAAGGTGAAGTTATTGCATCAACGTTCGATGAGCCAGCTTCTCGTCACGTACAAGTTGCCGAAATGGTTATCGAAAAAGCAAAACGCCTAGTTGAACATAAAAAAGATGTTGTTATCTTATTGGATTCAATCACTCGTTTAGCACGTGCTTATAACACCGTTATTCCTTCATCAGGTAAAGTACTTACTGGTGGTGTTGACGCTAACGCATTACATAAACCTAAGCGCTTCTTTGGTGCTGCACGTAACGTTGAGGAAGGTGGTAGCTTAACAATTATAGCTACAGCGCTTATCGATACCGGCTCTAAAATGGATGAAGTTATCTACGAAGAGTTTAAAGGTACTGGTAACATGGAACTTCACCTTAACCGTAAAATTGCGGAAAGACGTGTATTCCCTGCTATCGACTTTAATCGTTCAGGCACTCGTCGTGAAGAATTACTAACAAAACCAGATGAGCTTCAAAAGCTTTGGATTTTACGTAAAATTGTTCATGACATGTCAGAAATTGATGCAATGGAATTCTTAATCGATAAACTATCGATGAGCAAAACCAATGATGAATTTTTTGATTCGATGAGACGCCAATAAAGCGTTTTAGCTGAATAAAAAAAGCGCCTAAGGCGCTTTTTTTATGTCTGGATTAAACACAGTTTAACTTTCGTTATACTTTTTAAGTACACTTTGCAGCGTATCAACGAGCGCTTTAAAGTCATTCGCACTACTTTTTTGGGCCCTGCGTAAAAGGGCTCTATCTAAACTTTGAGCCGATTGCGCAATTTCATCTAAACCAAACATTTGCGCCGCTCCTAAAATGCGATGACTATCTTTTTGTAGCGCGGCTAAATCTTCACTTATAAAATGCTGAGTAATCGTTTCACTCTCCAAAGCAAAGCTTTGCTTAAAACTTATCACAAGATCGCTCATATCAACTTCATTTTGCTTTGTAGTTGGCTGATCTTCTGCACTATATAGGTGGCTGGAAAGCGCTTTATAAAATGACTCTTTATCTATCGGTTTACCTAAGTAACCACTAAACCCTAACTCTAAATAGCCATCCACTTCATGACTCATAGCATTTGCAGTTAAAGCAAAAATAGGCCGCTCAAAACCACACTGTTTTAATAGCTGAAAAGCAGAACGCCCATCCATCACAGGCATTTGAATATCGAGTAGCACTAAATCAGGATACTCTTTTAAGCATTGCTCTACCGCTTGCTCACCGTTTTCAACGGCAATAACCTCGAGCCCCATTGAACGTAAATAGCGGCTTATTAACCTTCGATTATCAGGGTGATCTTCTGCAAGTACAACACGCCCTGCCAATTGCTTATTTACCTTTGGAGCGCTTTGAGTTTCAATCAGGCTTTGCGATTTATTTACTTCTGCGCACGGTAAAAAGAACGAAAACTGACTGCCCTTTTTGTATTCGCTTTGTACACTGATATAACCGCCCATCATCGCGGCTAATTGTTGCGATAAGCTAAGGCCTAACCCTGTCCCCCCAAAGCGACGGCTAATACTGTTATCAGCTTGGCTAAAGCATTCAAAAATAAGCTTTAACTGTTTAGAGCTCATACCAATACCGGTATCTTTTACAATAATCACTAGCCCTTGTTCACTCTTATTTAAAGCAATAATGATTTGGCCAGCGTGAGTAAACTTAATAGCATTAGCACATAAATTTATAAGAATCTGTTTTACGCGTATTAAATCCAGCTTAGTGTAAAACTCATTACCCACTTGATTGTCTAAAATGAGGCGTAAATTTTTTGCTTTTGCTTGAGTGATAAACATTGCATGTACGTCATTTACAAGCTCTACAATATCAAAGCACGAAATATTTAACTCTAACCTATTAGCTTCAATTTTACTTAAATCGAGCACGTCGTTTATTAAGCTTTTTAAATGGTCGCTATGGCGCTGAATTACTCTTAATTCATCTTTAAGTGACTCAGGCTCATATAATTCATTAATTAAAGCATCTGTTTGCCCTAAAATAGCCGTTAGTGGAGTGCGGATTTCGTGGCTAATATTGGCCAAAAACTGGCTTTTAACATCGTTAGCTTGTCTTAGCTCCTGTGCTATTGCTTGTAACTCGGCAGTGCGCTGCGTAACTTGCTCTGTTAACTGCTGCTTAGCGCGTTTTTCTGCGCCACGGCGGTAAAGCGCAATACCAGTTACAACAACCAAAAGTAATAGTAAAAAAGAGAATAAAGTAAGCTGAGAACGCTGCGACATTTTTAGCTCTTGCACACGTCGATCTTGTTTAAGTTTTTCTATCTCTTGGTTTAATTGGGTTGCTTTAAATTGATGCTGAAGTACCGCTAATGCATTTATAATTGCTGTACTTCTGAGTTTTCGTAGCTCACTAATATATTCTTGTTGCAAGGCCATTGCGCTTGAATAATCGCCTTTACTGGCTTCAAGTAGTGCTTTAGTCCCTAAACCCTCCCTAATTATTCGCTCACTGCCATATTCGTGGGCAAGTGAAATAGCTCTATCTAAACTTATTTTCGCCTCTTCTAAGTTGCCTTTAACAAACTGAATTTTACCAAGCGCATGTAGCGCATTAAGCTCTAAATTATGGTTACCTATTTTAAGCGCATAGTACTCACCTAATTTAGCTTGCTCGTACGCTTCATCTACTTTTTTTAACACTAAATTAGTATTTGCCAAGTTGGTATATTGCGTAGATAACTTATTGTAATCATTGGCTGAAATATAATAACGCAGCGCTAGCTGGTAATAATGAAGTGCTAAGTCAAATTGATTACTCTCCATATGAGCAACACCCATATTGTTGTATACCTGCGCAATACCGCTTTTATCATCTAACCGCTGATAAACTTTAAGTACATCTTGATAAAGACTAAATGCACTATCGTAGCGTGATAAGCGTATATAAACGCCTGCTATATTAAGTAATATGTCGGTTTGATCTTGCTCACTACCGTGCGCTTCGTAAATAGCTTTTGCCTTTAAGTAAAACTCTAGGGTATCGCCTAGCTTATTCATATTAAAATAAGCCAAACCAATATTATTTAGTAAATTTGCTTGTTCAAGTAGTTGTTCATTTTTTTCAGCTAATACTAGGGTACGGGTATATTCACTTATGGCCTTTTGAAATAGGCCTTGATAAAAAAGTGCTACACCTTGCATTTTTATTGCACGAAAGTGCTCGTCAGGAAAGAAAGTATCTGAAGTGTTTTTTTCTAATAATTTAAAATAGTGTAAAGATTCTTTAAAATTATCAGCCGATAACGCACTATTACCTAATGCCGAATAAACAGCGACACGCTCTTTTTTAGAAACGTTTTGATTAGCAAGTAACGTATTTGCTAATTGTAATTTAGGCTCCCACTGCACTTCGTTTTTGAATTGCTCAAATAACGAATCACTATTTTGGGCATAGCTAGGAGCTATTAGTACACAGCATATAGTAAATAAGAGGCATTTAAACTTGCCCAGCATAATTTTAATCCTTCAAACCGTTACTTATATCAGTGTAATCTTTATTGAAGATACACTAACTACTAGGGCCTAAACAATGCTTAACCCACTGATTGATGAGATTTTTGAGCTGATATTAACAAGGCAGGTTTGGCAAGTTCATACTTTAGCAGCAGAACTGACAAACCGCAGCGCAATAACAACACTCGATAAAAGCCCTGAACGTGATTTATTTAAACGTAACTTTTTAATTATGAATGCATTGTACCAACTGCAGGCACAATTACGCCCTCAAAGTTTACTCATTTCAACTCTGCATATCGAGCTTTTAGAAAAAGAAGATAATAGTTTAGTAACAACGAACGAAAATTTGCGAGATTATTATTTAGATTGGCGTAATTACGATACCGGTGAAGAGAAAATTGATGAGCTTTTGAATAGTTTTTGGCGTCAGTTTAAAACGACATCACCACAACAAGTATTAAATGACAATGAATTTAAAGCGTTGGCTTTAGAGTGGAAGTTACCCGAAAATTTCACTCTTAAAAACGTTCAAAAGCGCTGGAGACAACTTGCATTACAGATGCACCCAGATAAACCAAATGGTTGTGAAGTTAAGTTTAAAAAAATAAAATTACAATACGAGCAGCTAAAGGTAGCTGCTCGCTAATTTGTTAATTTAGCGGTTTAAATTAACGAGTAAGGCGACGAGCGCGTATTTTACGCCCTTTAATGTTGCCTTCGGTTAGTTTGCGAAGTGCTGGTTTTGATGAGTTACGTTCAACAGCAACAAATGCTACGTTATCAAGTACGTTAATTTTACCTACTTGACGACCTGCAACCCCATCCTTACCTGTTAGAGCACCAAGAATATCGCCTGCACGTACTTTTTGCTTTTTACCTGAATCAATCATCAAAGTAACCATTTCAGGGCGGTACGGCGGTTTATCTAATAAATTAAACGGCGGCATTTGCTCTGGAGTAATATCACGCTCGTAATGATCGCCAATTTGTGCAATTTTAAACGCTTCAGCTTCACCATAAATAGAACAAGCAATGCCCTTTTTACCAGCACGACCAGTTCGGCCAACACGGTGAACATGTGTTTGCGTGTCATGTGCTAAATGGTAGTTAATAACCATATCCATGTCATCAATATCTAAACCTCGTGCAGCAACATCGGTTGCAACAAGTATTGAAGCACTTTTATTTGAAAAGTGAATTAGCGTACGTTCACGATCGCGTTGCTCTAAATCACCGTGCAATGCAACAGCGCTGAAGCCTTCGTCAGCTAAATCATCACACACTTGTTGAGTTTCTACTTTGGTATTACAAAATACAACACAGCTTTGTGGTGTAAATTTAAGAAGTAATAACTTAAGCGTTGGATAGCGCTGCTTATTGTTATCCATTTTGTAGAAGTACTGCTTAATTGTGCTTTTGGCTTGCTCTTCTTCTACTTTAACCATTTCTGGATTTTTAAGTACACGCTTAGCAATTGCTTCAATAGCTCTTGGGAAAGTAGCACTAAATAACAATGTTTGACGATTTTGTGGAATACGCTCAATAATTGCATCTAATGTGTCTTGAAAACCCATATCAAGCATTTGATCGGCTTCATCAAGCACCAATGTTTCCACATCATCTAAACGTAGAGTACCTTTACGAATATGGTCATCAACACGCCCTGGCGTGCCAACAATAATATGCGCACCATGTTCAAGTGAACCTATTTGCGGGCCAATTGAAACACCACCACATAACGTCAATATTTTAATGTTATGAATGCCGCGCGCTAATTTACGCATTTCAACTGCAACCTGCTCGGCAAGTTCACGAGTCGGACACAAGACTAAAGATTGAATACGAAAGCGTTTTACATTTAATTTAGCTAACACACCCAAGCTAAACGCAGCAGTTTTACCTGAACCGGTTTTTGCCTGAGCAATGATGTCTTTACCAGCAAGTACAGGCGGCAAACTTTGCGCTTGTACAGGTGTCATGTGGGCATAGCCAAGGGTTGATAAGTTATCAACGAGTCCAGCCGGTAAAGCCAAAGATGAAAAAGCAGTTGAAGTCACAGTAAGTTCCATAGCAATAAAATAACATGGGAGAAAGCCCCACTAATATGCAGCTTATAATAGCAGAATTCGTAATTGGCAACCATTAACAAACACATTATAAAACATGTTAATGAAAGGTGTTGAAAATGATAGTAGTTTGCATTAAGATCGCGATTGTTTTTTTACATACCTGCGCTGGAAGCAATTAATGAAACTGAATTCTATTTACATAGCTCTATTAGCAAGCATTACGACAAGCACATATGCAAACACTACCGACCTTGAACGCATAGAAGTAAAGGGTAGCTACTTTAACGATTACAAAGTAGATAACGCTAATGGCGCAATGAGAACATCAGCTTCATTACTTGAAACTGCACAATCTGTCACTGTAATAACCGACACTATTATTAGCGAACAGCTTGCCACTACACTTGGCGAAGTACTCACAAATGACGCAAGCTTAACTGCAGGCTCACAACAACGAAATCGTGAGGTATTTAACTTACGCGGCTTTGAGCTGAGCTCATCGACAGGTTATTTACGCGACGGTCATCAGCATTGGTCGCACTATCAGCAACCAATCGAAATTTTGCAGCAAGTTGAAGTAATTAAAGGCCCATCAAGTATTTTATATGGTCAGTCAGGCCCGGGTGGCTTGGTTAACATGGTAACTAAAAAACCTACAGCACAAACACTATTTAATGCCAGTGCCGATGTAGATCAGCATGGCTCAACCCGCTTTATGGTTGATGCTGCAGGTGCCTTGACTGAATCGGAAGATTTACGTGCTCGCGGGATTTTAGTAAAGCAAGACGTTGACTACTGGCGTGAGTACCAAAACGGTGAAAATCGTGAACGCGACCGCTTTTTAGGTGCTTTAATTGTAGATTACGATATTAGCGATAACGCATTAGTACGTGTGCATTACGACCGCACAGATGACGAAGCAGGTTTAGATACTGGCGCATGGATAGACGATAATGCTAATGTAATTGGTAGCGATAAAACAATCCGTGATATGTCTTGGGCGTTTACCGATATTACCGTAGAAAACCTAGGTGTAGACCTAGAAGTATTTTTAACCGATAACTGGCAAGTAAAACTTGGCTATAACGAACAAACGTTTGAACGTCAACGCTTTGAGTCAGCACCTCGCATGCCTAGTAGCTTTGCTGAAGGTGACAGCTATGAATCTCGTCCTTACGACCGTTTTGACGATTGGCAATTTAAAACTGCATTTATTGATTTTATTGGTGAATTTAAAACAGGTAGCTTACAGCACCAGTTTTTAATTGGCGCAAACTCGCTAGATTACTACTACGGGCAACGCCGTACTTCTGCTGACTACTTTGATTTTTCTGCAGGACAAGCAGAACCATCACGCCCATCTGTAAGTTATAAAACAGATGATACAGTAAGCGAAACTGAATACGACTATTACGGTATTTACGTTCAGGACTTAATTTCGTTCTCACCACAATGGCAATTATCGCTAGGTGGCCGTTACGACAAACAAACACGAGAAGGTGCAGATAACGAGTCATTTGTACCAAAGGTAGGTGTGCTTTATCATCCAAATACTTCGGCAACTATATATGCTAGTTACTCAGAAGGTTTTGAGCCTCAAGGTAGTGAAACTCTGATTGATGAAACCGATGTAAATAATGGCATGAAGCTAGATGCCATTACCTCAGAGCAAAGAGAGATTGGTATTAAATGGCAATTATTTGATGACCGTTTACTGCTTACAGGTGCAATTTTTGATATTAGTAAAGAAGGCACACTTGTTAGCGAACAGCTTGAGACGCCTATTGGCTCATTCACAAGTGAAACAAACCAAGTGGGTGAACAACGCCATAAAGGTGTTGAAGTAAGCGCACAAGGTGCTGCTACTGACCGCTTATTTGTTATGGCATCAACTATGTATCTAGATGCTAACTTTGAACGCGATGAAGTATTGGAAGGTAAACGCCCGACCGACGCACCAAAATGGTCGGCATCACTTTGGACTCGTTATGAATTAAACGACGCCATTGCCATTAACGCTGGTGCTTTTTATGAAGGCGAGCGCTTTGCAGATAGCGATAATACAATTACTAAAGATGCATATACACGTGTTGATGTAGGCGCCACTTATAAGTTTAACTTAAGTAATACCGATATTAACTTACGCCTTAACATCGAAAACTTATTTGATAAGAGCTATTTAGGTGGTGGCGGCACGAGTAATGTAACTGTTGGCGAGGGTACAAATCTTCGTTTAGCAGCGCAATTTAGCTTTTAAATAAATGCCTTAAATAACAGTGTTAAAATATAGCCCGCGTACATTTACGCGGGCTTTTTTATATCTAAACGTTTATACCTAACAGCATTAAACCTATTACAAAGCCTATTCATCTCATCTATTTTTTATCATGTTTGTTACATGTTCTAATAGCGCTAATTATTAAAAAGGCTTACCCAAATGAAAAAATTAATTACCGCACTGCTGCTTACTAGCAGTATGGCTGCAAACGCTAACAACGCCGAATTTACCCAAAAGCAATTACAACAAGTCAATGAAGTGCGCACCTCTGCACTAAATAGTGATCTAAGCTATAAATTACTAGAGTCATTAACAACTGAAGTAGGCCCTCGCTTACCTGGTACTGAAAATGATAAAAAAGCAGTGGCATGGGCTAAAGCTAAATTTAATGAGCTTGGTTTTGATAAAGTATGGCTTGAAGAAGCGACTTTTCCTGAATGGCGCCGTTATAGCGAAAGCGGAAAAATACTAACACCAAGCGAGCAACCTCTACATTTAACTGCATTAGGTAACAGTATAAGCACGCCTAAAGATGGGATCACAGCACCAGTAGTCTTGTTCGAAACACTTGATGAGTTAATTGCAGCACCAGAAAATAGCCTAAAAGGTAAAATTGCGTATATTAATTACCGCATGAACCGCGATATAGACGGGAATGGTTACGGACCTGCTGTAAAAGCACGTGGCACAGGCGCTATAGAGGCGTCTAAAAAAGGCGCTGTTGCCTACATGATGCGCTCGGTAAGTACTGGTCATCATCGTTTTGCACACACTGGCGGTAGTTACTACAAAGAAGGTGTTACAAAAATACCTAATGTAACCATTGCTAACCCAGATGCCGATCAGATTGCACGACTCATTGCTTTAGATAAAGACGTATCGGTAAATATTAATGTGCAAACCGAAAGCCTTGGTGAAGGCACTGGTTATAACGTTATTGGCCAATTTAATGGTACCGAAAACCCTGAGCAATATGTACTAATTGGCGGGCATTTAGATTCTTGGGACTTAGGGACTGGCGCACTAGATGACGGCGCAGGCGTTGCACTAACAATGGCAGCCGCTAAACATATTAGCGATGTAAAACGTCCTAAGCGAAGTATTCGTGTGGTACTTTTTGCAGCTGAAGAGCTAGGTCTTTGGGGTGCAAAAGCTTATTTTACAGAGCATAAAAACGAGCTAAGCAATATTGTTGCAGCAGCTGAGTCTGATTTTGGCGCCGATGTTGTATATGCTTTTGAATCGAACGTAAGCGCAGAGTCACTTCCTGTAGTGCGTGCTATTGCAAAAGAACTTGCGCCGTTAAATATTGAGCATATTGGTAAAAACCAAGCGAATGGTGGCCCTGATCTAATTCCACTTAAAGCAGCAACCTCAGCACCTATTTTTGAACTTGCTCAAGATGGAACAGATTACTTTGATTACCACCATACAGCTGACGATACGCTTGATAAAGTAACACCTGCTAAGCTTCGTCAAAATACCGCTGCATACGCTGTATTTGCTCTAATGGCTGCTGATGCAAAAACAACAATTAAGCCTAAAGCTCAAAATAAGTAATAACAGACATACTTACTTACAGTTTGTGGCTTTAACTAACACGCTTCTTGTTTTACCTTTAGGTAATTAAACAAGGAGCGTGCTTTATGTTACTTTTCAACACGAGTGAATCATTTCCACATTTTGCACAAACAACACGCTGCCCTCATTGTCAAAGCGACGCCTACCATTTAGTAAATAAAAGCCGCTATTTACGGTTTAGTATTTTACCTATGCTTGCCTTAAAATTAAGCTATAAACGTGAGTGCTATCACTGCGGAAAAAGCGAACCGGTTAAAATATCGCAACTACCGTTAATAGAAAAACTAAGCCTACCTAAATACTTTATTGGTGTATTTTTATTACTTTGGATTGTTTTATTTGTTTATCAACAGCACCTTAATAGCGAGACTCAAAAGACAAACTATTTAAATACGCCTAAAATATATGATACCTACTTAGTACACGCCGACAAATTTACACACGAGCCTTGGACCCTAACCAATTTAAGAATTGCTCAAGTTTTAAATTTTGACGAACAATTTATTACCTTTCAGATAAGCAACTACAGCTATAAACGTAATAATAGTATTACTTTGGCAATGCGTACTAGCCAGCTAATTCAAGACAATTACTTTTCCACTAAAACAATCACCCTCCCTCGTGATGAAGTAGCACGCCTTTACAACGACGAAGCTATTTACGACGTACTGCGCCCTTATGCCAACATCCTTTATGGTGGGTTTGTGATGCATCCTCCTAAACCTAAGCCACTATATAAAGGCTTAAAGCTCGATAAAAACAATCAACAAGGCATTATTTATTTTAAAGATGGTTTGTTTGTTGAAGCATTTAATAGCTTTAAACAAGCTGCTGAAGCGGGCTCTCAATGGGGGCAATTAAATTTAGCGCAAATGTATCGTGATGGTCAGGGAATAGATCAGGATCAACAGCAAGCTATTTATTGGTATAAAAAGGCCATTGAGCAAAAAAATACTAAAGCACAATTTGAATTGGAATCTCTTTGTAAAATAGCTAGCTGTGAATGAGTGAATTTCAATATAGCTGGCGCAACAAGTACGCCAGCTTGGAATTATTTTTTAAATAACTTTGTATAACCTACATGTATAAGCACGACAACTAAGCCAGCAATCACGCCTAGCAAACCATCAAACAATAGAGGAGCTAATACTTCTCCTGTACCGCCAGCAACAGATTGGGCATAGTTTGTTACATCGACTTGAGTATGATGCAGTAACTCAACACCATGTACTAAAATCCCGCCACCTACTAAAAACATCGCGATGGTGCCCGCAAATGCTAAAAACTGCATCAACCTAGGCGCTGCTGCGAGTAAGCCTTTCCCAAGTAATTCTTTAAATTTATTAGCTGTTACCTTTGATTGGTTGAGTAAATAAAGCCCGGCATCATCCAGCTTTACAATACCGGCCACTAAGCCATAAACGCCAATCGTCATTATAATTGCGATAACACAAAGCACTAAAGCTTGGTTAAGTAATGTAGCGCCTGCCACAGTGCCTAAAGTAATAACAATAATTTCGGCAGAAAGAATAAAGTCGGTTCTTATTGCCCCTTTTATTTTTTGTTTTTCATACTCAACTAAATCTAATTTTTCATCTTCATCTACCACTTCATTGTGATGAGGCAAAAACTTAGCAAATACTTTTTCAGCTCCCTCAAAACATAAAAACAAACCACCCATCATTAAAAGCGGTGTTATTAACCAAGGCAGCCATACGCTTATTAATAAAGCAGCGGGTACGAGTATCGCTTTATTTAAAAATGAGCCCTTTGCCACAGCCCAAACAACCGGTAATTCACGCTCTGCAGCTACACCTGTAACCTGCTGTGCATTGAGCGCTAAGTCATCGCCTAATACACCTGCTGTTTTTTTTGTTGCTACCTTACTCATTGTCGCAATGTCATCAAGTAAAGTGGTTATATCATCTAATAACGTTAAAAGGTTAGTGCCTGCCATAAAGCTTCCGAGCTCAAAAAATATTGCTATAAACATAACTTAAAGCGCTACTTTCACCAACGGTTAATTTTGCTTTGTTATTCTTACATTAGATTAAAATTTTGCCCTGTGTTTTAACTAACGTTTAAAGAAGATGGGAGGAAAAATGAAAGTATATTTAGCATTAATCGCTATTTTACTAAGCTTAACCGCATGTAGTGATTTAAAAACCAGTACTGCTTACCAATGCGATGATAAGAGCGTAAAACTCAATATTATTAATAATTCTGAAGCCGAACTTATCTTTAACAATAAAGTGCATGTACTTAATCACGAAAAAAGTGCATCAGGGAATAAATATATAAGTGAAGAGGTACTGTTTTGGGGTAAGGGTAATGAAGCCATGTTAATCATTGCTGGTAAAAAAAGACAGTGCACCAAGGCTTAACATAAAAACAACCAATAAATTACAATAATGCTACAATAATTAAAGACCCATTATTGTGATGAAGTTATGCGTTCAATTGCGATCAAACATAAAATAATTTTAGCCTTTACAGCCATTGGCATATTGGTGCTAACAAGTAGTGTATTTTTTTATTGGTCATTAAACAAAATTAGCGTTAACAATACCCGAACCGAAAAATTAGCGGTTCCGGTACAACAGTTCAGCAAAGATTTAAGGCTATCATTACTGTCTATTACCAAATTTAACGCCTTAGCTTACAGCCAAGCAAACCTTGATTTACTTCAACAAAATAAAAAACAGGCGCAAGTTGAGCAACAACAATTTAGCGATATGCTCAATTTGTTAAGCACTCAACTAAATCAACAAATAACAATGCAAAATTTACTCACCAGTACCAACACAGGTTTCGAGCAACTGACTGAAGTAAGTGTCGCAATGTTTAGCGCTAAAGAGCGTAAGTTTGTAGCGCAAAATTCCACCATAGAATTATCAGCAACGTTTAACGAGCAACTTTACAATTTAAGTTCTAACTTACTTGATATAGAACTTTTAGAAGTGCCTGTAAAACAGCAGGCGTTACTTAATGCTATGTTTGGAACAGCGACCCGTATAGACGATTTATTGTTTAACTTAAGCAATAATATAAAAAGCATTACTCAAACTACAAGTATCAATGATTTAAATAGCCATCAGCAAGATACTCTATTTCTACTAGATAACATCCAACCTAATTTCACCTATTTAGAGCAACAAGCGCTACCTTTTAATAATGCGTTTAATGCTAAAAATCTAACGACTAAGTTTAATCAATTAAGAGAGTTACTTAACAACGATACAGGAATTTATGCCCAACAAAATAAAGTACTCAAAAGTGCTATTGCTGCGGCTCAAAATTTTGAACACTTTCAACAGCAATTTATAACAACAGAAGGTCAGCTTATTGAACTTAATAAATTGGCTGATGAGCGCTTTAATGCCTTACAAACTAATGCAAAGGCCGCCATAAATACAGGGATTAGTTCTGTAGTAATTATTACGATTGTTTTAATTATATTGATTATCGCTATCTCTATTTTTACAACTCGCGCAATGCTAAAACCGCTTAAAAAAGTAAACCGCGATTTAGCCCGAATCGCCTCAGGTGATTTATCAAAGCGAAGCCACCCACGTAGTAAGGATGAATTTGGTACTTTGCTAAATAACATAAATAAACTCAGTGAAGACCTTACTAACCTAATTGGTGCGATTAGTAGTGACGCCCACGAGCTAGACCGCAGCGCTATTAAAACCAGTGAAAAAGGTCAGCAAATGACGGTTGTTGCACAACAGCAGTTAGAGCGAAGCGCGCAGGCAACATCGCTTGCACACAATATGCTAACCAACTCACAAGCGGTTTATGAGCAAGCAGATAAAACATCAAGTGAAATAACAAACGCATCGCAATTTGCAAATGATGTAAACGAGATTGCTAATCAAAATAGTCTAAGTATAGAAACTTTATTGCAGCGTCTTGATAAAGCAGTAGGCAGCACAGAAGAGCTCGCACAGTACACTCAGCTTATTGAAGCCATTGTTGAAACAATTAGTAGCATTGCCGAGCAGACTAACTTACTTGCACTTAATGCTGCAATTGAAGCAGCGCGAGCGGGTGAAAACGGACGCGGGTTTGCTGTAGTTGCTGATGAGGTTCGATCATTAGCTGCACGTACACAAACCTCGACTAGCGAAATAAACACCATGATCCAAACATTGCAACAACACACTAAAACAACTCAAGAACACATTACTGATGGCCAACACCAAGCCAAGCAATGTGTTAAAAACAGCACTGAACTAAATAAAGCCGTAGAGCGTATTAAAAGCACATTGTTGTCTGTTAATCAGATGAGTGAGCAAATTGCTCATGCATCACATGAGCAATTGACTAACAGTGGCGACATTCAACAAATAATGGCAAAGGTGACAGAGCAAGCAACCTTGAATGCCCAAAACGCGACAACCCTAGCAAGCGAAAGTGAAGACGTAAACCAACTTGCACACTCTTTAACGAGTGCCGTAGAGCGCTTTAAGTTTTAAGTGCAAGTAATGACTTGCCTTGCATGAAATGGGTATAATACTTTAACTCTTTTGCTTAATAGCGGCCCACAATGAAATATAAAGATCTACGTGATTTTATCGATTTGCTTGAAAAAAAAGGCGAACTTAAACGTATCACCCAAGAAATCGACCCGTATCTTGAAATGACCGAAATATCTGATCGCACATTGCGTGCAAAAGGCCCTGCGTTATTATTTGAAAACCCAAAAGGCTACGATATGCCGGTGCTTACCAACTTATTTGGTACACCAAAACGCGTAGCAATGGGCATGGGCCAAACAGATGTTAGCGAGCTTCGCGAAGTGGGCAAGCTACTCGCTTTTTTAAAAGAACCTGATCCACCAAAGGGTATTAAAGAAGCTCTAGGCGCTATACCTATTTTTAAGCAAGTGCTTAATATGCCTGCAAAAGAAGTTAAAAAAGCGCCTTGTCAACAAGTAGTTTTAGAAGGTGATGATGTAGATTTAACTAAATTACCTATTCAACATTGCTGGCCAGGTGATGCAGCACCATTAATTACTTGGGGCCTTACAGTTACCAAAGGGCCTTATAAAAAGCGCCAAAATTTAGGTATTTATCGCCAGCAATTATTAGGCAAAAATAAAATAATTATGCGCTGGTTGTCACATCGTGGTGGCGCGCTTGATTTTCAAGAATGGTGTAAAGAAAACCCAGGGCAACCCTACCCTGTATCGGTAGCATTAGGTGCCGATCCTGCCACTATATTAGGTGCCGTAACGCCTGTACCTGACACTCTAAGCGAATATGCATTCGCTGGCTTATTACGTGGCAGCAGAACCGAAGTTGTAAAATCTATTTCAAATGACCTACAAGTCCCTGCCAGTGCAGAAATAGTACTTGAAGGTTACATAATGCCTGGTGAAATGGCGCCAGAAGGCCCTTATGGTGACCATACCGGTTACTATAATGAAGTCGATGACTTTCCAGTAATGACGGTCACTCATTTAACGCATCGCAAAGATCCTATTTATCACAGCACATTTACCGGCCGTCCGCCTGATGAGCCTGCTATTTTAGGTGTGGCACTTAATGAAGTGTTTGTGCCGATACTACAAAAGCAATTCCCTGAAATTGTCGACTTTTACCTTCCGCCTGAAGGGTGCTCATATCGTATGGCGATTGTAACAATGAAAAAACAATATCCAGGCCATGCTAAGCGCGTGATGATGGGAGTTTGGTCGTTCTTACGTCAGTTTATGTACACCAAATTTGTAATCGTCTGCGATGACGATGTTAACGCCCGCGATTGGGAAGATGTTATTTGGGCTATAACAACCCGAATGGATCCAGCGCGTGATACAACATTAATAGAGAACACACCTATTGATTATCTCGATTTTGCATCACCAGTCTCAGGTCTTGGTTCAAAAATGGGAATGGATGCTACCAATAAATGGCCTGGCGAAACCACCCGCGAATGGGGCGAGCCTATTGTTATGGATAAAGACACCAAAGACCGTGTAGATGATATTTGGGAAAGCCTTAATATTGTTTAAGTGTTTATATGTAAGTACATATCAGGCTATAAAATAACCCTGCAGATATGCTAGAATCGAGCTATTCGATTGCGTATCTGCTGTTACAAGCGCTGCTAAAAGGTAAAAAATGCAAACATTAAAAGCTGAAGTTGTAGCTATCAGCCCACTTACAGAATTTGTTCATAAAGTAATTTTAAAGCCACAACAACCTGTGACCTTTGAAGCTGGCCAATACATGCAACTCGTATTAGGCGAAAAAGACAAACGTGCTTTTTCTATAGCTAGTCGCCCTTCACAGTGCGATGCAATAGAACTGCATATTGGCGCCTCAGGTGCCGATTCGTATGCAATGCAATCGTTAGAGCATTTACGAAACGCCCATACCACAGGGCAGTTAGTAGACATTGAAGCTGGCTTGGGTATTTCACAGTTGCGCCTGCAATGTGAGCGCCCTATTATTTTACTCGCCGGTGGTACTGGTTTTTCATACGCAAAATCAATGGCTGATCATTTAGCTGAAATAAAATGCGAGCGCCCTGTATTGTTTTACTGGGGCGTAAAAGAAGAATCTGCTTTATATGCACATACAGAAATGCAAACATGGGCAGATAGCCATGAGAACTTTAAGTTTATTCCTGTAGTAGAAAATCCATCTGCTAATTGGCAAGGACACACTGGCTACGTACACAAAGCAGTAATGCAAGATATTGTGTCACTAGAACCATACGATATTTATATGGCAGGTCGTTTTGACATGATAGGTATTGTCCGTGATGACTTTATTACTCATGGTGCAATTCGTGAAAACATGTACGCAGATGCATTCGCATTTATCAAATAATTGAAATTTACTTTCAGTTATAAATAAAGGCACCTAATCGGTGCCTTTATTTTTATAACAATAAATATTTAATAGTTAAAACCTATCAACTCCATCAATATAAACAATTTCCTAAATCCCTATCTATAAACCATACTTTGTATAGAACATCAGCGGGAGAGACCCAAATGCTAAATACAAAAGTAAAAGATTTTATGCAACGCAAGTTGCCAAATATCACACCAGATACAGAAATGACGACAGCCATAGCAGAACTACAAAAATTTAAACTACTTGGCGCACCAGTATTTGATAAAGATAAATGCTTAGTTGGATTTATATCAGAGCAAGAGCTGTTACAACCACTTACGCAAAGCAGTTATTTTTGTGATGGGATGGTTAAAGTATCGCAGCTTATGCAAACAGAGGTAGTGACCGTCAGCGGCGATACCAACATTATTGAGCTTGCACAGCAGATGCAGCCTGGTAAACCAAAAAACTACCCTGTTGTAGAGGGCATTAAAGTAATCGGTATGATCAGCCGAGCAGATGTACTTAAAGCACTTTACGATAATTACATAAGCTGCCAAACACACTAAATTGCAGATACAAAAATGCCGCTTATATAAAGCGGCATTTTTAATGCTCTTACATTAACGTGCGCTAACGAGTGATAAAAGTTCTTTTTTATCGCCATCGCTTAAAAATGCTATTTCTAACGCATTTTTTTGGGCTTTTTCCATATCAGCTTGAGATAAGCCTGCTTTAGGTGCAGCAACGGTATATTCATACTCAATTTCAATACCTTCAACCGCAGGATCATCAGTATTAATACACGCTAAAATACCATGATCTAAAAACTGTTTAAGTGGGTGCTTAGTTAAATCGTTTACTGTACTGGTTTGAATATTACTTGTTAAGCATGACTCAATACCAATACGGTTATCGCGTAAATAATCCATTAGTTTTGGATCTTCAATTGCTTTAACGCCATGCCCTATTCTGCTCGCACCCAACTCATTAATTGCTTGCCAAATACTTGGAGCGCCAAGTGCTTCTCCAGCATGGACAGTCGAAGCTAAATACGCATTTCGTACTTGTTTAAAGTGCTCTACAAACAACTCACCCGGGAAGCCAATTTCGTCACCGGCTAAATCAACAGCGACTAAATCATTTTTAAATGCGAGTAATGCATCAAGCTCTTTTTGACACGTTTTTACGCCATAAGTACGCGATAAAATACCAATCAAGTTAGCTTTTATATTTGCGCCCTTTGTTGCTGATTTAATACCATCAACAACTGCCTCTACAACGCCTTCTGGATGTAAACCTTGGCTTTGTGCCATGTAGTAAGGGCTAAATCGAAGCTCCACATAATCAAGACCTTGTGCTTGTGCATCTTCAATGTTTTCAATTGCGATACGTCTACACGCATCGTAGTCGCCAAGCACAGTAACTCCCCAATCTAACTTTTGTAAAAAAGCCATGAGGTTTGGTTCAGGATCAATAACTTGAACATGAGGGATTAATGCTTCAACGTTATCTGCAGGTAGCTCTATATTAAACTGTCGACCAAGTTCTAATATGGTTTGCGCACGTACATTACCGTCTAAATGGCGGTGAATATCTAGCAAAGGTAATTTTCTATTGATCATAATAGCAACCCAGTTTAGTTAAATTTGCGCGCATGATACGCAGATATAGTTATTTTTCAAGTCTATATGATTTGCGGTAAGTTTTAGCGGTCATATGTCTGCTTTTTGTGCAAAAAAATGATACAGCTTATTTTCCTGATAAGTGATGCCAAAGAGTTTTAAAAAGCGTATTTGCATCAATAGGTTTGGTAATATAACCATTCATTCCACAGGCTAGTGCCTTTTTAACGTCCTCGTCATGGGCGTTCGCCGATAGCCCTATTATGGGTAAATCAATTAACTCTAAATCACGGCGAATTACTTTTGTTGCTTTGAGTCCATCCATTTTTGGCATTTGAATATCCATAAGAACAATGTCGTAGCTATTTTCGGCTAGCTTTTCTATGGCCTCAAAACCATCGTTAGCAATGTCGGCAATACAGCCTTTCGTTTTTAAAATAGCATTAGCAACATGCTGATTAAGTGGATTATCTTCTACTAAAAGTAATTTATAGCCTGTAAATGATAATGTACTTACGTCTATTTCGTTGTATTGCTGCTGAATTTGCTCTGCCTTTGGTAAAGGCGATATTAGCGGCAAACTAAATGTAAATGTAGAGCCTTTACCTTCATAACTAACTAAATCAATTGCACCACCCATTAACTCAACCAGTTTTTTGCAAATACTTAATCCTAAGCCTGTACCACCATATTGGCGTGAGGTTGAGCTATCAGCTTGTGCAAACGGTTTAAACAATTGTTTTTGTGCTTCGCTACTAATACCAATACCCGTATCGTTAATACTAAAATAAGTCATTTTTTTCGATTGCCAAATTTTCAGAGTGATTTCACCTTCCCCTGTAAATTTAACCGCATTATTGAGCAGGTTCAGCAGCACTTGTTTTAAGCGGATTGGATCGGTATTAATGACCAAATTTGATGTTTTATCAAAATCGAGACTTAACTTTATTGATTTAATATCAGCCTCAAATTGAAGTAAATTAAGCATTTCATCAGCTAAACTCGCTACATTAATAGGCTCTTGCATTAAGTCTAGCTTGCCTGCTTCCATTTTTGAAAAGTCGAGCACATCGTTTAATACCCTCAGTAAAACACCAAGTGCCCCATCTGCTTGCTCTATGTAACTTCTAGCTTGTTGCCAATCGTTTTGCTGGAGCGCTAAATAATGCAGCCCTTTTATACCGTTAATAGGGGTGCGGACTTCGTGGCTCATGTTTGCTAAAAACTGCCCCTTTATATGACTCGCTTCATCTGCTTTTTGTTTTTCTTTGCGTAGTGTATGTGTTTGCTTGGCCACTTGTTCGCGAATTTGTATGTTTGTACCAGTAACTGAAATCAAAAATGTAATCAGTAACCACACAAACAACATACCTACTATTTGTGCAAGCCAATATACTAACCAAGACGTTCTAACTATTGGCTCATATAACTCAACCTGCCACATGCGTTTGCCAATTAACAATTGATATTCTTTAAATAGCGCTTGCGAATTAGCGGTATCTGCAATATAAATTGCCTGCTTTTTCCCTGATACCGTTGTATCAAAAAAACTAGCTGAAATTGAGTTGTTGTGATCAAATAATAGTGTTTGCGATAAGCGTTTCAGACTGACTATCGCTGCCACAAAGCCTTGAAAATCATCTTCGGTAGAGGACTCTCTAAAAACAGGATATAAAAAAAGCACACCGTGTTCGGCTGTATTTTGGACCAAGTTAATTGGCTCACTTAGTGCAAGTTCATTAAGCTCTTTCGCTTTGCTAAGCGCTGCACCTCTTACTTTACTAGAAGCTAAATCAAACCCTAAAACATCTTCATTACCTTTTAAGGGATATACGTACTTTACTGGAAAGTAATTACTACGCGTACCTGCTGGTTGCCAAGCTCCATCTAGTGACTTTTCTTTTATATATAGAGGTTTGCCTGTGGCTGGATTTTCATGTGTTTCAAAATCTGCGAGTTTATTTGCTGGTATATAAGGTATCCATTCAAAAGCCAGAATTTCTTGGCTGTAGCCCAACTGCTTTGAAGTAAATTGTTTAAACTCTTTAAAATCCACGTCACTACTACTAGCAAAATATGTAGCTAATAAGCCTAAATGAGCAGTAATACCATCGAGCTTTTGGCTTATAGCATTTTGCACAGAAAGTATTTTGGCTTCTTGCTTTTGAATATCTTTTTCTTTTTTAACACTAGCAGCGCCATAAAAACTAACGCTGATCAGTATGTAAATTAATAGCGAGGGTAAAATTACCAGCATACGGTGGCGTACTTGTGTGTAATTAAAAGCGGCGAGTACTAAAGGTGTAAATATAAGTACGCCAATACTGTCGCCAATCCACCATGCTATAAAGTTATCAAAAATAGCATTGGTCGGAATCACATTATTCAATGCTAATAAACTTGTTCCTACACCTGCAGCAATAACACAACATATTGGCCCCGCTACTATTAAGCTTTGAACACTGTGTTTTAAAGAAGATAAATCCAACGGCGCTTTTATAACATTCACTATAATTTGTCGGCCAATCCAAGCCTGTAAAACAGAGGCTAAAGTAATGCCTATAGCTTGTAAAAGCACAATAAAATGAAAAATATCTACGGTGCGTTCAAGATGAATTAAGTTAGTACAAAAAGCCCCAATAATAAGGCCAATAAATGACTTACGTCCCCAAATTAAAAAGCTCGCTAAAGCAATTCCTGAGGGCGGCCAGGAGGCGACCGCATAGCCATCTACAGAAAGAAGTGAGTTGCTAAAGTATCCTGTAAAGAAGTAAGCACAAGCCAAGCTAAGGGTTAATATTAAAAACTTTCTCAAAGCTTGTGCTCCTGAACTACAAAAAATGCTAAGTAGTTATAGTGTAGTCATTTATTGATATAAAACGAGCGCCTTTTCTGCCTGTGCACTATTTTTATAACTCAACACAGCTTGTTCAGAGAACTGTTTTTTATTTTCACTATTCAGTGCTTTATCAAATATTCTAGCTGCTAAGTCATAATCACCCTTAGCATTAGCAAGGCAAGCTAGCGCAAGTAATAGTGAATTATTTGAATCATCCTTCTTAAGCCGTTCTTGAATGCTTATTTGCAACTTAGCTGCATCGGCTGCTGTTGCTTTACTTAATATATTGGCAAGCTCTAAGTGTTGCTCATTGTGCTTAACCATTTTAATTAAGTCACTTTCAATAACAGCCAATTGACCTGCTTGCGCCATTTGCATTAAATATGCGGTGTGGGCATGAGCTTGCAGCTTTTTAGGCAGCTGTTTATATTTTTCACTCAGCTTGTCTGCATCTAACGCACTAAAATAAGCACTAAATAACTGCGTCCACTGTGCATCAGTAAGTGCTTTTTTGCGCAGTAAACGCGGCAAAAAGTCTTCCAGCGCACTAAAGTGTTGTTGCTGTACTAATATTTCTGCATAAAGTTTTAACTCAAGTGCGGTGGCTTTTTTAGCTTCTGCGCTAATACGCATTTGTGATTCAATTGCGCCACTATCGCCACTTGCCAACCATAGCTTTGCTACTTTTAATTGATGCTCTGGGCTTATTTCAAATAAACGCTCAAGTGCTTTATCTGTTTGATTATTAGCAAGCGCTGCTTTTGCAAGTAATGCTAAGCGAATATCTTCAAACTTATCTGGTACGCTATTACCCGATAAAGCCTGTTCTACGTGCTCGTAATCATCATTAATAGCACTCCAAAGAGCCTGCTCAATAGCTGCTTGTTTGCGCTCTTGGCTACGTGCAAAAAAGCCATGCTTAGTATTATGATAAATCGATAATAAATAACGAATTAACTTATATGTTAAATATAAAACAACAGCGGTAATGACTGCCATTATACAAAACGATACTATCGTGCCTTCTATCGTCGTATTGTTAAATGAAATAAGTACATAACCTTTTTCATCTAGAACGAATGGAGTAACCGCTAGTACAACAACAATAGCTACAATTAAAATAATTAGCCCTATCATTGCGCCCACTCCTTAACCTTTTGTGTACTGTTTAAGGTTACTTTTGGATTAAAGTTAAGCTGCTCTTTTTCAAGTTTAGACAACGCTTTAAGTACCGTTTTAGTTGTATCATCGTCTTGCTTAAAGTACTCACCAACTAAACGTTTTGCTTCACTTAAGGCGCTAAAGAAAATACTCGCCTGCTTACTCATAAGTGCATCTTGTGCCTGAGTTATATTAAGCTTGATTCGTTGATTTATTAAATGGCGCTCTCGATCCGTAAGTAATGGCTCAATGGAAACACCCTCGTGCTGACGAATAGTAATAAAGCTATCCACAATTTTATTCCAGCTATTACTCAAGTTTTGCTGCCAATCACTCACATCACCACTTAAAGCATTTTCATCTATTGTAGCTGCTTCTTCTGGTAAATTAACTGCATTAAAAACTAAGTCGTCAATACTGCTTAGTACACTGTTTAGCTGTAAATAAATAGCCTCTGTTGCAACAGGTTTAAGGCTATCAAGTGTTTGTATATCTTGCATAATCGCTTGGCGAACTTCAACTGTTCCTGGATGCTCACTAAGTAATCCATCTAAGCGCTTTAAAACAGCACTAGTGCCTTGGTAGTCTTTTTCAGCCCATAGTTTAAACTCAGCCATACGCTGTAAGCTGGTTACTTCTTGCGGGTTTAACGATGAGCCTTGTTGCTGCGCCTTTTGCAAAGCCGCTTTTAGTTCTTGCTGATTTTGAACTGCACTTTCATTTAGGGCTGCGGCAACTTTTTCTTCACTATTAAACAGCGCTTGTTGCAAATTAGATTGCGCCGATTTAAGTGCTTGCAGCTCCTGGGTGAGTAACTTATTTTGCTCGCTTAACTCATTAACGGCTAAGTTTTGCGCCTTACCAGCATTTAATTTTTGATAAAACTCGTATCCAACACCAGAGGCCACAATTAACGAAATAAGAAGCGCAAGTACTGCAACCTTACTTATTTTTTGTTTACTTTTGTCTGCCGTATTTTTTGTAGCTGTAGGCTCTTGCTTAGTTGATTTAGCAGAGGTCGTGTTAGCTATTGTTGGTGTGGCTTTTTCTACCGTTACTGGCTTTGACTGTTCGCTCATGTTGCTACCTTGCTGATTTATGCAGGTAAACATAGCATTATCGCTAGCCCCTGCTGCAATGTGTATATTAGCCGAACTTACCTGTTGCAGCTTTAAATAAGCGGCTATACGCTCGCTGGCAACATAAAATCGGCACTGTTGTAACCATTGTAGTTGGTGTGCAGTAAGGCTTTTAAATATAGCATCAACTGCTGCATTACTTGTTATGACTATACCGTGTACATTCTGGCTTTTCCAGTGGTCTGTCCAGTTAGAGGTGATACTCTCTGTCGGTTCACGTTTGTACACAACACAATTATTTAAAAAAGCACCGCGCTCTTTGAGCGTTTTAGCTAACTCAGGGCGGCCACCTTGGCCCTTAACTAATACTATATTACAGCCACCCACCTCGGCGAGTGATTTAAGCGCAAGTAACCCTTCTGAATCATACTGCTTTGGTACTGCTGCGCGCACACCAAATTGCTCATATATAACATCGGCTGTTTGTTGTCCAACCGCATAAAACTGCGCTTTGGTATTTATATCTGGTTTTAATTGCGAAAGTGCACTGACTGCATCTTGCGAGATAAATATTATTTTATCTGCATTTAATAGCGGACTAAGCTCAGTGCTGGAGGGTGTTAAATGCGTTATTTTTAATACCGGAAATAAAGACGCCTGATAACCCGCTTGCTCAAGTTGCTGTGCAAGGGCTGCGCCTTTTCCTTCGGGCCGAGTTATCAGAATATGTGTCATTTATGCGTCTCTATAAACTTCAGCTAATATTTTGTCTGCACCTTGAGCTAGTAATTTTTTAGCAAGCTCAATACCTAGTTTTTCTGCGTCATTTACATGGCCTGTTACTTCGTCACGTAAAATTTCGCTGCCATCAACAGCACCAACTAAACCACGTAAATGCACTTGTTCGCCATCAACCAATGCATAAGCACCAATAGGAACTTGGCAACCACCTTCTAAATAGCGATTCATCGAACGCTCTGCGTTTACGCGAATACGTGTTTGTGTATGCTCAAGTGGTGCAAGTAATGCTTTGGTTACTTCATCATCAATACGACATTCAATACCTACAGCGCCTTGACCATTTGCTGGTAATGACACTTCTGGCTCAATGTAGTCAGCAATACGCGACTCCATTTCTAAACGAATAAGCCCTGCAGCCGCTAAAATAATAGCATCATATTGGCCGTCATCTAATTTACCTAAACGCGTATTTACATTGCCGCGTAAATCACGAATATCTAAATCAGGGCGAAGTGCCTTAATTTGGCACTGGCGGCGCAGGCTCGAAGTACCAACAATAGCGCCTTGTGGTAGGGCACTTAAATTTGCAAAATTGTTTGATACAAACGCATCGCGTGGATCCTCACGCTCACAAATAGTATGCAGTGCTAGCCCTTGAGGAAACTCTACTGGCACATCTTTCATAGAATGTACGGCAATGTCAGCTCGGCCATCTAGCATGGCTTGCTCTAGCTCTTTAACAAATAAGCCTTTACCGCCAATTTTAGCCAATGGCGTATCTAAAATTATATCCCCTTGCGTCGACATTGGGACTAATTCTACGCGCACATCTGCATGAAAACGCTCAAGCTCTGCTTTTACAAATTCGGCCTGCCAAAGTGCTAGAGCGCTTTTGCGCGTTGCGATGCGTACTAATTTTGTTTTTTCTGTCATAGGGGTATCCAATTAATTACTGCGTTTAGCCAGTTTTAGTCAGCTAAAATTCTAAATTCTTTTTGGGCAATTAAATTACCTTGCTCATCAACTACATCAACACGCCAATGACCTGTTTGTGTGTTCATTATATTTTTTGTTGAGTACGTTCTGTAACGAGGCGAAGTAACATTAAGTGTAATTTCAGCCATCGTTTCACCTTCAAACGACCAAACATGCTTAACTTGCTGGCCTTGAAGGTTTTTAATCTCGCTAAAAAACGATAACCCTTCCTCAAACTGGCTTAACCTAATATCAGCAGCAAACACATTAGTAGGCTCACGCTTACTTACTTTACGAGTAAGTACCGCGCGACTAATTTTACCCGTGTCTATTTGCGCCCCCAATGCCACACTTGCCACATGTGCTGTAGAGGAAAAACCTTCAGTGCCACTCAATGCGCCATCATCACTTTCTAACTCTAAAAGTAAGTCACTTTGACTTGCAGGCTCAGTTACGTTTTGGGCTTCTGCGGTTTCTTCTTGCACATCATTATCAAGGTTTGAGTTTAACTCTGTATTAATACTTTCGCTTTGATCAGTAACAATATCGTTGTTAGCCAACAAAGCCGGGGGATTATTTACAAGGTCTACTTCGGCAGGTGTATTACTTGAAATGCTTAGTTGAGTCTCATTTTGCTCAGCTAACAAAGGTTCAATACTCGCTTGAGTTACCTCTGCAGACTCAGCTGGGGTATTGTTTACTGATGATTGAGGCTCAACATCCATTACCTCATCGCTTGTTTGGTTTTCAGCGTTACTGCTGAAACTTAAGAATTGTTCCTGCTCATTTGGGTGCTCACCTTGCTCTGCATTAACAGAGGTGGTTAAGCCATAAACAACTGCTGCAGAGGTCATTAATACCAACATAGCAATACTCACAATACGACGCCAATTCCACTCGTAGCTTACCGTTGGTACGCTCTGTTGTAATTCGCGTTTAACATTTGCTTTTATAACTATTTTTTGACTCATATTGACCTCAGCGGTTCCAAAATTAGCTTAAACGAGCAATTAACCATTGGCGAATAGCTTGCAATTCTTCTGCGCAAACTTGATGAGCCATTGGATATTCTTGCCAGCTTACATCCATGTTATGTGCTGTTAATACTTCAAACGCATTTCTACCCGCACTGTGCGGTACAACGTTATCTTGGCTACCATGAGCCATAAATACGTTTAAATCAGTATGTTTTGCTTCATCAGCAAATTTGTGTGGCACACACATATAAGTAGAAAGCGCCATAACACCCCCAAGCTTTTGCTCAAAGCGCGGCGCTAAATGCAAAGACACAACACCACCTTGAGAAAAACCAGCTAAAATTATTTTATTAGCAGGAATGCCATTAGCAATTTCTTTATTAATTAACTCTTCTACCTTTGCAGCAGAATCTCTTACGCCTTGTTCATCGGCACGCTTATCTAATTCTATAGACTTAATATCGTACCAAGAGCGCATTTCCATGCCACCATTTATGGTGACCGGTTGCACTGGCGCATGCGGAAAAATAAACCGTATACCAAGCTCGCTTGGTAAATTTAGCTGTGGGGCTACTGGCGCAAAACCATCCCCAGAGTCACCTAAACCATGTAACCAAATAACCGTTGCTTTGTGTTCACTTTGGGCTGCATATTCTACAAATTCTAAACTCATAGTGATGATTGCCACTTAACTTCTTGGCCTGCTTGGCGAGTTGAGGCTTCATTTATAAACGCCCAAAATTCAGCGCCAGAGCGGTTATCAATCCATAACCCATCACGCATTTCAAAATGATGTCCGTTAAACTTAGTCGCAACCCATACTTGATGAAGAGGTGCTTGCTTATTGATCACTATTTTACTTTTATCAGGAAAAATAATTTCTAAAATACCTTGTGCCGATTCATAATCTAAATCAGCTTCGCAATCATCAACCTGCTCTTCAATAGTGAACATAAGAGCTTCGGCTAATTGGTGATATTCGTGTTCAGTCATTGTTATTTCCTTTGCAGGCGAGCCGCCTAATATTGGGTACGTTTTAGCTTTAAATTAGCTTTAAAAATGTGCAGCTAGTGTAACAGGAATAAAATCATCCGCGAATAGCTGCATTTTTTAGATATTCTGTTACTCTGCGATTATAAAGCCAGCAACCGTATTAATCTAATGAAAGCGACACATACCTTACAATTAAAAAGACTATTAATAAGCACTGTACTGTTAAGCGCCTTAGCTGGCTGCGGACAAAGCGGTCCGTTATATTTACCAGAGCAACAAACAGAGCAAAACCAACCTCAAAATACAGCTAAACCAGCCACTACCGCTGAGCAAGCTAAAGCATCGCAAAGTCAGGAGCAATAAATGGATTATTTTAACTACAAAAACAACCAATTATTTGCCGAAGACGTCAGCGTAGCAAGCATAGCGCAGCAATACGGCACGCCGTGTTATGTATACTCGCGTGCTACATTTGAGCGCCATTACTTAGCATTTGCTAACGCCACTAAAAATCATAAAAGCTTGGTATGTTACGCTGTAAAAGCAAACTCAAATATTGCCGTACTTAATATATTAGCGCGCTTAGGATCGGGTTTCGATATTGTATCTAAAGGTGAACTAGCGCGTGTAATTAAAGCGGGAGGCGATGCTTCTAAAGTGGTTTTTTCAGGCGTGGCTAAAACGTCTGACGAAATAGCTTACGCATTAAAACTGGGCATTAAATGTTTTAATGTAGAGTCGGCGTCTGAGCTTGAGCGTATTTCTGAAGTGGCTTGCGAGCTTAACCTAGAAGCGCCTATTTCTATTCGCGTAAACCCAGACATAGATGCAAAAACACATCCGTATATTTCTACCGGTTTAAAAGAAAATAAATTTGGTATTGATATTCAAACAGCAGTGAGTGTTTATCAACAAGCAGCGGCTTTACCTGGTTTAAAAGTAATTGGTGTCGATTGCCATATTGGCTCTCAATTAACGCAAGTTAGACCTTTTTTAGAAGCCCTTGATAAATTAATGGCGCTTATTGATGAGCTAAAAACTAACGGTATTGAGCTAACTCATTTAGATATTGGCGGCGGTTTAGGTGTGCCATACGACAACGAGCAACCACCACACCCAAGTGAATATGCAGCGCAAGTTACCGAACGCTTAGCTAACTACAAACATCTTGAACTTATTTTTGAACCAGGGCGCGCTATTGCAGCTAACGCAGGTATTTTGGTCACTCAAGTTGAATTTATCAAACAAAACCAAGACAAGTTTTTTGCAATTGTAGATGCTGGTATGAACGATATGCTTCGCCCTGCGCTTTATCAAGCGTGGCAAAAAATTATTCCGGTATCCGTTCGCGACGACGAAACACCTACTCACAACTTTGATATTGTGGGTCCGGTGTGCGAAACCGGCGACTTTTTAGGAAAAGACCGCGAACTTGCACTCAAACAAGGCGATTTACTTGCACAACGAAGTGCGGGTGCATATGGCTTTACAATGAGCTCAAACTACAACTCGCGCCCGCGTGTTGCAGAAATTATGGTAGATGGTCAGCAGCATCACCTTATTCGTGAACGCGAAACTATTGAAAGCCTTTATCAAGGTGAGAAAGTTTTACCATAAACGTTTTTGTCTACTAGCTGCTCTGTGGCATGATTAGCACAGAGCAAAACCGAATTAGAGCGCTATGTTAGTTAATTTTTCCAAAATGCACGGCTTAGGTAACGACTTTGTTGTGATTGATAACATTACACAAAATGTTTTTTTGTCGCGAGACCAAATCAAAAAACTGGCAGATCGCCACTTTGGCATTGGCTTTGACCAATTGCTGATGGTTGAAGCACCATATTCACCTGATCTCGACTTTCATTATCGAATTTTTAATGCCGATGGTACCGAAGTAGAACAATGCGGTAACGGCGCACGCTGTTTTGCCCGCTTTGTACGCATGAAAGGCCTTACTAACAAGCACAAAATTAGTGTATCGACTAAGTCGGGCAACTTAACGCTCTACATAGAAAAAGACGGTCAAGTAACTGTTAACATGGGCCATCCTAATTTTGAGCCAAGTAAAATTCCGTTAAAAGCCAGCAAACGCGAGCTTACTTATATTATTAGAACGCAAGAACACACTGTATTTAGTGGCGCGGTATCTATGGGTAACCCGCATTGCGTGCTAGAGGTTGACGACGTAACCACCGCGCAAGTTGATATATTGGGTCCATTACTTGAAAACCATGAACGCTTTCCCCAAAAAGCGAACATTGGCTTTATGCAGGTTGTATCGCAAGAACACATTAAGCTAAGAGTGTGGGAGCGCGGCGTTAACGAAACCCTAGCCTGTGGCACAGGTGCATGTGCAGCGATGGTGATTGGTCATATGCAAAATAAATTATCAACAACCGTTCAAGTAGATTTGCCGGGCGGTACTTTGCAAGTGCGCTGGAGTGGTGAAGGTCACCCGGTACGCATGACTGGTCCCGCAGAGCATGTTTTCGACGGACAAGTAGCACTATGAGCGAGCTAAGTACAGAGCAGATTATTAATTACTTACAGCAACATCCTGACTTTTTAGTTCATCACCCCGAGCTACTCGCACAACTTGAGCTGCAACAGCAAGCTCAAGGTGCAACGTCACTAGTACATATTCAGCAACGTCAATTACGCGAGCACAACACGCTTTTAAAAAGCCAAATAGATGCTATGAGCAAGCATGCAACGCAAAACGAGCTCGTATATCGTTTGTTTAGCCAATGTCATCGCCAGCTTTGGAATCATGACGACTTTGACACTCTTGCAAATAATCTACGCAATATAATCTGCTCAAGTGAAGATGTTAACGACTGCAAATTAGTAAAATATAATCCCGAGTACGACGAGCTTATTGCGCATCGCCTTACCCATTCTGGGCATTATTTAGGGCGAATTAATAAACAAGAGCGCGAACAATTATTTAGTGAAGATACACAATCCGTCGCTATTTATTTAATTGGCGACACCAAGCACCCTATCGCTATTTTGGCGTTTGGTAGCAATAACGTAAACCATTTTGAGCCCGCGCAAGATAACCTGTTTGTGCTCGACTTTATAAACGCATTACACCTGCGGTTACAAAAACTAGCATGAGTGACGATGCGCCTAATATTACCGCGCTAAGCGACCACTGGCGTACACCAATAACGCTATTTAGCGATTATTTAAAGTTTGAAAAACAATATTCAGCGCACACAGTTAATCAATACGTAAGCCAACTTGGCTTTGCAGCCCTTTATTTTAGCAAACTATGTGATGACTGGTTTGGCGTACAAGGCGAACATATTCGCCGCTACAGCATGGCACTGCGATCAAAGCAATTAAGTGGCCGTACAATTAGCTTAAAGCTCAGTTGTATTCGCAGCTTATATAAGTTTTTAAAAGCAAAAAATATTGCCGAGCAATCGCATTACCATAATCCGGCAATAGGTATAAAAGGCCCTAAGTTTGCAAAGCCCCTACCTAAGAATCTCGATGTAGATCAAATGGCACGCTTGCTCGAAATACCCGACGACGAACCTCTCGCAATTAGAGATAAAGCAATGATGGAGTTAATGTATTCATCAGGGCTGCGTATAAGCGAGTTAGTTGGCGCTAACATGCAAGATATTAGCGCTGCCAATGGTGAAATTTTAGTGCGTGGTAAAGGTAATAAAGAGCGATTAATTCCGGTGGGCAAAAAAGCGTTAGACGCATTAAAAAAATGGCTCACAATACGCCCTCAGTTTGCAAAGCCCGATCAAATAGCAGTATTTTTAAGTAGCCAAAAAAACCGTATTTCGATTCGCCAAGTGCGCCTACGCATGCAAGAGTGGGGAATAAAACAAGGTATTAGCTCGCAGGTTCATCCGCATAAGCTGCGCCACTCGTTTGCGTCACATATTTTAGAATCATCTGGTGATTTACGCGCTGTGCAAGAATTACTAGGGCACAGCAGTTTGTCGGCTACACAAGTGTATACGCATTTAGATTTTCAACATTTAGCCAAGGTGTACGACAACACTCACCCTCGTGCAAAAAAACGAACTGATTAGGTAAATAAATATGATCCGATTTAATCGTGCTATTAAGCCATTTTCTGTCATGAGCTTTGATTTAGACGACACTCTTTACAACAATCACCCCATTATAAAAGCAGCGGTTAAAGCGCAGCAAGATTATTTAAACGCGCTCCCTAGCTACTTAGCCCAAGGCCAAAAATACTGGCAACAATGCCGCAATGAAGCCGTATTACAGTTACCTGAACTTGCTGATAACGTCACTAAATGGCGCCAACATACATTGCGCTTAGCCCTTGCTAAACTAGATTTGAACGAGCAAGAGGTAGAGTACCATGCCGATGCTGCCTACAACGCCTTTGCCGATGCGCGCAGTAAAATAGTGGTAACCGACGACGTACTAAAGCTGCTAGATAACTTAGCCCAGCACTTTACGCTGGTTGCTATAACTAATGGTAATGTTGAAATTGAACGCTTTAACTTACACAATAAATTTGAACTCGTGTTACAAGCCGGTATGCACGGTAAAGCAAAACCTCACAGCACCTTATTTGATAAAGCCGCCGAGCACTTAAACGTTGCTAAAAGTGAAATTTTACATATTGGCGATAGCCTAGATACCGACGTACAAGGCGCAAATAATGCCGGTTGCCAATCGGTATGGTTAAACGATCAAGGCGCCAATTATGCTTATAAAGGGCTGGCTGATATTGAAATAACCAATATTCATGCCTTAACGCACTTTATTAAATAATACCAATTGCATTAAATAAGAGGTCACAATGAGCCACTATACCAAGCTAATTACCTTGCTATTAATTGGCTCACTTAGCCTTAACGCTTATTTATTGTGGCCGCAGCCCGCGCCTACCAAAGTACAAAAAACGCAAGGTGCTGAAAAAAGCATATCGCCTAAACAACAAAATACGCTATTAAATACGGCAAAGCAGCAGTTTAAAAAACACCAATTTGAAGCCGCACTTAGTAGCTATCAACAACTCAAAAACAGCAATCCAGAAATCGCAAAAAACCTTTATTCATCGTGGCTAGTGCAGCTTAAAACATGGCTAAATAGTAATTTATTACTCAGCGAGTCATTTCTCAATGCGCTATTAAATAACAGCCCTTATAACGTAGAGTTACTTAATTTACAGGTTGAGTATTTAATAAATAGCGAGCAAACACAAAATGCCATTATTGCTTTATTTGAGCTTAATTCATTACTGCCTGCTGATCAGCAAAGTAATGTAAATACACGTTTAAATACGCTCACTCAAAACGAATTACACACATTAACTGAGCAACAAAATTGGCAAGCTATTATTGAGCAAACACAAATTTGGCTTGATTATAAAAGCGATAACGCGCAGTTTTTATATCCGCTTGCGTATGCCTACTATCAGCAAGGCGATTTAATTAGCGCACAAGCAACCCTTGATCGAATGCCAAACCAGCACAATCTAAAAAGCCAAGTGCAAACACTGCAAGCGATGATCAATAAAGCACAATCGCAAGACGACTTTGTTGCTTTAACGCCTTACGGCGCGCATTACTTAATAAACACCGAAATAAATAACAATCTATCGACCGAACTAATGATTGATACAGGCGCAAGCGTAACCTCACTACCTACAAATATTATTAAGCAAATTTCGCCAAGACCTTTGTATTTAGGCGATGTAACGGTAAATACAGCGAATGGTCAAATTGTTGTAAAGCGTTATCAAATTGAATCGTTTAAAGTGGGCTCGCAAATTATTTATGGTTTTGAAGTGCTAAGCATTGAAAACACCCGTGGGCAAGGTTTGCTAGGAATGAACTTTTTATCGCGATTTAAATTCAATATAAATCAGCAAACAGATGAGCTAGAGTTGAGCGCTAAATAATTAAAAACCCAAAGGTAACACATGACACTAAATAACTATTTAAAAGCACTTGCTGAAAACCCAAAAAGCATTCAATTTACCGATACAATGGCCGTGATAGAAGCAAATTACGACTTTACTGCATGTGGCTTTAATAACCATGGATTACTTAGCGCTGCGAGTGAGAACAACGGCTCGTGTAAAATTTTTGCATTTGCTAAATTAAACGATTTAAGTAAACAAAATACGTTGGATTGTTTTGGTAAGTTTTACCGAGAAGACGTGCTGCAAAACCCTAAAGGGGATGATCATATGAACATTCGCACGTTTATGTTAGCACCAGAGGCAACACCTTTTTTAGGTATTACCTTTGAAGGCGAGCCACTAAAAGCAAAATAGCCAGCAAAAATTAAAGTGGTTTTTCCATAAAGTAACGCGTACCTGAGCGTGGGTAATTATTAAGTTGATACTTAACACTATAACCGCGCTTTTCATAAAAGGGTTTTGCTTGAAAATCAAGTGTATCAAGCTGAGCAGTTGTAGCACCTAGCTCAATAGCTGCTTGTTCAAGTGCCGTTAGCAGTTTATCTGCAAGCCCTTTACCTCGCGCACTATCGCTACACCAAAGCCAACTAATCATCAGCCAGTTTCCAAACACACACCCACTAGTACCGGCAACAAGCTCGCCCTGCTCATCAGTAAATTTATAGCCTAATGGCACTCTTTGCGCATCAAAATGCTCGGCGTTAAATTCAACCATTTGTGCGCGAAGCGCTGAGTTTAACGCATCGGTATTATCTACTTTTAATTGATACATTTATCGCCCTTAAAAAGCAGATACTAGCAAATTAGCTCAATCAATAAAGATTATTTTTACCATAAGGTACTTCAAGCATATTGCTGCTGGTTTTATCCGGCTGGCCGCACATTTCGTCGTAAGCGCTTGTTTGCCTTAACATCATCTGTGCGTACGCTATTTTTTCAAAACGCTTTTGTACATGCAGTGGGCTGAGTGCTCTTAAAAACTCACCGCTGTCTTCTGTTACATAATATTCAACGTTATTAATCATCACTGATACTTGATAAAGCGCCATATCTAACGAGTGAACAATAACTTTTTGTAGCGGTTCGTGCTTTTTTAACTGTGAAAATTTAATACCCATCATGTTTACCTTTTTATATTTAGCATTATCGATACGCAGCTTTGCTATAATCGCGATCAAATTTTTATTAGCCGCTGGCGTCACACGTTATGATCACAAAAATTCGACTCGCTAAATATATTGCCCATGCAGGTATTTGCTCTCGTAAACAGGCATCGCGTTTAATTGATGAAGGTGTGGTGACTGTAAATAATCGCCCAGCAAATCATATAGATCACGTTGATGAGCAAGACACAATAATAGTGAACGAAAAAGAAATTAAAGGTGCTGCCGATTTAGTTTATTTTGCGTACCACAAACCAGTAGGTATTGACTGTAAATTAAATATTGATGACCCTGCCAGCCTTATTCACCATTTGCCCACACTCACCCGTGTTTACCCTATTGGTCGATTAGATAAAGACTCTCGCGGTTTGCTTATTTTGACCAACGATGGGGATTTTTGTAATCAACTAATACATCCTGACTTCCACCAGCCTAAACATTATTTAGTCACCGTAAATAAGCCTTTAGACGATGATTTTTGTAAAAAAATGGCAGCAGGCGTACCCGTTGATAAACACATAACCCTGCCTTGTGAGGTAAATAAAATAGCCAGTAATCAGTTTAGTATTGTTTTAAAACAAGGGCTAAACAGACAAATACGTAAAATGGCGCATTACTGCGGATACAAAGTAATTGACTTATTTAGAGTGCAATTTAGTGACCTCCCCCTTTTAAAGCTAAACCTACCTGAAAACCAATATATACAAATTAATAAAAACGATATTTCAAAAATCTAATACCAAGTCACTTAACTATATCTCAAAAAGTTAAAAATAAACTTGCAAAAATAGATTACAGGTGTAGTCTTAAATTAAAGATTACACTTGTAGGCGATAAAATGATTGAATTATCAAAAGCAGAGTTTGACGTGCTCGACGCACTTTGGATTAACTACCCCGCCACCGCGAGCCAAATAATTGAGCGCTTAAGCGACGATAAGCAATGGCACGAAAAAACCATTAAAACCCTGCTAGGTCGACTAGTAAAAAAAGGCGCACTTACATTTGAAAAAGAAGGTCGCCAATATATTTATACTCCCTGTATGGAGCGCGCCGACTACACCTTAAAAGAAAGCCAAAACTTTATTGAGCGATTTTTTAGTGGGCGTATTGCGCCACTTGTGAGTGGCTTTGCTAAATCGGAGCAGCTTTCTCAGCAAGATATAAACGAGCTTAAAAAAGTTATAGATGACTGGGAAAAAAACCAAAAGTAAGGGATTAACATGGTTATTCAAACTGGTTTTAATTGGTTAATTGAGCAGCAATTACTATTAAGCATTTTGTTTTGTGGTTTTATTTTACTCGAGCGATTTGCTTTAAAAGCCCTTGGCTCGCGGTTTGTATATAAATTAGCATGGCTATTACCTGCGGCATTGGTGATTGCTAATTTACCAAACGCAATTAAACCACTGCAAAACAGTAATATTAGTCACTACTTAATCACCCCCAACCAATCTTTTACAAACGAGGTAGGTATTAGCTGGGCGCTCATGTATGTACTTATTACCGCAGGGTTATTAATAGCTAGCTTTATTACGCACACCCGCTTTGTTAAAAGCCTGCAGTTAACTGAGTTAACACAATTTGAAGGCACTCTTACCGCTGATGTTAAAACTTATACCAGCCAACATGTAGCCACGCCAATGGTGGTCGGTATTTTAAACAGCAAGCTGGTGTTACCGAGTAACTACAATACCCAGTTTGATAAAGCCACATTAGCGCTTATTTTAGAGCACGAAAACGTACACATAAAACGCAAAGACAACCTAACAAACGCACTTATATTACTACCTACTATTTTACTTTGGTTTAACCCACTAGCTTGGTTTTGTTACGCAAGCATGCGCCGACTACAAGAGTTGACTTGTGATGAACGGGTACTTGCCAATAAAACCACACAACAACATATTTTATATAGCAAAGCCTTAATAAACTGCGCGGCAAATGCGCCCACAGGACTTATGGCTTATTCACACTACGGAGATAAAAAAACCATGTTACAACGACTAACTAATATAAAACACAGCGGGGAGCGTTCAAAGTTTGCTAAAGGTGGCTTATTACTTGTAGCCGCAAGCATGCTAAGCGGCTTAGCAATTGCAAAGCAACCAGAAGCAATGACTAAAGAGGATTACATTTCACCGACAATACGTATTGAACCTGCTTACCCAATACAAGCAGCTCAACAAGGGATCAGCGGCTCTGTTGTATTAAAATACGATATTGCAGCAAACGGTAAAACAAAAAACATTAGTGTTATTCAATCTAAACCTAAAGATATTTTTGATAAATCAGCGAAAGAGGCGCTAGCAAAATGGAAATATAAAGCATCTGATTCAGGTTTTGAAGATGTACTTGTACAACTAGATTTTGCGATTAATAGTGAAGTGGCGCCTACCGATTTAATTGAGCGAATTAAAGTATCGCATTAACGCCACGAGTTGTTCAAGACTACAAAGCAAGCGCCCTTTTAGGCTGCTTGCTTTGTGGTTTTAAAATATAAACCTACAAACTCACCACAATCATGGCAATGGCTGTACCCAAACCAATAAACCACACTAATGAGCGAATTATATCTAGGTTCATATAGTAAAATACGCAATACAAAATACGCGACACAATATGCGTAACCGCTAGCGATTCGGTCACTGCACCTACAGAGTTAGTGCCCAGCACAACTGCAATAGCGACAGCAAAAACAGCAAGCGATTCAAAACAGTTTTGATGAGCAGCGAGCGCCCGTGCACCAAAGCCGGTTAATTTTGTTTGTTGCGCCCTTGGGTGTTTATTGTCGTATCGACCCAATTTTGCCATTGCTATAGCAACCGGCACTTTTGCAAAGTAAGGCATTAATACCGCAAGTAATGCACATACAACTAATGTTGTCATAATTTATCCTTTTTATGTTTCGGATAATTTAGCATAAGCATAATAAAAAAGCCGCCAGATACGTTTTATGACAAACTCTGGCGGCTAACAATAACATCAGGCTTACTATAGCTAAATTTATCCTAAAACCCATGCGACATAATGTCGCAGATGATGAATATTCAACATCATAGTTAATGCATCGCTTTACTTCACAAAGCTTGTTAACTTTACTGCCTTACATTTTAACGATGACGACCATGACCTGGATATTTTTCACTTTTTTAGCCGCCTTCATGCAAGCATGGCGTAATGCCCTGCAAAGTAAATTAAGTAACGATGTGAGTGTGGCTGGCGTAACACTCTCTCGCTTTATTATCGCAGGCCCTATTGCTGGCGTGTATTTATATGGTTTGTATCAATATCAAGATACAGCCATGCCTACGTTTAATAATGCCTTTTGGGGATTTATTGTAGGCGCAAGTGTGATGCAAATACTTGCCACTGGTTTAATGGTTAAGTTATTTAAAATGAATAATTACGCCGTAGGTGCTGGTCTTGCCAAAAGCGAGGCGTTAGTAGCAGCCATTTTAGGTGTATTATTTTTTGGCTCGGCACTTTCTTTGCTCGGTTGGCTTGGTGTGTTTTTTGGCGCTATTGCCGTATTGCTACTCAGTGGCATAACAAGCGTTAAACACTTTAATGCTAAAACAGCATTACTAGGACTGGCTTGTGGTACTTGCTTTGCACTTACATCGCTGTGGGTACGAGAAGCGAGCTTAAATTCAGGATTATTATTTCCTCACTCAGCAGCTTGGGTTTTGCTGTTTGTAATTAGCTTACAAACACTAATACTACTGGGCTATTTATTATTAAAAGAGCCGCAAACACTTAGTAAACTGTGGCAATACAAAGGCACTACAGCCGCTATTAGTGTTTTTAGTTGTGTCGGTTCTATTGGCTGGTTTAGTGCAATGAGCTTACAGCACGTTGCTTACGTTAAAACACTTGGACAGGTTGAAGTGTTTTTTACCATGCTAATTGCCGTTCTTTGGTTAAAACAACCTCTTAAAAAACAAGATACTGCTGGCTTAATACTCATAGCCATTGCCGCTGTTTTGGTTATGTTGCCGAATTAAGGGCATAAAAAAGCGCAGGCTTTTATACCTGCGCTGTTATAATTTTTATAGCTTTAATAACTGATTCTAAGAGCTTATTTTAAGTGTTATCACACCGCTAATAATCATTAATACTCCCGCAATACGACCAAATGTAGCGGCATCGTTATAAAACAATATTCCCACTAAAAACGTACCGGCGGCGCCAATACCTGTCCATACGGCGTATGAGGTACCCATTGATATTTGCCTTTGTGCAAGCCACAACATAAAACCACTAGCGACTAAGAATACCACCGCTATTGCTATACCTTGCCAGCGAGTATCAGCGTTTTGCGAAATTTTTAAGCCAATCGGCCAGCCAATTTCAAGTAAACCGGCAATAATTAAGTACACCCACGCCATTAAACGTCTCTCTTTTTAACAATCACTTCGTATAAATCTTCGCGGCGATCTTTTAAATTACGCACTGTGCCTTCGCTGTGAAGTATTTTAAGCTTATCCATATCAAGGTCACTAAATAGCAGCATTTCGGTGTTTGGTGTGGCTTCGTTAAGTGTTGCATCGTGCGGGAACGAAAAGTCCGATGGCGTTAATACCGCCGATTGTGAGTACTGCACATCAAGACTTTCTACCTCTGGTAAATTACCCACCGAACCTGCAATTACCACATAACATTCGTTTTCTATTGCACGCGCTTGTGCACAGTGGCGCACACGTAAATAACTGTTTTTAGTATCAGTCCAAAATGGCACAAACAGAATATCTAACCCTTGTTTGGCCAATATGCGTGAAAGCTCTGGAAACTCTACATCGTAACAAATTTGAATACCTACACGGCCGGCATCGGTATCAAACACTGCAATTTTATCGCCGCCTTGAATAACCCAATCGTTTTGCTCATGCGGGGTTATGTGTATTTTACGTTGCTCGTCTATTTTACCGCTACGATGGCATAGGTAACTTACGTTATAAATTTTATCATCTTCGGCAAGTGGCATAGAGCCGGTAATAATATTAGCGTTGTATTCTATTGCCATACGCGACATGGCGTTTTTAAATGTTTCGGTGTATTCCGCTAAATAGCGAATCGCTTCTGTTTGATTACTTTGATTCCCTAGCCCCATTAGTGGCGCATTAAAAAACTCAGGGAATAGTATAAAGTCACTTTTGTAGTCAGATACGGTATCTACAAAGTATTCAACCTGCTTTAGCATTTCTTCAACCGATTCAACACAACGCATTTGCCATTGCACAGCACCTACACGCACGATTGATTTAGTTGACTCAAGTACCGTGTCGGTTGGCTCATACATGATGTTATTCCACTCAAGTAAAGTGGCGTAACCAACGGACTCTTGATCTTCCGGTAAATACTTTTTAAGTAAGCGTTTTACCTGAAAATCGTTAGATAACTGAAAGCTCAAAATAGGATCGTATAATTCTTTTTGATCTACTTTTGCAATGTATTCCATTGGCGTCATTTCACTGCTGTGATTGTAATAACGCGGGATACGCCCACCAGCTAAAATAGCGCGTAAGTTATATTGGCGGCACAATTCTTTACGGGCATCATAAAGGCGACGACCTAAACGCATGCCTCTGTGACTTTCGCTAATAGCAACATCTAAGCCGTATAGCGCATCGCCGTCGGTATCGCTAAATACACGGTCGTGACCGTCTGCAATATCTTCGTATGTATGCGGGTTTGAAAAGCGCGTGTAATCAACCTGCACGCTTAATGCTAAGCCCACCAGCACGCCGTCATCTACAATACCTATTTGCCCTTCAGGAAATTGGTCTATTAATCTAAAAATGGTATGACTTGGCCACGCACCGCCTAAGTCGGGATACGCTTGATCCATCAAGGTTTTAATTTGCGGATATTGCTCTCTGGTTAAGTTACAAATTTCAAGATGGGTTTTTTCTGCCGACATACACAACTCCTTTGGGCATAAGAAAATAAAAGCCGAATGTACGTTAAAGTACACTCAGCTTTGTATCATGTTTTTTACGTTACGCGTACTACTTTAAGCTACGATAAAAAAGTGTGGTTACTTTCTCTTTTGGTAACCAGCCTGCGTATTCAAGATTCAGCTCAGCCAATGGATCGGCTTTAAGTACTTGCTCTAAGCTTGCATTATTTTGCATTGCTTTTAGCATTACGTCTTTCGCGTTTTGAACTAGCTTACCATACGCTATCAGTCCTGAACGGTCACTTACCTTGCCGTGTCCTGGTATTACTTTAGTGTTGTCGTCAATTTGATTAACTACATCGTTTACTGCCGCTAAAATACCATCAACGCTGCCGCCGCTATCTACATCAACAAACGGTAAGCTGCCAAAATTAAAGTAAATGTCGCCCATGTGCACTATGTTGTCGTTACTAAAAAAGATAACCGAATCGCCATCGGTGTGTGCATGTTCGTAATGCACAACATGGGTGTGTTCGTTATTAAAATGTAGTTTTAAGTCGTGACCAAAACTAATGCGCGGTAAAAAGTCTGACCCTTCCCCGTGCTGCTCTTCTAAACGTTTGTGTACATTGTCGTGCGCTATAACGTGCGCACCCGCTTTAGCAAAGTTCTCGTTGCCACCGGTATGATCGCCATGATGGTGAGTATTGATAACAAACTCTGCACTGCCTGGTTTTAAATCGCTAATGGTTTTTTTAATATCATCTGAGAGTTTGGCAAACTGATCATCAATAATATAAATGCCATCATCACCTACACTTGCTGCAATATTGCCGCCTTGCCCAAATAGTACGTATACATGCTCACTTAGCTTTTGTGCTGTTACTGGGCCATCGTCTGCTTGCGCTGTAGTGCTTAGTAATAAACCTGTTATTAATGCGGGTAGTATTTTTTTCATTTTAGTTCTCTGTTGTTTTATTGGTAATTATATAGAACGTGTTTAGCTATACTTTAGTTCATCGTGTCGGCTTTATTACTATTTGATGTATTAACTCTTGAGGCAATAAAGGTGTATGCTTACCTTCTACGTAATCACTAAACCCCGCTCTGTAAAATTCAGAAAGAGGGTGCCCCGATTGCCCACCAGGAATAGCTAAAATTGCATGTTCTAAATGCCCTGGTTGAGCAATAAAACGCTGCGATGCGCCAAAACTACGCCCTTGTACGGCGGGCATATAACTATCACCAAAACCCGCTGCTGTGGGCATATTTAATAACTTAGCAAGTAACGGCATTTGCTTTGCAAACGGATGCTCTATCACTAACTCATTGACCTTGCCCCACTGCCAGCTTTGTACATTATTACCAAATTGTTCTGTAAGCTTAGTAATAGTTTGGCTAAATGCTCCTTGTAACTGCTCATCCCAGCTTTTAAATTGTGGGTTTATCCATGTGTCGGGTTTGTTGTTAACAAGCTGCCAAACAGCGGGCTCTAAATCTCGTTTTACATATTTAAGTGTGCCTTGTTGTTTATTTAATTCATCTTCCATACTGCTAAATAAAATATTAATCACTTCATCGCGGTAGCGCTTAACTAAGGTATACCCTGTGGAGGTTGAACACGCACATTGCTGCCAGTTTTCAAGCGCTGTTATATATTGCTGATTTTTAGTTATATCGGCTTTTAATTGCTTTAATAGCAGAGCATGCCAAGGCATTAAAAAGCGAGCTTGATTATCAAGTTGTAATGCGTAAAAGTCGCTCTCAGCAAATGTTTGTTTTTCAAATAATCTATCGCGAATTTGACTCGAACGTGCGCCGAGTGCATAGCCACCATTACCAAAACGTGCGTCATCCTCAGCCGATACCACGCGAGAATTACCAGTCCATAATCGACCGTTTTGCGGGTTTTTAATAAAAGGGCGTTGTAATTCATTTTGCTGCCAAAGCGCTGAGTAGTCATCGGCATTTACGCCAAGCTCACTTGGCGCTTTACGAGCCGGTATACCCCCCATGTTTTTCCACGCTGCGCTACCAAGGCTGTCTACCACCATAAGATTTTGTACCGGAATACCTACATCGCTTGCTACAGCAAGTGCATCATCTACCGTTTTGGCTTGCTCTAATTTTAATAACTCCATATTAACGGCATAAGGCTGATGGGCAGCCCAGCTCAACGCATAAGGTTTTTCGTTAATATATTTTACAGGTCCGTATTCACTGAGTATTAATGAATAGTTTTCAACCTCCCCATCGGGTAATGCAATAGGTTCATCTACTTGCCATGTTTTACTATCATCGTTTAATGCAATCCAATCGGCTGTATCTAAATAACCGTTAGTAAATCCCCATGCAACATTGTTGTTAGTGCCAACAACAATGGCAGGTGCGCCGGGCAACGATACACCGGTTACCTGAGTCTGCTCACCACTGTGCATGTAATTTAATTGTGCCCTGTACCAAATTACAGGTACTGCCATCGATAAATGCATATCATCCGACACCATACCACCCCCTGTTTTAGTAAGCGCCCCTGTAACAGCCCAGTTATTACTGCCGCGCTCTTGGTTGGCTTCAATACTTTTAACTATATGCTTTGTTTGAGTTGGAAAGGTAGGTATGCCGTCGCTATAAGGCGCTAATTTACTGCCATCAAGCGCGGCTTGGTACTTACTCGGTTGCGTTAAAAAATCAACCATTTGCTTTGTGTACGCTTGCTCAATTTGAATAAGTGCTTGGTCGCGCTCAAATGTGGCGCTTTGTAAATCAAGGTACATGCTAAATATCACAAGTAGGCTGTCTTCACTTAGCCATGGCTTTTGCGCTGCACCGGTTAGTAAATATTCAAAGCTTGAATACCCTACTTGCGCTAAGCCTTCGTTTACACCTTGAGCGTAACTTTTAAGTAATTGCTTATCGGTCTCAGGCAGGGTTTGTAAAATAATTTGGCTGCGTTTACGTAATTGATGAAAACGCATTTTTTTATCGAGCCCCAACGCTGCTTGGCCAAATAATTCACTTAACTCACCTGCGGCATTACGCCTTAGTAAATCCATTTGAAAAAATCGGTCTTGCCCATGCGCATAACCTAAACCGTAGGCGGCGTCGTTTCGGCTATTGGCGTTTATTACTGCTTGCCCTAATGCATCTCGCGAAATTTTTACAGGCTCTGCTACCGCGTTACTGCGTCCGTTTCCATCAAGGGCGGGTAAACTTAAACTAAGTACCCCATAAACAACAGCGGTACTTGCCAGCCCTAATATTACAATTAATAACAACAAGCGTTTGATTACTTTAAACATCACCGTTTCCTTTGCACGTTTTGACCAAGCGTTAAGCACATATAATAACCACAGTTTTATTAAATAATAATGTTCTTGCTCGCAAAGGGTGAAATAAACATCAAAATCCACGATAATGTCAGCTCCACACATCGTGCAGAACTAGTTGAGATCAATATGACTGAAAAAACATTTATCAAAGGTAAAGACCGCGACCTAGAATCGTCAATCTCTACCATGCAAAACAAGCTTAAAGCCCTAAACATTAATGTTGAAGAAGCGCTTTGGCTTAACCCTGTAGCTAACTGTTATTCGGTTCATATAAAAGACAGCGACTGCGGTGTTATGTTTACCAATGGTAAAGGCGCAACCGACAAAGCATCTATTGCTTCAGCACTCGGTGAATACTTTGAACGTTTAAGCTGTAACTACTTTTTTGCAGACTTTTATCTAGGTGAAGAATTTGCTAATGGCGAGTTTACTCATTACCCAAGCGAAAAATGGTTTAAAGTTGAAGGCGATGAAGTGCCAGAGGGCATTATGGATGAAAGCTTATGGGATTACTTTGACCCAGAGCGCGAACTAAACGCATCACACCTTTTTGATTTTAACTCAGGCAATATCGACCGTGGTATTTGTACCCTGCCATACACACGCCAACGCGATAACCAAGACGTATACATTCCGGTAAACGTTATCGGTAATATTTTTGTATCTAACGGTATGAGCGCAGGTAACACCAAGTTTGAAGCTCGTGTACAAGGTTTATCAGAAGTATTTGAGCGCGCAATTAAAAACCGCATCATCGCCGAAGGTATTTGTTTACCAATCGTGCCTGAAGATGTTGTTAAGCAATACCCTAAAATTCACGAAGCGTGTGAAGAACTTCGCAGCCATGGCTTTCATTTACGTATTGCCGATGCATCACTTGGGGGCAAATACCCTGTAATGAGCGTAACGCTTATTAACCCAACAGATGGCTCTGTATTTGCTTCTTTTGGTGCTCACCCATCATTTGAAGTTGCACTTGAGCGTACCGTGACTGAGTTACTACAAGGTCGACGTCTTGATCAGCTAGATGTATTCCAACCTGCAACATTTGATAACGATGAAGTAGCAACACCAGAGAACATTGAACTGCACTTTATTGATTCAAGCGGTTTGATTTCGCATGATTTTTTCCGTGCAAAACCTGATTTTGAATTTGTACACTGGGACTTTAGCGGAACAACTGAAGAAGAATATAACTTCTGTACTGACCTAATTCATAGCATGGATCATGATATCTACATCATGGATTACACACACCTAAACGTATACGCATGTCGTATTTTAGTACCTGGCATGTCTGACATTTACCCTGTTGATGAGCTTATTTGGCGTAACAACAACGAAGGCGCAAAATTTCGCGAAACATTCCTATCGCTTGATCAGTACGATGCAGAGCAATGGATGGAAATTTACGACAGCCTAGAAGAAGCAGGCCACAGCGATATTATCCGCGCCGCAGAATTTATTGGCCTTGCAACCGATGCCGACACACCATGGCACACACTGCGTATAGGTGAGCTTAAAGCACACCTATGTTTAGCTGCAGGCAGCGAAGAAGCCATTGATTGGGTTGACTGGATACTTCATACAGGCCAAGTAAACGAAGAGGCAATGCGCCACTTCCGCTGTTTAAAAGCAGTTCTTGAAATTAAATACGATGACGAGCGCGAATACGCAGATTACCAAGATGCACTAGGCTTAATGTTTGGTGCTAATAATGTAGCGCTGGCTATAGAAATTGCCGAAGGTAAAAAGCAGTTTAACGGTTTAACTTTCCCTGGTTTATCGCTTGAAGGCTTTAAAAAGCATGCGGCGCTACTTGATGGTTACCGCAAGCTACATGTAGCAAAGCAAAATCACTGGGCGCGTGAAGTTAGCGACTCGTAACTCGCTAAACTACTAATTATAAAAAATAAACGGCGCATTTGTTAATGCGCCGTTTTCATTTGTGTAATAAATTAGCTATAGTTAATTTGCCTAAATTAACGCCACGATGTAGCAAATGCCACCATCTACTAACAATAAAAAAACGAACGTTCATAACTTTAAGTTGACCTTTTGGTTATCGCTTACGCTAACTGTACTAGTTGGTATCGTACTTGATCGTATTAACTACAATCGTGTTAAAGATGCCCATCGCCTACAAATTCTTTCTGAAGTAAGTACATATCGAGCTCAATTAGAATCTATTTTAGTTTCTAATATCCAACTAGTTCGAGGCTTAGGTGTTGCCGTAGCAGCGCAGCCTGATTTACAGCAAACACAGTTTGAACAAATTGCCCAACCACTATTTAAAACCTCAAATGAGCTTCGCAATATTGGTGGCGCTCCCGATATGGTAATTCGTATGACTTACCCCTTAAAAGGTAATGAAAAAGCACTCGGTTTAAACTTTTTAGAAGAAAAAAACCAACGCGCTGATGCTATTAGAGCTCGCGATACAAATACCATTGTAATGGCTGGCCCATTAAAATTAATCCAAGGTGACATAGCACTTATAGCCCGCGTTCCTGTTTACATACCGCCAGAAAATCGCTTTTGGGGATTACTTTCAGTTGTTCTCAACATTGACAAAGTCTATGAAAATTCAGGTATTTATGAGCTAGAAAAAGAATACAACGTCGCTTTACAAGGCAGGCATGGACTTGGCAGCAAAGGGGAGTTTTTTTACGGTAATCAAAACATAATAGAGCAAGACCCCCTTGAGTTTACGTTAAGCTTTCAAGGTGGCAATTGGCAACTTTACGTAGCACCTAAAATAGGTTGGAGCCCACCAAATTCAGCTGTATGGCCACTTAGGCTATCAATTATAATTATTTGCGGGTTATTAATTTGGGCCTTTTTATTCTTTTTGAAAATGCTTAATCGCCAGCAACAAAACGAAAAAATGCTTGAGGCAATGAGTGATCTAGCCCAAATAGGCGCATGGTCATTTAACTTAGAAACGAAACAAGTGTATTGGTCTGATATGACCAAAAAACTATTTAAATACCCATTAAATAGCCAACCAGAATGGCCTAAAGATTTAAATTACTTTAAAAAAGGCACTAGCAGAGAAACAATTAAACCTTTAATTGAACGAGCCATTAAATATGGTGAAAGCTACGAAGTTGAATTAGAAGTAATGGATGAAGAAGGTGAATCTGTTTGGGTACTCGTACATGGTGAAGCAGAACGAAAAAATGGACGATGCACACGTATTTTTGGCTCATTACAGAATATTGATACCCGTAAAAAGATTGAATTAGAAAATAATAAAACAGCATTACACAACGAAATTTTAGCTTCCCTTACCGTTAATAAATTAATATTAACTGGGCAGCTGAGCCAATCGAAAGATATTATCACTGAAGCAATCTGCCAAGCATTTGATATTAAACGTGCCAGTATTTGGTTTTTTAATGAAGACAAATCCCAACTAAGCCCTTTTGCCATACATAGCAAACATTCGTCTAGTGATAAAATTGACTCTATTTGGCTAAGAAAAAAACTTCCCGGCTTTTTTAATGCAATAGATCACCAGCCTGTATTTAATGTGCCTGACGCCCAAGAACACCCAATACTCGAGCCAATTAAAGAACAGTATTTAATGACTCTCGAGATTAAATCAATGCTGTGCGTAATAATCCCTGCAGGAAGTGGCGCTATAGGAGTCGTCTGCGCAGAGCAATGTCAATCAAAACGCTACTGGTCTAAAAACGAAGAAAGCTTTTTAATTGCCGTTGCTGCGTTAATAGGCAGCTTGCACTCAAGCCAACAGCGAATTGAAACCGAACAAAAACTAGTTTCTGCCAAAGAAACCGCCGAACAAGCTGTTGAAGCTAAAAGTGAATTTTTAGCGAGTATGAGCCACGAAATTCGCACCCCAATGAACGGTGTTTTAGGGATGCTTAACATAATTAAGCAAACTCAATTGGACCTACAGCAAAAACATCATATAGAACTTGCTCAATCATCAGCTCAATCTTTGCTTAATATAATTAATGACATATTAGACTTTTCTAAAATTGAAGCCGGTAAGCTCGATATTGAAAACGTGCAATTTAATTTACCTCGGTTATTAGGCGAAGTGGTGGAATCCTTTGCTTTAAAGGTAGAACAAAACAATACAAAACTTATTCTAGATGCTACTCAAATAACTGTTAGCGAGATAATTAGTGACCCTAACCGCTTGCGCCAAATTTTAAATAACTTAATTGGCAACGCGGTTAAATTTACTATTGATGGCGAAGTAGTCATTACTGCCAGAATAGATGAAACAACGGATGGCTCGTTCCTTCAATGTTCGATTATTGATACTGGTATTGGTATTGACCCTAAAAAACAAGCGTCGTTATTTGACTCATTCACACAAGCCGATGCTTCAACAACACGCCAATTTGGGGGCACAGGGCTTGGCCTTGCCATAGTAAAACAATTGTGCGAACTGATGAACGGTGAAGTGAGTGTAAACAGTATGCAAGGTGAAGGAAGTACATTTTCTTTCACAGTACAAATACAACCGCGCTTAAGTAAAGAACAAGATTTACCGAGTCATTTAATTAAAAACAAACATATTTTAATTATTGATGAGTGCTCGTTAAATGCTAACACCGCTAATAAGCAGCTCACTGTTTGGGGTGCAAAAGTTAATTGTATACATAACTATCTTGAGGTTGATGATTACTTAAGTAATGTAACCACCCACCCTGGTGCTATTTTAGTTGATTACTACTTTTTTGAAAAAGCCCCACAAACGCATATCACCGCGCTTAAAAACTTTATAAATATGCATAGTTGCAAGTTAGTTATTATGGCGCCAATGAGTTATTCGTCTGAGGAGTCTAAAGTAGGTATGGAAGTCGACTGTATGATTTTCAAACCTCTCACACCGTCTGATTTGTTTGACTCACTCACAAACGATAAATACATTGAACAACAGCAGCAACAAGCACAGCTTCAAAATAAGCTAACTAAAGCGCCAGTACTCGATTCATCAGAACCACAACTATTGCTTGTTGAAGACAATAAAATAAACCAAGTGGTTGCCTCTGCGCTATTAAAGCAGGCGGGTGTTACTTTTGATATTGCCGAAAATGGCCTTGAGGCAATTGTAAAGCTCAATGCAAAACAAGGTAAACCATATAAGCTAGTTTTAATGGATTGCCAAATGCCCGAAATGGATGGCTACCAAGCCACTAAAGCCATTAGAGAAGGTGATGCAGGTAAAGATAATGAAAATATTACTATTATTGCGCTAACAGCCAATGCCATGCAGGGCGATAAAGAAAAATGTCTAGCCGCAGGCATGAACGACTATTTAAGTAAGCCTCTCGATTTAGCTGCATTACAACCAAAGCTTCAACAATGGCTTGGCATTCAATAAAGGTGTAAGCTAATAAAATACGCTTACTAATTTGAGATTATTTATGCAGTTATCAACAAATCAACAACGTATTCTTGGTTGCCTATTAGAAAAACAAAGCACGACGCCAGAGCATTATCCGCTATCGTTAAACGCTCTCGTGAACGCATGTAACCAAAAGTCTAATCGCGATCCTGTGTTAAGTCTTACAGATGAAGACGTGCAAAACGCACTTGATGAACTAATAGAAATGCGTTTGGTTACAATAGATGAAGGTCTTTCGGGTCGCGTAAATAAATACGATCACCGCTTTTGCAACACTGAATTTAGTAATCTGCAATTTTCTGCTCAGCAGCGTGCCATTGTTTGTTTATTACTTTTGCGTGGTGCTCAAACCCCTGGTGAATTAAGAACCCGCAGTGCTAGACTTGCTGATTTTAATAACGTAAATGAAGTAGAGACAGCGCTCAATAAACTGATTGAAAGCGAGTACGTCACAAAGCTAGAGCGTGAAGCTGGTAAACGTGACAGCCGATATATTCATTTATTTGGCGAACAACAAAATAATCCTGCCGATGCCTTTGTTGCGCTACCAAGCGAAGTAATTAAAGACAAAGAATTAAGCGATTTACTTGAAGAAGTAGAAAAATTAAAAGCAGAGCTTCGCCAAATAAAAGCTCATTTAAAACTTTAATTAACTAAAACTAAATCACATAATAAGTTTATTGCGTATCACATATTAAATTTTATAAGGAGCTGGCAATGCGCGCCGAAATTATGGCTGAAATGAAGGTTCAGCCAACGATTGATGTAAATGCTGAGATAACTCGCCGAGTTAATTTTATTAAAACACGTTTGGTAGCAGCTCATTCACGCTCGTTAGTACTGGGTATTAGCGGTGGTGTTGACTCATCAACCTGCGGCCGCTTATGTCAACTTGCTGTAAACGAGCTAAATAAAGAACACGATACTGACAAGTATCAGTTTATTGCAGTGCGCCTACCTTATGGTGTACAAGCTGACGAAGATGAAGCACAAATGGCGGTTGATTTTATTCAGCCAAGTAAACGTATGACCGTAAACGTACAACCTGCGGCTGATGCATTGCATGAGCAAGCGATAGCTGCCGTAGTTGGCTGTGGTGAAGCACTGCCTGAGCAAGCTCAAATAGATTTTATTAAAGGTAATGTTAAAGCGCGTCAACGTATGGTTGCTCAGTACGAAATTGCAGGTTTTTGCCAAGGCCTAGTAGTGGGTACCGATCATAGTGCTGAAAACATTACTGGTTTTTATACTAAATTTGGTGACGGCGCGTGCGATTTAGCCCCTCTGTTTGGTTTATCAAAACGCCAAGTTCGTGCACTTGCTACTGCACTAGGTGCGCCAGCTTTATTGGTAGATAAAGCACCTACAGCTGATTTAGAAAGTGACCGCCCAGGTTTAACAGACGAAGAAGCACTTGGTTTGAGCTATGAGCAAATTGATGACTTTTTAGAAGGTAAACCTGTGTCTAATGATGTTGAACAAAAGCTTGTAAGCATTTACACGCGTACACAACATAAGCGTCAACCAATTCCGACAATTTACGATTAAGGTTTAGTAGCTAAAATAAAGCAATTAATGCCTTTGAGGATTAATTGCTTTTTTGATCGACAGATTAAGAAGCTGCGTATATTTTAATAAATTAACGCTTTGAATTTTATAATACCAATTGCATTAAATTAGTGAGCTATTATAGCCCTATGAAATAGCGATAAAATGATGATATTTTTAATTATATTGGTATAACTACCCGCCAAAGAGAACACTGCCTTATATGACATCGCCCATTTTAATTACCGGCGCAGGCCAACGTATTGGTTTAGCACTCGCTCAGCATTATATAACCCAAGGGCAGAGTATTATTATCACGTATCGTACTCGTCACGCCGCTGTTGATAAATTAGAGCAACAAGGCGCTGTATGTATTTATGCCGATTTTAGTACCGATGAAGGTATTAGTACATTTATAAATACGCTTAAAGAGCATACAACATCGCTGCGCGCTATTGTTCATAACGCATCAAGCTGGGACTGCGAAGCTAACAACCCTGACTTTGCAGCACTGTTTGATAATATGATGCGGATACATGCCAAAACACCGTATTTAATTAATTTAATGTGCGCAGAGCTGCTTTTAAACTATCAGCAAAAGGAAAAAGTACCTGCCGATATAATACATCTTACTGATTATGTAGTTGAAACAGGCAGCCCTAAACACTTAGCTTATGCAGCAAGTAAAGCAGCACTCGACAACCTAACCAAATCGTTTAGCGCTAAATATGCGCCAAATATAAAAGTGAACTCGGTTGCTCCATCGCTCATTATTTTTAATGAACATGACGATGAGCAATATCGAGCTAAGACCCTTAAAAAATCATTAATGGGCATTGAACCCGGATGCCAAGAAATTATCAATAGCATTGATTTACTATTACAAAGCCACTACATCACAGGGCGCTCTTTGCCTATTGATGGCGGTCGTCATTTAAAGTAAATATAAATAAACTGAGATATTTATGCACAATGAATTAAAACAAAGTTATGAAAAAATCATCACCGCTGTAGGCGAAGATGCTAACCGCGAAGGCTTACTTGATACGCCAAAACGTGCTGCAAAAGCAATGGAATATTTAACGCAAGGGTATCGTCAAACGCTTGATGAAATAACTAATAAAGCAGTATTTACATCTGACGCTGACGACATGGTGTTAGTACAAGACATAGAACTCTACTCTATGTGTGAGCATCATTTACTGCCTTTTATTGGCCGTTGCCATATTGCTTATATACCAAACGGTAAAGTATTAGGCTTATCTAAATTTGCACGTATTGTTGATATGTTTTCACGCCGTTTTCAAATTCAAGAACAGTTAACGCATCAAATCGCTAAAGCAGTTGAAGAAGTTACTGGCGCTAAAGGCGTAGGCGTTATTGTTGAGGCAAAACACATGTGTATGATGATGCGTGGTGTAGAAAAGCAAAATTCAAGCATGCGTACATCAGTAATGTTAGGTAACTTTAGAAGCGATCCTAAAACACGTAACGAATTTTTGCAGCTTATAAAAGGTTAACCCTATGGCTAATGCAATTATTAACGTTACTAATTTACGCCTGCGTACGTTTATTGGCTTTAACCCCGATGAGCGTGAAAAAAAGCAAGATGTAGTGATCAATCTAGAGATTCACTACCCTGCTGATGATGCGTGTAAAACGGATGAAGTTGACCAAGCACTTAATTACAAAGTGATCACCAAAGAAGTTATTAGCTTAGTAGAGCAAGGGCACTTTTTACTGCTCGAAAAATTAGTTGCTGAAATTCTTGCCGTTTGTCACGCGCACCCAAACGTTCATTACGCTAAAGCACGTGTTGATAAACCACATGCACTGCGTTTTGCCGACTCAGTGTCGTTAACGCTTGATTGGGCTAAATAAGCACTTAAAAACTTATTTAAAAAAGCTTTTCGAATCCTACGGCAAGGGCGATAACCGCTAAATAGCGAGCGCCTTTGCCTAGTGTTACTAACAGTAAAAAGGTACTAAATCGTACTTTAAATATGCCTCCAATCACCGTTAATGGATCTCCCACAACCGGCAACCAAGCAAATAACAAACTATACACTCCATATTTGTTAAATTGCTTTTGTGCGCTATCAAGCCCTTTTTGCGATACAGGAAACCATTTTTTATCTTTAAAACGCAGTACCTGCGTGCCTAACCAGTAATTAACACAGCTCCCTAACACATTTCCAAGTGTTGCTACGCACCACATAAGCCATAAATTAACTTTATCTTGAGTAATCATTCCCACCATTATCACCTCAGAAGAGCTAGGCAGTAATGTCGCAGATATAAATGCGCTAATAAATAACGTGAGATAAAGCATAATGCCCTTATGGCTAAACGTAAAAACCCAGCCTATAGCTGGGTTTATAATACCAATTTTATTAAAAACATGATCATTCTAGCGTATTAAATAACTCACTAACTACGTTAAAAATTATTTATATAGAACAACTATGTATCATAATTTTAGCCTTGTTATTGAGCTATTTTCTTATCGCTATAATAGGTCACTAATTTAATGCAATTGGTATAAAAATAAACTGTGTGTTTATTTTATCAAATTTAAACTAAACGGGTAATTAAACTCTTTACCTTCATTAGCTTTAATACTTGCCATTACAACCATTACAAACCCAAAAATTGCCACTATAGGTAGTAATATTAAGCCGATTGCTACAAACATCAGTACAAAACAAACTACATATGCAATTGCCATCGTTATTTGAAAGTTAAGCGCCTTTTTACCGTGCACGTCAACAATTGGCATTTCATCTCTTTTAATTAACCACACAATTAATGGCCCAATTATTGAGCCAAACGGCACAACAAACCCAGCAAGCGCACTTAAATGGCATAACATAGCCCACGTACGGTCATCTTTATTAACTGGTTCAACCTGTTGATTTTCTTCCATAACACTCTCCTTTTTGTTTTATGTATGTTGCCTCTTAACTAAACAAATGTCTACAAATCAACCAACGTATTTATGCTTAAAAATCACAGCGTGAAATCTTGTGATAAAAAAGTGATAAGTTTGTGAGAGTTTCTGGAGACGATTATTTAATACTCAACTCGAATCATCACTTACAGGAAATAATAATGAAAACTTCTACATTAACAATCGCAATTCTTTTAGCGGCAGCTAGCCAATCGACTATGGCCGCAGAATTAGACCTAAAAGTAACTAACCTAACCAAAGGTATTCACTTTACTCCACTGTTAATTACAGCACACAACAGCGAAGACACACTGTTTGAAGTAGCAACGCAAGCATCTACAGCACTACAAACAATGGCTGAAGGCGGCAATATTGAAGAGTTAGTTGCACAAGCAACTGCTGCGGGTAGTGATATGGCTGCAAACCCAGCTGAAGGTTTACTTGCACCAGCCGCATCTACAACGGCAACACTGAGCACGACTGACGGTAATGAGTACCTATCTTTAACTGCAATGATGCTACCAACTAATGATGGCTTTGTAGGCTTAAACAGCTGGAAAATCCCAACAGAAGCGGGTACTTACACAATTAATTTAAATGCTTACGATGCAGGCACAGAACAAAACAATGAGCTTGTAGTTGAAGGCTCTGGCGCACCAGGTACTCCGGGTATTCCTGCTGCTCCAGGTGGCGACGCTGGCACTGGCGGTACAGGTGTATTAAGTGGTGATACAAATACTAACATTCATATTCACCCGGGTAGCTTAGGTGATGACGATTTAGAAGCGGGTAATAGCGATTTAAGTAATACAGTACACAGATGGTTAAACCCAGTAGCACAATTAACCGTTACAGTTAAGTAGGAGCATGATTATGTCATCTGCTAACAACCTTAAAAAAAGTCTACTAGTTCTTGCACTTGCAACCACACTTGCAGCGTGTAGCGATAATGATAACGACCCAGTTATTGAAGAACCGGTCGTTGTTGAGCCAATTGTTGTAGAACCTGTGATAAGTGAGTTTACTATTACTTTTAGTAACTTAACTGCAGGACAGCCTTTATCACCACTCTCTGTCATTGCTTTTGAAGATGAAGCACCTTGGACATTCGGTACAACCGCTTCTGTTGGCTTAGAAATGCTTGCAGAAAGCGGCGCAAATGAAGAATACCTCAGCTACGAAAATGCACTTGCTGCAGTTTCAGCTGAAGGCGCTATTGCCCCTGGCGAAACCACCACAGTAATCATTACTGTTGAAGAGCAAGAAACGCTTAATTTGTCATTTGCTGCCATGCTTGGGAATACAAATGATGCTTTTACCGGTCTTAGTTCTTTAGATGTATCAACATTAGAAGTTGGCGGTTCGTTATCACGCACAACGACTGCTTATGATGCGGGTACGGAAGCAAATACAGAAACAGCTGAAACTGTGCCAGGTCCTGCCGCTAGCGGTGAAGGGTTTAACGAAATACGTGACGATACAGCCGATATAATAACGATGCATCCAGGCATTGTTTCAAATCAAGATGGATTATCTACATCAGCACTTGGTGTTGAACATAAGTTTGATAACCCAGTATCGAAAATAGTAATTACGCGCACGCAGTAACGTTCCAGCTTGTAATGGGGAAGTAAGGGAGCACGGATGCCCCCCTTTTTACGAGGTTATACATGCGTCACGAAAAAATATTAGTAGTAGAAGATGACAGAGAAATAGGTAAGTTAATTACCACGCAGCTAACGTCGCTTAACTTACATGTTGATCATGTTGTAAGCGCAGAACTAGCCTTAAAAAAAATAGCTAAGCATCCCTACGGACTTATTTTACTCGATATAAACTTACCCCAAATGGATGGTTTGAGCTTATGCCGAAAAATAAAAGAGCATTACCCTACTACCTCCGTTATTTTACTCACCGCGCTGAGTAGCGATATGGACAGAGTTATTGGCCTTGAAATGGGCGCCGATGATTATATTTGTAAACCCTTTTTTGCACGCGAATTACAAGCCAGAGTCAAAACCCAATTACGGCACAGAGCACAACTACTCGCAGGCCAAAACAACGACAACTCCCCCGTTGATAGCGAACAAACACTAAATGTAGGCTCACTCAATATAGAATTTAGTTCGCACCAAGTGTATTTAGGCAAGCAAGCCCTTAACCTTACCGCCACCGAATTTGATTTACTCGTTTACTTTGCACGCCATCCTAATCATGTTTTTAGCCGTCAGCAGTTACTCGATAAAGTATGGGGTTACCAACACAGTGGTTACGAGCACACGGTTAATTCACATATAAACCGCTTACGTGCCAAGCTAGAAGAACACCAACAAGCGCCTATCATCGAAACAGTTTGGGGGGTTGGTTACAAACTAAACCCTAGCCAACTCAATTAAGGCACCTATTATGAAATTATCTTTGTATCAAAAATTAGCTATATCGCTAGTTGTCATTTTTTGTTTTATTTGCGCCCTAGTTTACGGCTGGAGCAAGCAATTAGAACTCACCTCAAAACATCATGCTGAGCAAAAATTACATTTGGCGCTTGCCGAACATTTAGTACAAGATAACCCATTAATAAAAGAAGGTGTTTACGACTATAAAGCGCTTGAAAACCTCTTTCATACCTTGATGTTATTAGGCCCTGCGTTTGAATTTTATTTTGTAGACGAAACCGGAAAAATTCTTACTTACTCAGCAAAGCCGGGTAAAGTTAAACGCACGCATATTAGTTTAACGCCTTTAAAAAGGCTGATTAACGACCCAAGCGCTGCACCTATCTATGGTGATAATCCTCGTAATAAAGAGCAACAAAAAATATTTTCAGCCGCGCCAGTATTTAATCAAGATAAGCTACAAGGCTATTTATATGTAATTATTGGTGGTGAGGCTTACGACACCTCACTAAGTACTGTAAAAAATAATGATAAGTTATGGCTAGCCGCTTTATGGCTTGGCTCTGCACTCGCATTTTTATTTATTGCGATGCTAATTTTGCTACGCTTTTTTACCAACCCAATTCAGCGCTTAGCCCGCGATGTTAGTAATATTGAAGCCGCTAACTACAGCCTTACCGACACCAAGCTAAGTAACTACTCAACGCAAAAAAGTAACGAAGTGCATAGTTTAGAGCGAAGTATTCAAGCCATGCTTACCCGTATTAACGAGCAGTTTAAAGCACTTGAGCAAGGCGATAAGCAACGCAAAGAGTTACTGACTCACTTATCGCACGACCTACGCACCCCACTTGCTTCACTGCAGGGGTTTTTAGAAGTTTTAAATCAGTCAGGTGAGCAATTAAGTCAAAAAGAACAACAAGAATACTTACAGGTATCGCTTAATAATTGTGGGCAATTAAAGCTACTCATAGAGCAAATATTTGAACTTGCTCACTTAGAAAATGGCGAAATAAGTATAAATAAAGAAACCTTTAATTTAGGTGAACTCATTTACGATTGCATGGCAAAATTTAGTTTAGCCGTTGATAAAAAAGGCATTAGTTTGTCGGTAGAACCTGCGATTTGTGACTTTCCTGTGGTTGCCGATATAGCTAAATTAGAGCGCGTGTTAAGTAACTTAATTGACAATGCAATTAGGCACACCCCTCGCGGTGGCAGCATTGCAGTACATGTAAAGCGCAGTGACGATAATCAACTATTTGTGCATGTATCAGACACAGGCGTAGGTATAAAAGAAGATGAGCTGAATGCTATTTTTGACCCGCACTACCAAGCAAGTAATTCTAATAAAGAAGGGCGCCAGCAAGGTGGTTTAGGATTGGCCATTTGCAGAGGGTTATTAAAACTAATGGATAGTGAAATTTACGTACAAAGTGAAATTGGTAAAGGCACTATGTTTAGCTTTAATTTACCACAAAAAAAGGTGCTTTCTTAAAAAGCACCTTATTGAGTTAAATCTATTTAAATATAAAGAGTAACTACTTTTTAATACCCGCTAAATCAAGCATAAATGCATAGTTTAGCGCGGTATCTTCTAGGCGCTTAAAGCGACCCGATGCACCACCGTGCCCTGCTTCCATATCTATTTTAAACAGTAACTTATTGTCATCAGTTTTATAGTCACGCAGCTTAGCAACCCATTTTGCAGGCTCAAAGTATTGAACTTGTGAATCGTGCAAGCCAGTCGTTACTAACATATTAGGATATGCTTGCTTAGATACTTGGTCGTATGGCGAGTAAGATAGCATGTAATCGTAATACGCTTTTTCGTTCGGATTACCCCACTCACCGTATTCATTTGTTGTAAGCGGAATGCTCGCATCAAGCATAGTGGTTACTACGTCAACAAATGGTACCGCAGCAACCATGCCTTTATAAAGCTCAGGCGCTTGGTTTGCTACTGCGCCCATTAATAAGCCACCAGCACTGCCACCTAACGCAAATATTTCATCTTTTGCGCCATACTTTTGAGAAACCAATGCTTTAGTTACATCAACAAAGTCATTAAACGTATTCTTTTTAGTGAGTAGCTTGCCGTCTTCGTACCAAGGACGACCTAGCATTTGCGAGCCACGTACATGGGCAATTGCAAATACAAAGCCACGGTCAAGTAAACTCAAACGCGTGCTTGAAAAAGTAGGATCCATGGTTGCGCCATAAGAGCCGTAACCGTATTGCAGTAGCGGGTTAGTACCATCTTTTTTAAACGCGTCTTTACGGTAAACTAAGCTTACCGGTACTTTTATGCCATCACGTGCTGTTACAAAAATACGCTCTGAGGCGTAATTATCAGCATCAAAATCACCTAATACAGCTTGCTGTTTAAGTAGTTTTTTATCGCCAGTCGCTAAATCTACATCGTACGATGAGCTTGGTGTAGTCATGCTTGTGTAATAAACACGTAACGTGCTGCTATCTATATCGTTATTACCATAAGTACCAATTGTATAAGCGCTATCGTTAAAGCTCAGTGGTAACTCTTTACCTGTTTTTAAATCACGCGCAATCAACTTTGATTGGCCCATTTCACGCTCTTGGTAAACTAAGTAGTCATTAAATAAATCAATGCCTTCGAGTTTAATATCATCGCGCGCAGGGATCACACTTTGCCAATTTGCTTTGTCACCTGCTTTATCAATATCCACTTTCATCAGCTGAAAATTTACAGCATCTAAGTTAGTTACAATGTAGTAAGTATTCCCTAGTTTAGATATTTCATATTCAAGCCCTGCTTCGCGCTCAATTAAGCGTTTAGGCATTGCCTTAGCATCATCAGCACTTAGTACCGATACGCCTGATGCTGCTGTGCTGCTGTGCCAAATATAAATTTCTGACTCATCTTTGCTTTTACTCATACCCATGTAGTAACTGGTATCAGTTTCTTCGTAAATTAGCTCATCATCAGCTTGTGGTGTACCTAATGTATGACGATAAACTTGATAACCTAATAAAGTTTGTAAATCTTTTTTAATGTAATAAACCGTTTTATTATCGTTTGCCCAAACTATACCGCCGTTGGTGCCCTCAAGTGTATCTTCGAGTAATTTACCGGTTGTTAAATCTTTTATTTTTATACTATAAATACGACGGCTAACAGTATCTTCCCCATAAGCCATTAAATTGCCATTCGGGCTTACATTTAAGCCACTTACTGCATAATAATCATGGCCTTTCGCAAGCTCATTTACTTCTAAAATAACTTGCTGATCCGTACCTGCAAAATCGCTGCTGCGTAAGTAAGTAGTGTACTCGTTATCGCCACGTGTTTGCGTTGAGTAAAAATAATCACCGTTTTTAACTGGGACTGAATCATCGTCTTTTTGGATACGCCCTTTTAGCTCTTCAAACAATTCACTTTGCAGCGTTTTGGTATGTGCAAGCATTGCATCTGTGTATGTATTTTCAGCTTCTAAATAGTTAATCACCTCTGGCGCTTTACGTTCGTCATCACGTAACCAATAGTAATTATCTACACGTGTGTCACCATGAATAGTCATCTCATGAGGCACTTTTTTAGCAACTGGGGCAATAGCTTGGGCTACTTGAACCGTTTTAACTTGTGTATTATTTTTTTTGGTTTCTTCAGGGGCTTGATTACAGCCACTTAAAATAGCTAGCGATAATGCAGCAAGTGCGAATGGAGTACGTTTCATCAGTCAAAGTCCTTGTTGGTTTTTATTTTTTTATTAAGTAATTAAATATACCTAAAAATAACCTGTGTTGTGATTTACTTTGTGAAGCTATGTAAAGTAAATCAACGTAATTCCTCTTTTCTTAATAAGCCTACATCAGGTACTCTGTAGATATATAAGTCATTTTCAAGCTCAACTGATTAAGGGTAGGAATGAATAACGAAGTAATAAATATTTTAACTATGGCTAAAGTAATTCAAACAGCTGTTGCCCCAGTATTCTTGATCACGGGTATTGCCGCTACTTTAGGTGTTTTATCTAATCGTTTGGCACGTATTACCGATAGGGCACGTCAGTTAGAACGCAGATTAAAAGTAAGTACTGACGAGGACTTTAATAAATCACTCGCTACAGAGCTGCGCGCTCTTTTAAAGCGTTCTCGATGTATTCATATTGCTTTTAGTTTAAGTGTATTAAGCGCATTACTTGTATGCGCTGTGGTTATGTTGTTATTTTTATCGCACATTCAATCTATAAACTTAGGCGTGACTATTGCTTGTTGTTTTGTAGCAGCAATGGCATTACTCATATGTGCATTTATGTCGTTACTTGGTGAGGTATTCTTAGCAACTAGAAGCATGCGTCGCGGGATGATATTTGCAGATATTGATATAAACGATTAAGTTTTAGTTAAATCTATCGTATTCACTTGAATAAATACGATGTTAGATACAAGATACCGAATTAAGAATTACAATTTTCAACAGGGGCAAACATGAAATTAAAAAAAGTATTAGCAACAATAGCGCTGGCAACGTGTGCATTTAGCGTATCTGCAAATTCTGCATTTAAAGAGCCAAGTGACGCGATTGAATACCGCCAAGCAGCGTTTTCAATGATCTCAGTACAAATTGGTGACATGGGCGCAATGCTAAAAGGTAAAGTACCTTTTGACGCAGAGCAATTTAAAAAGCGTGCTAACAACGCAGCTGCACTTTCAAAAATGCCATGGGAAGCGTTTTACGAAGGAACAGATAAAGGCGACACAGCTGCACTTGCTGCTGTTTGGTCTGAAAACGATACTTTTATGAAAAAAGCAACTGCATTCCAACAATACGCAGATGAGTTAGCAGTAGCGGCTCAATCAGGCGATAAGGCCGTAATTGGTAAAGCTTTTGGTGCATGGGCTAAAGGCTGTAAAGATTGCCATAAGCAATTTAAAGATTAATTATTGTTGTAGCCAGTTTAACAACAATAAATAGATAATAAAAAGCACTGAGCGTTAATAACGGTCAGTGCTTTTTTTATGCTTTTTATCTACGAGACTTTCACAGCTCGGCTTTTAAATGGGCGTTTAAATACGGCACCAATATCACCTAGAATAATATATAAACACGGTACTAATATAAGCGTTATTAACGTTGCAAACATCACTGCAAAGCCAAGTGCTACTGCCATAGGTATTACAAACTTAGCCTGCAGGCTTGTTTCAAACATAATGGGCAATACACCAGCAAAGGTAGTGATTGATGTTAATAAGATTGCTCTAAAGCGGGCACAACCTGCTTCTATTACTGCATTTTTAACGCTAACACCCTCGCGGCGAACTTGGTTTACGTAATCGGTCATTACTAGGGAGTCGTTTATAACAACGCCTGCAGCAGCAATTAAGCCAAAGCCCGACATTAAGCTCATATCTAAATCAAACCAGTAATGACCCCAAATAGCGCCAGTTAAGCTAAACGGAATAACCGACATTACAATAAGCGGTTGTGAATAGCTTTTAAGCGGAACAGCTAGCAGTATGTATACTAAAATCATTCCGCCAATAAAAAACATTATTTGCTCATTAGCTTGAGCTTGCTGCTCTTCAATGGCGCCACCAAGCTCTGATTTAACACTTGGGAATTCTTCAATTAGCTGTGGCAGTAAGTTTTCTTTTACTTGCTTAACCACTTCGCCTGGCTCAATTTGCTCTTCATCAATATTGCCATAAACATACACGGTACGGTAGCCACCTTCGCGGCGTATATAGCTAATACCTGGCGTTTCTGTTAGTTCTACTACATCACCAAGAAGCACTTCTCGACCTTGCGGGGTAGTAACAATGGTGTGTTTAAGCGATGAAAATGCCTCTCGAGTCAGTTTAGGATAACGTACCATTACGCGTACTTCTTCGCCGTTTCGGATTACGCGCTGTGCTTCGCCACCATAAAAACTAGCACCCACTTGATTTGCAATACCTGCCAAATCTAAGCCTAAATCGTATGCAACTGGTTTAAGGCTCATTTGCACTTCTTTGCTTGCAGGATCTATGGTTGAACTTATATCAAACAACCCTTTTTGCTGTTGAAGTAATTGAATAAAACGACGACCCGCTTGATTTAAAGTATCTATGTCTGAACCATACAATAAATAGCCAAACTCGCCGCCACCATTACCACCGCCGCCACCAACATCGTCTTGAATAGTTAACGACTTAATACCAGCAATAGTCGGCATAGCCTCACGCCACCGTCGCGAAAGCTCAAATGCATTGTATGGACGTGAGTCTTCGTCAACCAATGGCGCAAGTAACTGCGACTCGGTTCTGCCTTGATTAAATACCAATACATCACGAATAATTTTTTGACCAAACTCACGTTCTGTTTCTTCATCGACTCTAAGTACCATAGCCTCTATTTCACGAATAGCGGCAATGGTTTGTAAGTCAGAAACGTTGTCGTTCATTTCAACTTGTATTTGTGGAAAGTCGTGCGGCACTTTAGGAGTTGGAACTGTACGTACTTTATTAGACGTAATAAGTGCAATACTGATTATAAACATTGCAATAAAAGCAAACAAAACAGTCCAGCGCCAATCAACACACTTAGCAATAAAACGTTTGTATGGGCCATTTACGAAACCAAAAAAGCGTGTATTGAAGCGATCGCGCCAGCCACCTTTTTTAATCGGCGAAAAGTGCGTATGAGCAATGTGAGCTGGCAGTATCAGCTTTGATTCAATCAAACTAAATACTAAACACAGCATTACTACAACGGCTATACCATAAAAGAAGGCACTTTCTGGCCCGCTCGACATTGTGAATGGTGCAAATACAGCAATCGTTGTTAACACACCAAAGGTTGCAGGGGTCGCGACTCGGTTAGCGCCACGCACAACATTTTCTACACCACCGCCGCTTTTTTCAACTTCGGTGTAGGCAGCCTCCCCTATCACTATGGCATCATCCACCACTATGCCGAGCACCATTATAAAAGCGAATAACGAAATAATATTAATGCTAATGCCAAATAGCGGCATCATCATCATGGCCCCTAAAAAACATACAGGTAAGCCAATCATTACCCAAAGCGCTAGTTTAAATCGCAAGAATAACGACAACATAATTGCCACCAAAATGGCACCTTGAAACAGGTTAGCTTTCATCATATCAAGGCGAGCATTCAGGTAGTAGGTCATATCCATTAATGGCTCTAATCGAATACCTGGCGGTAGCTGCTTATTTTTTTGATCAATATATGCTTTAACCGAATCCGCAACGGGAATCATGTTTTGCTCTTGTGTTGCTTTAACCGATAAATACACCGCGTTTTCGCCATTAAACTTAAAGTAGCGCTCACCTTCGATAAATTGATCTTTAATAACTGCAATATCTTGCAGTAAAACTTTAGCGCCATACTCGCCAATTTTTACCGGAATTTGCCTAAACTCTTCACCTGAGTAAAACTGATTCTCGACGCGAACAGAAATAACACCTGCGTCTGTTTTTAGCTGCCCCGCCGAAAAGTTAGCTGAGTAACGACGCACTGCATTCATTACATCACTAAGGGTTAGATTATATTGGCGCAGCGTATCAGGCTCTATTTCAATTGCTATTTCATCAAGAGGAACATCGTTTACCACTAACGACACGTTAGATAGCTGTAGTAACTCATCCTCTATTTGGTTTGCTATAGGCTTAAGCTCAGTAAGCGGCAAGTCAGCAACGAGCGTCATACCTATTACGTCTTGCCTAAACTCAACTTGACTTATGGTGACCGGTTCCATACCCGCCGGAAAAGTCGCAATACCATCAACACGCAACTTTACTTTATCAAGCACATCGGTAAGTTTTGCATCGGTGTTTATTTCCAGGCTGGCTGTACCGCCATTTCTAAATGCCCTGTACACACCTTTTTTAATTTCAGTCACATCTTTTAGCGACTCTTCAATTTTTATAAGTATGCTTTCTTCTATTTCCTGAGGAGAGGCACCGGGGTAATTAGCCTCAATATTAATGTAGTTAATCTCTACATTAGGAAACATTTGACGCTGAATCGTAAAGTAACTTATAGCCCCCATAATAATGATAAAAACATCATTAAATTAGCGGCTACTGAATTATTAGCAAAGTAGGCAATTAGCCCTGTTTGTTTTTGTTGTATTGACTCGCTCATAACTATTACACCCTACAGCTGTTGCGTGTTTGAAGTGCTCGTTTCTGAGCTTTCAGGTTTTGTAGCTACACCTGCAATTTTAACCTGCATTCCTTTTTGCGGGTATTCAGGTAGAGTAATAACAAGTTTATCATCGGCATTTAAACCACTGCTAATGTAAAAATACTCACCCTCTTCACGAATAACCGTTACTTTGCGAGGCTCTAGTTCTTGGTTTTCGTTTACTACCCACACAGTTTGGTTGTTAACTAAAGCTTGTGGTAAACGGTAAATATTATTAAGCATTGCACCTGCAAAATTTACCTGTACGTAGCTACCAAACTTAATGGCTGGTTGTATATTCTTAAGACCGTATGGGTCTTCTATACGCACTACTAAACTGCTCATACGCGTAGCGTTATCAACAATCCCTAGGTCGCGGTCAATTACACCTTCACGGGTGAAGCTGTTTAGGCCTTTTTGAATAATCGTTGCGGTAATACCTTTAATACGCTCTGGCAAAAAAACGCTATCGAACCCTGCTATAGGAATAATCACTTCAGCGGTCTCAATATTATTGAGTTCAGCAACTTGCGAACCCATAGTGACAAATTGTCCAACACCTATATTTCGACTAATAACCAATGCGTCGTAAGGGGCTGTAACATCACAATTACCCAAATCACGTTGCGCGCGCTTTAATGCTGCTTGCGCCGACTTTACAGATGCCTGCGCACTGAGCACTTGAGGTTTACGCAAAAATAAATCTGTGCGCGCTTTACTTGGAAAGCGCTTGGCTTCGTCTTCGGCTACTCGAGCTTGAGCTTGCTCCTCTATCAAACCCGCTTGCGCGCGAGCAAGCTCGGCCTCTGCAACAAGTACTGCTGCTTCATAATTATCTTTTTCGATAGTGAATAACGTTTCACCGCGAGCAACTATGCCACCGGCTACAAAATTAGGATGCCAACTTAACACCTCGCCCGACACCTGCGCCGAGAGCAGTGTATTTTCAAGAGGCTTTACTTCACCGTAGCTATTAATAATAACTTGGTGATCGTTTGCAATCACTAGCTCAACTTGCACTGTTGGACGAGTATCAATTACTTCTTTTTTTTCTGGACCTTTTGCAATGGCATTGATTCCCATAAAGCCAACAACACCAACAATGAGCGCTACAAATGGAAAAACCCATCTAAGTGAATTTGTTTGCATATCCTATTATCCCCAAAATTCTATTAACGCCATAATACCAGAGCCATATGAAACATTAAGGTGACATTTGTAAGCAACTGTTACAAATGGATATAGGCCACTGCTATTTAGGGCTATAGAATATAACTTCACACGCAGTCCATCTCATTCGTTATATTTTGTTACAAACTTTTATTCATTAATATCAGTTTATTAGCGTTAAACACTTAAATTTCATCGCGAAGATGTGCGAAACTAAATTAATTTACGTACAGTCCAATTAAATTAACAAATATTAAAAGCCTCAAAATGAAATTAACGACCATCACCCTTGCGCTTAGCTTAGCGTTTGGCAGCCATGCATTTGCAGCCGATAAAAAAGACGAAAAAGAGTCAAAAACACTTAGCGAAATGATCAAAGGACAAACCGAATTTGCCGGTATATTTAGCCTTTATCAAGACGAAAAAACCGGTAAGCACCTTATGGTGATTAACGAATCCCAACTCAATACGCCGTTTGTGTATTTTGCGCACACTGTCGATGGCGTTACAGATGCTGGCCATTATCGTGGTTCGTACCGCGAAACTAAGTTAATTGAATTTAGAAAATACTTTGACCGTATCGATATTATTAGCAAAACACCTCGCTACAAATTTGACGAAAGTAGTGCAATTTCAAAAGCGAGTGATGCCAATATTAGTGAAGCGGTACTTGCGAGCATTAAAATAGAAAAAGAAGAAGACGGTAAAATAGCATTTAATGTAAATAAGTTATTTTTAAGCGAAGCACTTCATAAAGTATCACCTACGCCAAATCCAGCAGATAAAAACGCTAAAAAACGCTTTAAAGTAGGTAAACTAGACGATAAAAAATCACGCATTATTAAACAGCGTCCATATCCTAATAACTTAGACGTGGTTGTTGATTACGTATTTACTAACCCAAGCCCAACGGTACGTGGCTCAAATGCAGTAAGCGACCCGCGTAGCGTATCGGTAAAAGTTCAGCACTCGTTTGTCGCTCTACCTAGCAATAACTACGCACCACGTATGGATGATGCGCGCATTGGTTATTTTACAAATCAATTTGATCAAATGACATCTACCGATTGGGCACCTTATCAAGATGTTATAAAACGCTGGGACTTACAAAAGAAAGACTCAAGTGCAGCGCTTTCAGAGCCAGTAAAACCAATTACTTGGTGGATAGAAAACACCACACCCATTGAATGGCGCGATACTATTCGTGACGCTGTTTTAACGTGGAATACCTCTTTTGAAAAAGCCGGCTTTAAAAATGCCTTAGAGGTAAAAGTACAACCAGATGATGCAGACTGGGATGCGGGCGATATCAATTACAACGTACTGCGTTGGACTTCGTCACCTAAGCCTCCATTTGGCGGATACGGGCCAGCACTTGCTAACCCATTAACAGGCGAAATACTGGGCTCAGACATTATGCTTGAGTTTGTATTTATGAAAAACCGCTGGATTTACGACACACTTTTCACACAAGGAACAATGAGCCACGGTGAAACAACAAATACCGGCGAGCTAAATTGCTCTCTTGGGCATGAGATTCAACAAAATCTAATGCTTGCCAAAGGCCTTGCTAGCGGCGACAAAATTGAAGATAAAGAAATGCTTCGCCAAGGTCTAACGCAATTGGTACTTCACGAAGTTGGCCATACTTTAGGTCTTAACCATAATATGAAATCATCAATTTTGTGGGATGAAAAAGAAGTACACGATAAAAACAAAACACAAGGCATAGTAACCGGTTCTGTTATGGATTATGCACCCGCTAACATTGCCCCAATTGGTATGCAGCAAGGTGATATTTTTCAAACAAAACCTGGTCCTTACGATGATTGGGCAATTAACTATGGGTACAGCGTAGCGCTTGCAGATGAAGCTGCTGAGCAAGCTCGACTTGAAAAAATACTTGCTCGTTCAAGTGAACATGCCCTTGCCTTTGGTAACGATGCAGACGATATGCGCGCACCAGGTCGCCATATCGATCCACGTGTAATGATTGGTGATTTGTCGTCCAACCCTGCTGCCTATGGCGCAGATCGTATGGCACTAATTAATAAACTATTTACTGAGCTAAAAGATAAAGCAACGGTTAAAGGTGAGTCTTACCAACAGCTTGTTACCTCTGCTAATAGCTTATTTGGTCAGTACCGAGCTCAAGCAGGTGTGGTTTCTCGCCAGATTGGTGGCGTATACGTTGAGCGCGCTGTAGTGGGTGATACAAATGCAGATAAACCATTTACACCGGTATCGCTTGAGCGTCAAACACAAGCAATGGATATACTAGCCAAGTTTGTATTTGCACCAGATGTACTACAAAACATGCAACCTCTTTATAGCTACTTACAGCTGCAACGTCGTGGCTTTAATCACTATGGCAAAAATGAAGACCCTAAAGCACACCAAATGATTTTAGGAATGCAAAAGTCTGTACTTGCACAGCTATTACACCCAGCGGTATTACTGCGTATTTCTGATACTGCTTTGTACGGTAACGAATATAGCCTAACTCAGTTTATGGAAGATTTAACCGCCAGCATTTTCGTGAAAAACAAAGACGCAAACTCTATTAGTCACAATTTACAAATTGAGTATGTTAACCAGTTAATTGCAATTGCAGGTCTTGGCAAAGCAAGCAAATACGATAACTTAGCTAAAACAGCAGCGTTATATCAGCTAACTCAAATAGCCGATACCAGTGTTGCTTGGGGTGCAGATACAGCAACTAAAGCGCATAAGAAATATATTGATCGCTTAATTGCAAAAGCGCTAGAAGCATAAAACCTCTATTAATTGAGTAAACCAAGGCCACAATTTACGTGGCCTTTTTTATAACTTAATTCACAGTTTAAATATAAATAGTGCCTTTTAAATACCTTACAGCATGCCCGGTCAAAGTGACGGTTGTATCATCCACTTTGCAAATTAAATGCCCGCCTCTGCTTGAAGCCTGATAAGCACTTAACGTAGTTTTATCCAATTGCTGCGCCCAGTAAGGTGCCAAGCCAGTATGAATTGAGCCCGTTACATAATCTTCATCGCCACCGCTTGCAGGCCAAAAATAACGAGATATAAAATCGTAATCATCACTAGGTGCTGTAGCCAATACATCTAGTGGATAAAGCGCTTTTAAAAGCTCGGAGTTAGTTTTTAATTCAAGTATTTGATCGGCATTTTCATAAATAGCAAAGTAAGCTTGGCGATTTTTAAGCACTTTAATCGGTTGTATAGACAAGCCATCAAGCAATTGCTGCGGTACATTTTGTACCTCAATCGGTGCTTGTTTAGGAAAGGTCATTGCAAAGCTGCCATCAGCGTTTCTATTAACGATTAGCTCGCCCACCGCATCAGCAACAAAGCGAATTTTCGATATATTATGCTCTTCACATAAAACATAGGCAGCCGCAAGTGTGGCGTGACCACAAAAGTTGATTTCCATCAACGGCGAAAACCAGCGAATAACAAAGCTTCCATCGTCTTGCAGGCAGGTAAAAGCAGTTTCAGATACGTTATTCTCAGCGCCAATCTTTAGCATTAAATCGTCACTTAACCACGATTCTAGTGGGATCACTGCCGCATAGTTACCTTTAAATAACTCATTCGTAAACGCATCAATTTGATGAATAGCTAATTGCACTTTAATCCCCTAAATTATTTTATATACATGCTGAAGGTAAAATTTCTTTTGGTACTGTTGTCTTATTTTCACCAATAGCTTGCATGCCAGTTACCGGTTCATCAAACCCACATAACCATGCAATTGGGCTTGTAGGGCTTCCTGTTACAACGGCGGGTCTGAATGTTAAAACTGTATTTTGCAAAAGCTGTGAGGCTTTATTACCCAAGCTAATATGAATAGCACCATTATCGACTGTGATGCCCGTCACTCGATTACCAATCAAAAATTTACTTGCAGGCACACCCGCTTGCTCATTACTTGCTGGAAAGCGCCTGTTTTCAAGATAATAAACCGTAACGTCTTCTCTAATGGCAGCAGCCATTGCAAGTGGGTCAACAAGTTCTGCTCGTTGTATATACTTACTGTACTGAGGTAGTGCAACCGCAGCTAAAATACCAATAATAGACACCACCACCATCAACTCTATTAACGTAAATCCTTTTGTCCTCATAGTACTTCTCCTAGCATAAATAGTGGTTGATAAGCCGCTTTCACAAATAAGCAAATAGACACAACAATGACCAAACCATAAACAATAACGAGCTTACTTATAAAGCTTTTAATATGTGTATTAAGTAGCTTTAGCTGATGCTTTAATAACGCTTTAAATTCTTCTTGGGTTTCTAAACCTAGCAGCTCGCATTGAGCTAAGTGCTGGGTTTGAGGTGTAGAGGCTTTAACACCCTTTTTATGATTACTTGGAAATAATAGCGTGGTAATTAAAGAGTTATGCTCATTAATTAATTGACGAGGAATAAGAAATTTAAATAAACCCGAAAAAGGCTTTAGCTCTGTGAGAGCACTTACATTTTTTAGCTTTAAAATAACGGTAAAAATAACACTCAGCAATAAAACGAGTAAAATAATTGGCACATACCAGTACGCAAAATAATCATCAAATACATGATTTAAAGAAATAGTATGCTTGCTATATATCTCTACAAAAGTAGGCACAACAAAAGACTGATACAACAAAGAGGATAAAACATAAATAACAAATACAATGGTTAAGTAACTAAGCCAGCCCTTGTGCTCAAACTTAAATTCGTTAACTAATTCCGGTAAACATTGATAATACGCAGCTTGCTTTTGCGATGTTGCTTCATCTTGAGATGCAATTTGCGTCACCAGATTATGCGCTAATTTACTATGCGACCCGCTATTGGCATACATATTTAAATGGGACTGTGTACTTAGCTCATCTTTTTGCTCTGTACTTAGTGTTTTAGAGCTATTAACACGGCAAATATAGCCAAACTGATTCCAATTCATACTTTATCCTTTTGTTAGATAAAGTAATTTGCCATAAATTAGGTTAAATAGGAACTTAAGTAGCTTGTTTTTAAGCCATTACAGGTCGCATTCTATAATATTGCATACAACCAAATTGCACAGCATTGGTAAGCAATAGCATAATAAACATAAGTAAGTGCGCCGTGCTTGGAGCAACTGTCGTAAGCTCAACAACTAAGCCGCAAATACCAGCAATAAACTGCAAGCTAAAGTAGCGCGCGCTTAAATTACTCACATTACCCGTACGCAATGTTTTATAAGTTTGCGGCATAACACGTACCGAACTCATCACAAGACCAACATACGTTAAAGCGCTTAATACCGTTGCATTATCAAGGCTTGAATTTAAAAGCAGTGAAAAAGGCAGTAACGAAAAACCTAGCATACTAACCAGCTGTACACGTTCTCGTTTAGCTGCATTGAAACGTGCAAAAAAATATAAAATAAGCCCGCTTAACGCACCGGTTACAATAAATGGTAACGCAATATAATAGCGCTCAAAGAAAATATTGTAGGTTATAAAATAAAGGCTTTGTGCTAATCCAAATGTCATCATTAATAGTGACAAACCAGAGACACTACGATTTTTTCGAATTTTGTTTAGTAATGGTAAAAAACTAAAAACCAAAATAAAAGAAGACAATATAGGCAAATAATGCACCAAAGCAACCTCGCTCGTTACATAAATGTTAATTAAAAACAGAAATAAAAACATTTAATAAACATCTGTTTTTAAAAGGCTTTTACTGTGAGCGCGGCATTGTAGAGCCGCGTAAATTTAACTCAACTAAATAAGACATTCTTATTTTAGGTACTGGCAAGCTAGGTATACAAAAACCGTAGAATTAAGTTCACGGTTTACTTATTTAATAGGAAACCTACTCACAAGCTATCAAATGAAAATGATAGTTGTTATCATGCGCAAGTCATTAACTGCAATATATAAAACTATCTATGAGAAAAACTCTTTTTAAAATTCACAGTTGGATCGCTCTTATAGCTCTCATTCCCTTGATTGTTATTAGTATTACAGGGAGCGTATTAGTTTTTAAAAGTGAAATAGATGGCTTACTTATGCCAAGCAGTCACTATGTTGTAAAAGCACTGCCAGAGCGCATGCCAATCGACAAATTAATCGCAAAAACAGAGCTTGCTTACCCTGAGTATGTAGTAGGTAGTTGGGAGATATTTAACGATGATACTGCTGATCGGGTTTACTTAGTTAAACGCGGGACAGAGCAATGGTATAAGTTTCATTTAAACCAGTATACGGGTGACATTTTGTCAGAGCCTGTTGGTACCAGCCATTATTTTACTGATTGGTTTTTAGAGCTGCATTACACCTTTTTACTTAACGACTTTAAAAACCTGCCAGGTCAAACAGGCACAGTACTAGGCTTCTTTTTTGCTCTGTTTTTATTGGTATTAGGTATTACAGGACTTATTATTTATCGTAAATTTTGGCAGCGCCTATTTAGTGTGCGCTGGCGTGCAACACTGCAAATTGTACTTAGCGACATTCATAAAATGACGGGGGTGATAGGGTCGCCCATCATTATTATTTTAGCTATCACAGGTGGCTACTTTAACTGGGCGGTGTGGTATCACGAAGTTATTGAACACGCTGAGGAAGAGCACTTTGTACTAACCAAAAACTTGCACAATAGCGATATTTCGTTTCAACACATACTCGATGACAGTAAAAAGCAAATACCCACTTTTAATGGTACGTTTTTAGTTATGCCACTCGAGCCTGACGAAAATATCACCTTATTCGGCGAAGTCGATACAAATAACCCACTTGCGAGCGAATATGCCAATACGGTTAGCTACGATAAGCAAACAGGCGAACATTTAACTAACTGGGATATTCGCGAAGTTGGCGTTGGCTGGCAAGTAATTGATAGCTTTAGAAAACTTCATTTTGGCTACTTTGCAGGGCTAATAAGTAAAATACTGTGGTGCGTAATTGGTTTGAGCCCAGTGTGGCTAGCAGGTACTGGTTTTTACTTGTGGTTTACCCGCCGTAAACGTAAAAAACAATCACAAAAAAATCGCTCAAGTAAACGCAGTACAGCAAGTGCTTGATTAAAAACCCACCACATTGTAATGTAAAATTTAACAATGGAGTGGGTTTATGATGTTTTATAAAATAGCAGTCTGTATTACTTTTTTATATTTAGTTGGATGTAACACAACCAAGGTTCACCAAGTAGAACAACAAATAGAGCTTGAACAACTATTAAACCATTCTTTGTTTAATAAACTCGACACTCCTTCTGAGTACAGTATTTTCGAGCTGCCAAATGCTGAAAAAGAAAAATTTTTAGCCTATGCCGAAAAACAAAAACAGTCTGAAATCCGTCATGACCGCATTATTTACAACTACCTCGAAAGCAACTTAGCTAACTTTAAATACCACGGCGATACACTTACTTCAGCCCAAGCCTTAAAACTTTCGCAAGGCAACTGCATTAGCTTAGCTGTTTTAACACAAAGCTATGCACAAGCTCTCGGATTAGAAACGAGCTTTCAAGAAGTAACAAGTCAGCCTGTATACGCAAAAGAAAATAATGTTGTTTATGTAGCAAGCCACTTTAGAACAAGAGTATACGCCCCAAAAGTAGAGAAAAAAGATGATAATATTGTTGAATTTTTCAGAGCGGGCACCTTAATCGACTACTTTCCTACCCGTCGCAGCTTTTATTCAAGCAGTGCAGATTATAACGATTTAGTTTCTAAGTTTTACAGTAATTTAGCCGCAACAGCGCTAGCAGACAAACAGCTGGATATTGCTTACTCACTTATTTTACAAGCAAACAAATACACTCCCAATGATCCTGAATTATTTAATATAGCGGGCGTTTTGCATCGTCGGGCAGGTGATTTACAAAGCGCTAAAAATATCTATCAAACAGCACTTAGTAATAATGAAATAAGCATTAATTTAATCAGCAACTATCAGCTTTTAGCTAAAAAATTAGGCGACAAAGAGCTTGTTAAAGAGCTCACGTCACAATTAGTTAATAAAGAAAAAGACCCATATGAATTACTAGTAATCGCTAAAAACAACTTACAAGCTGGCCATGCTCATCAGGCTAAAGCACACCTTGAGCAAGCTATTACTAAAGCGCCTTACATTGCTGAGTTATACTTGGAACTCGCAAAAGTTCGCTATCAACAAGGTAATATTAAACAAACACAAACCTTGCTTGAGAAAGCTATCGAACTAGAACGTGATAACCAAAAAATCGATGTATATCAAGCTAAGTTACTATCCTTGCAGATGGATAAGTAACTTAGCCAATTAATATTTATAGCGAATAATAAAAGCTCAGCCACGCTCGCATTTCATCCTCAAAACTGTCGCCTTCTACTCGCGACAGTCCCATATTAAATATTAAGTCATTTATACCAGCAGGCCCCATTCCAAAACTAAAATCACCTTGGTGTTTTATCCCGTAACTTTGTGCATATACGGTGCCGTCGAGTTGATGCTGCTTGTAATAAAGCCACGGCATGCCTTCTTTAAAGCTAAAGCCGCCACCGTAACCTTGATAGCGCTTTGCAGCTGCGCTATAAAAAGGCAGCTCAGATGAAAGTACATATTCACTATTTTGATGCTGATTAATAAGATTTGAGCTAAAGCCACCTAATGCAAGGCTGCTGTCATCACGTTGCTTTTGAGAAAAGTTTGCATAAAGAGGAATACCAAACGCTTTACCAAAAATTTTGGCGACTAAATCGTAACCTTGCCAACTATTACTTTTACTACTGCCATCGTACCAACTAGCATAAAGGCTTTGGCCTATTACAAAGTCTTGACGATCATATTGCCAATTTTGGGCAACGCCTAAACGCGTCCAATTTTTATGGCTTTGTTTATAATCAGTGTAATTGTAGGCAAGCTCTGGCGTTAAACTTAGCTGCCCAAATTTAACAGGGTAACTTATTGCAGCAAAACCACCACGGGCATCCATATCTGCATTTAGCCTTTGTTGATACTGGCGCGATGTATTTAAATTATAGTCAAACAGTGCAAGTTTCAGTTTTACATCAAGCGCATTATATTTTGCCTGCACATAACCACCGTGCAGTGCTCCATCGTGTAAATCAGTGCTATATCCCGCTTGCAAGTCGAGCTGTTTTAATAAATCGCTACTTTTAATGCTTAAATCTAACAAACTGGTAGAAGCCGAATAATACTGCGTCCCTAGTGCAAAAGTAGCGTGCTGCTCGAGCACGTTGTAATTTGTTTGCTGCGTTGTTTGATGCGTATATATTTTAGCTTTTGGAAGCGTATGTTCGTTTACAATGAGCAGCGGTGCTTTTTTATTAGCCGAAAATTCAGTAACTACAGTGCTGTTTATAGCTTTTGGCAATGTTTTTACATTTGGCCCATCTGCGGTTATCGAAAAATAGAGTAACGAGCCATCGGCCATTTCAATCGGGTGGGCAACGGCTTCCTGCCCTTGGGTTAACTTGGTGAGTTTTTTACTCTCTATGTTGTAGTTATAAATATCAGTAGCGCTATTTAAGCCTGCAACAAAGTAAAGTGACTCGCCATTATGGCTAAAGCTAGGCTGACTTAAATATTGATACCCGTTTGGCATAGGTACTAATTGCTGCTTATTACCACCTACGTCTTGTATATACAATTGCCAGTTTTCATTTAATGACGTTGACAAATAAGCTAATTTAGTTTCATCAGGACTGAGTATTGGGTAATCGTAAGTTGTCTCAAGGCTTTTTGTAAATAATGGTGTGGTGGTTTGCGTATTGAGATCAACCTTTACTAATTCAGAGTAGCCATCTCTTATTTGCTCGCCATACAAGGTTTCACCGTTACTGGTTACGCTAAATCGTCGTATACCAGCAAGTTTGGTAAGCTGTGTGATATATCCAGTGTCAGTGTTATAGCTAAATATATCAGACACTTTGTTATAAATACCCGACTCTTCATTGCTGTACGCATTAAAATACAACGTTGTGTTATTTACCCATTGCGGGTTTGCAATACCGGCTCGATTAATTTGATTAAGCACTTGTTTTTGTTCGCGCTTAAACACACTTGGCGCTGTATCGGGGATGTCTTGTGCATCGTTTTCGAGTAGCTCTTTTTGCGCTTTAGTAAACTCTTCTTGCGCCTTTATGTTGTCGTCCGTGCTATAAATTACAAGCTTGGTATTACTCTCTTTATCTCGCTCAACAATCGCAATCTTACTACCATCTTTTGAAAGTGCTGGGTTACTTGCATATAAGTTAAGCTCAAGCCAAAGTTCACTATTAAGTAACACCTCCCCTTGCTCTATTTGCATTGCTTTATAGGTATATTCAGCTATAAATCGGCGATATAGCTTGGCTGCACTTTGCCCAAACACACCGCTAAATGCCTCATCAAAATCACGCGTTTTTACGCCTTGCATTCGCGTCCAAACACTATCGAGTGTTTGCTCTGAATAGTTTTGCTCTAGCCAATTTAAAAAGCGACTACCCATTAAATACGCCATTGAGCCGCCCATAAAGCCCTGCTCGCCATTTAATTGCCCATAGGTTGGCAAAGCACCTTGCTGAGCAAATTCTCGCAGTATTGACTCTGAGTAGTTATCAAACAAACGTCCACGCCCCGTCATTTTAGACTCAATCAATGTGGCATAACCTTCGGCTACCCAGCGCGGCGTATCACTGTAGGTTAAGTCGTATAAATCCCATATGCCACGTACTTTTTGCTGCCAGTGATTGCGTGTAGGCTGTGCTAAGTGCACTAAGTGAATATATTCATGCAACACAAGCAACTGCTGCCAGCCAGCGCTGTTTGATATAACGGTGTCGGATTGTGGTGGGGTTGTAAAAAGCGCCATTACAGGGTTATTTGAGGTAGGTAGCGCAAAGCCATTTGCCGCATTTAGGGGATCAAACACCACTACATCAACTGTTTTATCAAGTGCTCGGTTTTGCTGTTCAAGCACTTTGGTGCGTACTATTTCAAGCTCTTCTGCAGTTGATTTAGCAAAATCAGCATGCTCAACACTGTAGTGAATGTTGAAATGTTCGGTATGAATAGTTTGCCAATCGGCTGCAAAGCTCGGTGCTGCTAGTAATAAAGCTGATGCGATAAGTGTTTTTTTCATGAGCGTCCCTAAAAGAATTCCTTAATACCATCTAGGGTATTATTAAATGTCTTTCATGGGCAGTAAGAAAGTGTAATAAAACATGTGAAAATGGGTATTTACACATGTTTTATTAGGGTAATTTACATCCAGCTGCGAGTATCTGACTCAATCTGCTTAATTGTAAAATCAATAATAAAGTCAGCATCTTGCTGCTTTATATAGGGCATAAACGCAAAGCCTGAAGCAAGTTGTATATACAGGCTTTTTAAGCCTGACTTTCTCATTAAGTACGTACTTATACTGCGCGCACTTTGCGCTTTATAAAGTTCAAAAACACGGTAATGAACGCCAATCATACCTTTGCGTACAACCATGTAAAATCGGCCATTATCCTCATGCATGTAATAACCATAACGCTGATACGACAAAGTCACCAAGCCAGAAAACACCACCAAAACACCAAGGCTTATCAAAGTATTAATATCAGCAATAAAACAAAAGCCAAACACTAATACACTGGGTAACAGTGAATAAAAGCCTAAATTTTTATACAAAAGCGCTCGCTCTGCGCGCTTAAAAGCGAGTTTTTTACTATTAAACCACGGGTAAATCCATTGGCATACACTATCAACTTGTTCGCTATTTAATACAGGTAATACTAACGTTTGTTTATTTTTTTTAGCCGCCACACCGGCTGCTATTCCGCCGCTACTTGCTTGTAAACACTCAACGGTAAATCGCTTTAGTAATCGCCCCATTAGGTTTTGTTTAATAATAATAGATTGCACCTTGTCCATGCTCATTGAAAGCTGATGGCGCTCTAACAAGCCAGCAATGCGTTTAAACTTTTGACCTTTAAAATAAAGCTCAAAATTATAAAAACGAATAAGCGACATAGTCACCGATAGCATTACAGCCACCAAAACTAACAAACCAATTAAGGTGATCATCGCAAAAGTAGCAGCGCTGGCCAGCATACCAAGCTCTTGTTGGTAAAAGCCTTCTACTTTCGCAATAATTTGCTTCTCTAAAAAATCAACAATTAGGTTTATAAAAGGGGCAAAAGCAGCGATTGCTAAAATAGCCATATTCGACATTAAACCAAATTTGGCTATTTCTTTATTGCTAATGCTTAGGCTGTTTTCGATAGTGTCTGTTTCGCTTTGTTCAGTATTTGGTGCTTCTTGCTGTTGCTGCGCTTTAAAATCAAATATTTGTTTACGCATTTGCTGTGCATAATCTTTAGTGACACCTGGTAAAACAACTTCTTGCGACACACTGCCAGCGGCATCAAAAATACAATTAACTAAGTTTACGGGGGTAAAATAAAACGGCTCGGCAATATTAACGTTTTGCACACGGCCAAATTTAAGCGTAAGTCGCTCTTTTTTAAATACACCTTTGTTAAGCAATATTTCGTTGTCGCTACTAATACTAAACTTAAAATTTAAATAATATAAAAATGAGTAAACAAGTAGCAAAATTAGTGCAATACCGCCTGCAACCTGCGCCCAAAACAATTTATTTTCTACTTGAGTAACAAATACGACTAGCATGGGCAGTAAGTTTAAAAGGCCATCTTTTACAAAGCGCACACTAAAGTGCACAACAAAATATAAAAGTGCCCAGGGCGATACTTTTTGCCAGTAAATAGGGCTGGCTTTATCTTCGATAGTTGTATTACTCATCGACTAAAGCTGCCTGAGTAGTTGCGTCGTCTTGGCGGTAGTTTTGTACAAATTGGCGCATATTTTTACAATCATCATGGGTTAGCCCACTAATTTGTAAATCGGCACTTACACCGCCAGCGCTAAATAATTTAATGCTCGCAAGACTAAGTTTTCGCTCTATTGGCCCTTGGTGTATTTCCATATGCTGTACACGCGCTAAAGGTAATACCGTCACTTGTTGCCAAATAACGCCTTTTTTAAAAGCAATGTCATGATCTCGCACTGCAAAACCTCGCAACCTCACACTTATCATGTTGTACGCCATAGATACGGCCACCAAAATTGGCATGCCAATTAGCAAATATGTTTGTGCGTTATTAGCAAAGGCTTCATTAAAATAACAAACAGCAATAAGCGCTCCAATTAGCGGTACATAAAACAGAAGCGAGCTAAGCTGTGTATGTAATAAGGCTTTATCAGCCAATGGCTTAAAGCTAATATCACTATGCTTTGGTAAATCCATTATTTGTTGATTGTTAAACACTATTTATCCCTATTACTGCTTTAATTACTTACCAACTAATGGTGGTTATTAAGGTGTGGCTTTGTTTTGGCTCAAGCGTTACTTCATCTGTCAGTACATTAGCGGCCTCTAGACAGAGCATTGTTTTATATTCATCGTCAGCAAAGTTAGATAAGCGTTTTGATTTTTCTATCCATGGGTTCCACAGCACACACGAACTTGAGTTTTCGCGGCTCACATTAATAACACCCTCTGGCGTATTAATGCTTTGCATTGTACTTGCTTGTGTATAAACCATATCGGTTTCGCGATTAAAGCTTACAACATCATTTTGTACAAATGGCCCTTCACTAAACTCAATATATTGCGCGCCTTGCAAACCATCTACATGGGTGTTTGTAATATCTGAGGTTGGAAAATAGGTATGCAGTGCTTGAGTAAAGCTAAATGGCACACTACCTAAGTTAGTGGTCGTTAAGCGAACCTGTAATTTATCACTTAATACAAACTCAACTTTTAATGCGCACTGATGCGGCCAATACGTTGTATTAACAAGTTTCATGGGGAGCTTTAAACTAACTGTAATTTGCTCATCAGATTCGTGTACTTCATCGGCTTGCCATACGCTTGTGCGCGCAAAACCGTGGGCAGGCCACCCATCATTAGCGTGTGTACCAAACCACGGCCAACAAATAGGAATACCGCCTCGAATACTCGCCCCTTCTTGATAGGTTTCCTCTTGTGAAACCCAAATAAGTGGCTTGTTATTTTTAGGGATAAACTCGGTAATTTGCCCACCTTGCAAAAATATTTTTGCGTCGCACTTTTCACTAGCTACTTTAATAAACTCAAGTCCGGATTCACTTTGCTCAATGCTAACTGATGGCGATAATTTCATACCTTCCCCTATAATACTGATACTAAAGATTTTTAATGTTTACATCTAAACAATAATGCATGCTTAAAGTATACGCTATTGATATTAAATATTGATTGCTGAATTTGTTCATTGCCGATTAATACATATACAGTAAACTCACAAACAATTACTTTGTACTAACAGCTGTAAATGAATAATACTAAAGTCTATACAATAAGACTTGCCAATTATTCACAACATACGTACTGTGCGCAACTTAATGCACACAAGGTGCTAAGAAAATTTACCAATATTTAAACAATATAATTTTACATTAGTTACTGCTCTAACTATTAAAAACCAATAAAAGCGGGCTAAAGTACAATATATTATTTGAATTCAATTTATTTGATGTGTAACATTTCGCGATTACGGCAAACTACCGCCCCATCGACGAGATAAGCAAATGCAAAAATATGACGAGTTATTGGTTTCTTTACGTAAAGTTATCCGCGCGATTGACTTACATTCTAAGCAGCTAAATAAAACTTCGGGTTTAACTGGCCCACAATTGCTTATAATGCAAGAAGTGCAAAAAACCGATGGAATAACGGCGAGCCGTATTGCTCAAAATGTAAATTTAAGCCCAGCAACGGTCACCAATATTCTCGACAGAATAGAAAGCAGAAACTTAGTAACACGCGTACGCAGTCAAATGGATAAACGCAGAGTGAGCTTATACCTCACCGATAAAGGAAAAGAGTTACTTGATAAAGCACCTCAGCCATTGCAAGAACACTTTATTGAAAAGTTTTCTGCACTTGCTGAATGGGAACAGAGCCTTTTACTCTCATCAATGCAGCGTGTAGCCGCAATGATGGATGCAGATAAATTAGATGCATCGCCCCTTCTAGAAGTTGGTGCGCTTACTCAAGCTCCTAAAGAATAAATAATAAAAAAAATACATAGTTTTTGTACTTACCCTAAACGTAAGGCGTTTTTTTACGTCTTGAATTTTTTATTTTTTAATCAAAATCTGAGCGGCAATTATGACTAAACTCTCAAAATTAACACTAGCACTAGTTCTAGGTGGTGTTACAAGTACTTCTTATGCGTCTGATGATCTAGACACGTTACAAAGCCAACTTAAGCAGTTAAAGCAACAAATGCAACTGCTTGAAAATAAGTTAGCTGATGAAAAAACAAAACAGCAAAAAATTAATGAGCAACACAAGCAAGAAGTTGCAAAAATTAGTAAAAAAGCTGATAACAAAGAAGTTGTTGTTGCTGCCGCCGAATCTGAGAAAAAAGACGAAGGCGTTAAAATTGGTGGCGCAGTGCGTTTTAATTACAGCACTAATTCATACGATGAAGACACTCAAGATCGTAGCGGCGACTTAGACTTTGAAGTATTTCGCATTAACTTATCTGGCGAAATAAACGATATTTCTGTTAATGGTGATTTTCGCTTTTACGATTACATGACCATTGTTAAGTATGCATACTTAGGTTACGAATTTACTGATGGCTGGGAAGCACAAGCTGGTATTGCACCTGTCCCTTTTGGTAATGGCCCATACAACTCACACAGCTACTTTTTTAGCACTAACTACTATGTTGGCCTAGAAGACGACTTTGACTTGGGTGTAACAGTAAACCGTAAACTAAAAGATAACTGGAAACTAGACCTAGGCTTTTTCAAAAATGATGAAGTAGGCGGCGTTGATGGCAGCTCTGAAGTTAACGAGCGTTACTCTTTTGATATAGTTGGTAGCCGTGCAACAACCGAAGGCACATACGATGCACCTGGCTCTCGCCTTGGTGAATACAACACATTTGCAGCTCGTACAGTGTACCAAATTGAGCATGGCGAAAACGCTAAAACCGATGTGGGTGTATCACTATTAAGCGGTGGCTTACATGATGGTAACGACCGTGCAGGTAACTACGGCGCATGGGCGTTCCACGTAAACAGCCAAATAAATAACTGGAATATTCAATTTCAGCACGGTGAGTACGACTACGACCTAGACGACAACAGCAACCGCTTTGTTGTAGGTGCGTTTGACTACTACGACACCGTATCAAGCGAAGCTACCATGACTAACTTTAACGTAGCTTACGACCTATCGGTTGATTTAGGCCCTATAACAGGCGTACAGTTTTACAACGATTACGGGATCATTTATGACAAATCTGACGACAGTGCAGATACATGGATGAACGTAACAGGTATGAGCGTATCAGCAGGCCCGTTATTTACGTACTTTGACTTTATTCAAGCACGTAACCAGCCATTTATTGGCGGAACAATTATTGGTGATGGCGATACAGAGCGTCGCTTTAACATCAACGTAGGTTACTACTTCTAGATAAGTAAAACCTATTTTATAAATTTAAAAGGGCAAACTTAGTTTGCCCTTTTTTATGTTTTTACACTTCGATTTTATAACTATTTGGCCTACAATCGAAAGTATCAGCCATTACTAAAAAGAGCCTAAGTGAATATAAAAGCAGTGTTTATTTGTTATAAAAACTTATGGTTTAAAGCACTTGGCTTAATACTTGTAGCCTTGGGTATTATTGGCATTGTGCTGCCGGTCATGCCTACCACTATATTTTTTATTTTAGCGCTCACCTGCTTTACTCGCTCATCACCCGCGCTTGAACAATGGCTGTTAAACCACCCTCGTTACGGTGTAACTTTGCAGCAATGGCAAGCCCATAAAGTAGTGCCTGTAAAAGCCAAATGCTACGCCGCCATTGGCATGTTAATTGGATTTACATTTTTACTGTATTCAGCCGCCCCTATTTGGGTTATTTATCTCGTTGCAGTAATAGAAGTATTGGTGATGATTTACCTTATTTTAAGACCTTCCAGCCCTCCTAAGCGTTAAATATTCATTTTTTACCTGCTTACCGCCTTTGTTTTAAAGTTTTTATGTAAAGATAAGTAAGTAAATTTGTAATAGCTAATGCAAATCATTATCATGCTGTAAATTTAATTTATTTACTGTTTTTATGTCGTTTATTAACAAGCGGGCTTTGTATAGCACAAGCCGTGCTCTACATATTTATATTTCTACAGCTTTGTTTTTTTTGCTTATCTTATTTTGCGTTAGCGGCATTGTGCTCAACCATATTGATTGGCTTAAAAACGATAAAAATAATGGCCAAGTAACGGCGGTAATTCCAGCAGAGCTAGTTACCAAAGCGAATGAGCAGCTAAATACGCTGCCAACGCTTTACCCTGAAATAGAAGCTTACCTAGCCGAGCAATATGCACTTACAAAAGTAAAAAGCATTGAGTGGGAAAAAGAAGACGCGCTTGTCATGCTCGACTACCCACTGCCTGCTGGGTTTGCCTACGCAGAGCTTGATTTTACAACTGGCGAGCTAAATCTTGATTACCAAACAGGTGGCTTTTTAAGCCTTATTGGCGACTTACATAAAGGCCGCCACAGCGGTGAAGTATGGAGTTGGGTAATTGATATATCTGCCGTACTAATGATTTTATTTGCCATCACCGGCATGATTATTTTGTTTCAAAATAGAAAAAAACGCTTAGCAGGAATATGGATAACCGTACTCGGAGTGGCAACTCCACTGGTTATTTATTTATGTTGGGTTCCACAAATAAAAGGAGTGTCTTAATGGTTAAATTTAAATTATTTATAAGCGCCGCATTACTGCTCGTAGCTGCGTTTTTTCAAACAACGGCGCATGCGCAAACACCACAGCTAGAGGTTGAATTAACGCTTCCTGACTTAGAAGTACAACCGTATCACCGCCCATACGTTGCAGTTTGGCTTGAAACACCAGAGCGCAAACACGTTACAACGCTTGCACTTTGGGTGCAAAAAGCAGAATGGTTTAAAGACTTACGCCAATGGTGGCGTAAAGCCGGTAAAAGCGATGCCAACTTTGACGGCATTAGCGGCGCAACAAAACGCGCAGGTACTTACACCATAAATTGGCAAGGTAATGATTTAGACGGTAACCCAGTAAAACCAGGTAAATACTTACTAAATATTGAAGTTGTACGCGAAGAAGGCGGCAGAGACTACACCCGCGTTGAGCTCGATTTAACTAAATCAGGCAAACTAACAATTGATGGTAAAAACGAGTTTTCTAAAAGCTTCGTCACTGTAAGCACTAAGTAGCTGCTACTTAATCATTTGAATTTAAGGAAATACAATGAAAATTAATTTATTAAAAACGGCATTAATCGGCGCATTGAGCTTATCTGCTTTAGTGTCAACTTCAGCAAGTGCACACGGACGTTGGTTACTACCTTCGCATACATCTTTATCAGGCGATAAAGCGCATTACGTAATGATTGACGCTAGTATCTCTAACGAAATGTTTGCACCAGACAAAGCCTTTAAACCTAAAGAAAAAGGCGCCGAGTACGACGACACATTATTAATGGCACTTGCACCTAATGGTGAGCCAGTATCTGAAACCATTCGTGCTTATTACTTAAAGCGTAAAAGCTCAGCTGCGGTAAGCTTAACAGAGCAAGGCACTTACCACATTGCAATGACCCAAAAGCCAATGTACATGACCTTCTATAAAAACGAAGAAGGTAAGCGCAAGCGCGTATTTGGTAAAAAAACAGAAGCCGAGTTACCTAGCAATGCAAAAGATGTAACGACAACAAAGGTTGTTTCAACAGTAGATACATTTGTAAGCCGAAATGGCACCTCAAAACCTGCACAGCTAGGTTTAGGCTTAGAGCTTAGCGGTCCAACGCATCCAAACGATTTATTTGTAGGTGAACAAGCACGTTTTCAGTTACTACAAGATGGTAAATCTGCTGGTGAAGGCGTTGAAGTAAGTATTTTAAAAGGCGACACACGCTACCGTAACGAGCGTGGCGAAGTAAAAGTAACGACCGATAAAGACGGTATGTTTACAATTACGTGGAAAGAGCCAGGCCTATACCTAATCGAAACCTCTAACAAGGTTACCGTAAATGAAGAAGGCGTAGATGCAGGACGTTATGCATTATTTACAACGCTTGAAGTTGCCCCTGAATAATTTAAATTACTAAATTACTAAATTTAAAAAATTGAAAGGCCAAGCATTTGCTTGGCCTTTTTACGTCTTACTAACTTTTATCTAAAATCCCCTTGAATTCGCAACCATTCGACACAAGATTGCAACTACAACGATCCAAACGCCTATATCACGCGTAGACAGTGACCTTACTTGTTAACAACTTAGAATATCTTAGATAGTTTTTATCTTTGCACTAGGGTAGTCGCTTCTATATGATGCGCTCCTTTTTAAAATCAATAGTCAGCAGCCCTCAAGGGAATCAACATCATGTTAAAGCCATTATCAGCCAAAAAAGTAGCACTTAGCCTGGCCGTTTCTTCTGCACTTAGTGCACCCTATTCTTCTGTATTTGCTGCAGAACAAGATGTTCAAGCCGAAAAAAGCATTGAAGTGATTTCAGTAACAGGTACTCGCCGTAGCTTACGCAGTATTGCCGAAAGCTCAGTACCTGTAGATATTATTACCAGCGGTGATATGCAAAGTACGGGTCAGCTAGAAATAAGCCAAATACTAGCAAACCAAGTACCTAGCTTTAACTACCCAAGTGCCACTATGGGTGATGGTACTGACCATGCAAAACCAGCTGTTTTACGTGGATTAGCACCCGATCACACATTAGTACTTATAAACGGTAAGCGCCGCCATGCCGGTGCGCTATTAAACTTAGCAGGTGTTGTTGGTCGAGGCTCTACCGCTGTTGATTTGAACATGATCCCAACCTCTGCAATTAAACGTGTTGAAGTACTTCGTGATGGCGCAGCCGCACAGTACGGTTCTGATGCAATTGCTGGGGTAATTAACATTGTACTTAAAGATGCCTCAGAAGGCGGCAGCGTTAGCGTAACGTACGGTAAATACGATACTCAAATGGCTGGCGTACCTCAGCTAGAAAGCACCTACGCAGATGCAAACGGCGACTTAGCCTTTAATACCGGTGGCGACCGCGAAGTAAACGACGGTGCAACACGCACTGTTAGCGCAAACTCTGGTTTTGCGTTATCTGATAACGGCTTTGTAAACGTATCAATTGAATACCGCGATAACGACTCAACGCAGCGCTCAGGCTTTGACCCACGCGAACAATACAGCCGTCTTGATGATGGCAGCCTAGACCCACGCGAATTTACTATCGATCGTTACAACCACCGTTTTGGTAAAGCAGACCTTGAAGATTACGCGTTGTTTTACAACATGGGTTACGACTTTGATAACGGCTTAAACCTTTATTCATTTGGTAGCTACTCAAAGCGTGAAGGTAATTCAGGTGGTTTTTACCGCCGTGCAAAAGACAGCCGTAACGTTTTAGAAGTGTACCCAGATGGATTTTTGCCGCAGATTGAAACAGACGTACAAGACTACTCATTTGCACTGGGCTTAAAAGGCGAAACTAACGACTGGACATGGGATGTAAGTACCAACTACGGCCGCAACGACTTTGGTTTTGGTGTTGTAAATAGTATAAACACATCACTAGGTGCCGACAGCCCAACTGAATTTGATAACGGTGCACTGGTTTACGATCAGTTTTTAGTAAACGCAACGGCCAACACCACACTCGATTTAGGCTTACCTGATGACGTATTTTTTACCGTAGGTACTGAATACCGCCACGAAAGCTACAAAATAGAAGAAGGCGAAGAAGCGTCTTACATCACCGCACTTGATAGCGACGGCAACCCAATTGCAGCCGGTGGCGCGCAAGTACTTGCTGGTTTTGGACCAGAAAGTGCGACTGACGAAAGCCGTCATAACATCGCTTTATTTGTTGAGTTTGATACCTACTTAACAGAAAAATGGAACGTAGTTTTAGCGGGTCGTTATGAAGATTACAGCGACTTTGGTGACACATTTACTTCTAAGCTTGCTTCGCGTTACAGCATTACTGAAAACCTATCGCTGCGCGGTGCAATTAGCACCGGTTTCCGTGCGCCATCTTTAGCGCAAAGCTCGTACCGCCAAATCTCTACTGTACTTGAGAACAACCAACCATTTGAAGTTGGTTTATTCCCAACCGATTCTGCAGCAGCGCAAGCGCTAGGCGCACAGCCGTTAGATGCAGAAGAGTCAGTAAACGTTACTGCGGGCTTTATGTACACGCAAGGCAGCTTTAGCTTAACCGTTGATGCGTACCGTATTGATATTGATGACCGTATTGTATTGTCTGAAAACTTAGAGGGCGATGCAGTTGTTGAAATACTACAAAATGCCGGTGAGCTAAATACCGAAAGCGTACGTTACTTTACCAACGCTATCGATTCACGCACGCAAGGTGTAGATATAGTTGCCACTTATAACCTAGATTTAGACAACTTAGGTGATTTACGCCTAAACGTAGCAGCTAATTTTAACGACACCGAAGTAACACACGTAAACGACAACCCAAGCGAACTTAACTCACTAGGTGACGACTACGTAGTGTTTGCGCGTCGTGAAGTAGGTCGCTTTGAAGAGGGCACGCCAGATAGCAAATGGAACCTATCAGCAGTGTGGAACTTTAACGAATGGCAAACAACGCTTCGTGCCACACGTTATGGTGAAGTCGCTGATATATCAACTACAGCTGATCGCGATGAATACCTAGACCCTAAGTGGATCACCGACCTAGAAGTGGCATACCGTCCAGACGAATATTGGAAATTTGCCGTTGGCGCAAACAACTTGTTCGATCAGTACCCACAAGCCACCGTGGATAACATTGGTTACTCTGACTTTGGCCAAATATTCCCGTACACACCGTATGCACCTTACGGATTAGACGGACGCTTTTTATACGGTAATATTACTTACAGCTTTTAATTAGTTTACTAGGGCGTGTTGATCTTTGGTGGGTGAATTTGCAGCAGTATGTTTGGTTTTTAGGCAAGGCAGAGCCTATGTAGTGTGGTTATTCCCCATAAATAGGCGATAACGCAGCATAAATACCAAACATGCGCTGCCCTTTGGGTTCTTTCTAGGGACGATTAACTCTTTGTTGCTCGGTTTTTACTTAGTCCACTAGGTTACAAACCTCGCGCCGCGATTTAATCGCCCCTAGATTGAACAAATTTCAATCCACAAAGCTCAACACGACCTAATAAAAGCAGAGCAATTATAAAAGGATGCATCACGCATCCTTTTATATTAATAATTAGTTATTTTAACCACTTATTAGTATTTCAACTTTCATAAAAAACCACCACCCTATATAAAACAACAGCTTACATTTCGGCCTCATTTTTGCTCTATATTGTTTATATAAATACAAACAAAAATACAAAGGACTAAACATGAGCTCATCAACTGTATCTAACATTACAAAACCACTTTCACTTATTGGCGGCATTTTATTATTAAGTGGCTGTGTATTTCACATATCGCCAAGCGTTGCGTCGGTAAAGCAAACTCAACAGCTATCACTGCCAAGCAATAATCTTGAATATTTAAATGTGTTAAGCGGCGCAGGTAGCCTTGAAATAAAAGGCTCAAAAACGGCCACCAGCATCAGTGTTGATGCCACTATTTACACAGCCGACATTGAAGACGAATACGAGCTAACGCTGGAGCAAGACGGTAAACAGGCAAAGCTTGTTGCCCAAAATAAAAGTCGTAATGGTATTAGCTTTTACAGTGGTCAATCTCCAAGTATTAATTTAGTGGTTACTGTGCCAAGTAATCTAAATTTAGATATTGATGATGGCTCTGGCGACATTTTTATAAGTGCTATGCAAAGCAATATTGATGTAAAAGACGGCTCAGGAAATTTAACAATAAGCGGCGCTAAAAACCTAACTGTTGACGATGGATCTGGTGAAGTAAACCTTGAAAACATCGCAGGTAATTTAGAATTAACCGACGGCTCTGGCAGTATTCATATAAACAACGTAAGCGGTAATGCAACTATTGACGATGGGTCTGGCGAAATGCACGTGAGCAACATAACCGGTTTGCTAAACGTTGAAGATGGATCGGGTGATTTAGTGATAAGCCATATAAGCGGTGCAGTTAATGTTGATGATAACTCTGGTGACCTGCTTATTGAGCATATTGGTTCAAGCGTAACAATTGAAGACGGTTCGGGTGATATTCGCGTTAACCATGCAAAGGGGCTGACTATTACTGAGTCGGGCTCGGGCGATGTAAGTATCGATAATATTAGCGGTTCAGTAAAAGTAGCTGACTAACTTTATTTAAGCGTTATTCAACTGCCATTTAATACACTTTATGCCCTATAAATCTGGGCATAAAGCACTCCCCTCAAAGTATAAATTATTTAAAATCAGCACTGTTTCGCGTTAACTACTTCCTAAAATAATGAAAATTTATTTATTTGATTTATTTTTTTGCTTTATAGCTAATTTGGGTACATATTAATATTCAACTAATTAAAAGGATATTAATATTATGAAATGGAAGTTATTAATTTTAATTACTGCTTTGTTCACCCTCGTAGCTTGTGGCTCTGGAGGTTCAGACTCCAAAACAGTAACTAAACCGCTCAGCACTAATACAAAGCCTATTGCGGTTATTACCACCGAGCAATCGGAGTTTAAAGTAAATACTACCCTCGTGTTTAGCGCAGCACAAAGTAGCGACCCCGATGGCGATGCACTCACCTATCAATGGCAATTAGTCAGCAAAAACGAACAAGTAGAAATACCGATTACGGTTAATAACGAAAGTACCGTTGAGTTTTCAGTATCTGAAGCACAAGAGTACCAATTAGTATTAACCGTGAGTGACGGTAAGCTTTCAAGCACACCGGCACAAAAACAACTCACCGTTACTGAAAATACCCAATTAATTGCTAACGCAGGTAGCACACAAACCGTTAAGCAAGGTGATGTTGTGCTTTTAAATGGCGCGCAAAGTAGCACAACCAGCGGCGCCATTAATCAATACAAATGGCAATTTATTACCAAGCCCGTAGCAAGTAATACAACGCTTGAAAATGCGACTCAAGTTAAAAGCCAGTTTGTTGCCGACGAAATAGGCGATTTTAAAGTTGAGCTTACCGTTACTGATTCACAAGGTGATACAGCAAGCACTGTTGTACTCATAAAAAGTGAATCGCTTAATTCTAACTCATCGCCACAAGCGGTTATAAACGTAGAAAATAAAACAATTGCCCCAAATGAAGTTGTTACACTTTATGGTAACCAAAGCACTGATCCCGATAAAAACGATACGCTTAGTTATGCGTGGGCAATTACAGAAAAACCCCAGGGCAGCACGCCGGCTATTTCAAACATGCAAAATCATACCGCTGGGTTTTCAGCGTCAACAGCTGGAGATTACTCGCTTTCACTCACTGTTACCGACCAACAAAACAAAAGCGATACCGCATCAGTTACTTTAACTGTTACCACAAGTAATAAAGCCCCCGTTGCAACACTTGAATCCGAACGTGATATTACGTTAAACGAATCTACCACTTTGCAGTGCCAACAATGTAGCGACCCTGACGGAGATACACTGAGCTATAACTGGCAGTTACAAGCTAAGCCTGTAAATAGTGCATCACAACTGACTAACAGCACATCAGCAACACCCTCTATTGTTGCCGATAAAGAAGGCGACTACGTTGTAGTACTTACAGTGTCTGATGGCCAATTAAGCTCAAACCAAGCAACCTCAGCACTGCATGCCAGTAGCAATAAAAAGCCTATCACTTTGGTAACTTATGAAACCTCTATAACGGTTGATGAACAAGTTTTACTTGATGCTTCCAATAGTTACGATCCAGAAGGCCAGCCACTAAGTTACCAATGGGAAATCATTTCGTCGCAAGGCCAAGCAACGCTTAGCAGTAATACAATATCAAAACCAACGTTTAGCGCATCAGTAGAGGGACAAGTAGTTATTTCGTTACGCACTAACGATGGCGTGCAGTTCTCTGACACAAAAACCCTAACAATTGATGTAATACAAAACGCATTGCCAGTAATTAGCTTCACGGGGGAGCAATCACGCTACGATTTAGTGGGCAATGCAGTTAAATTTGATATAAGCCAAAGTTACGACCCAGAGGGAACCACTCTCGATTACGCATGGACACTATCAGCCCCATCAGGCTCGAGTACCAGCTTAAGCAATACAAACCAAAATATTACCGAATTTATCGCCGATATGACAGGTAGTTACACGCTAACCGTTGTAGCAACTGATGCAGATGGCTTTTCAAAAAGTGTGCAATTTTCAATTACAGTAACTAACTCTGCACAACTTACCGGTCGTATTAAAGGGCAACTCACTAATGTGCAAAAAGCGGCTATAAGTAATGCACAGCTAACAATTAATGGACAGCAATACAGCACCAACACAAATGGCTTTTTTGATGAAGAGGTTAATTTAGCGCAAGGTGAAAAAATAACGATAAAAACAGCAGATCAAAGGATTGCAGCAGGGGAATACAACTCTGTAGCTATTACGCAAAGCAACTTTACTGTGGATATAGGCCAAAATAGCATGCCCGTTTTACAAGCTGTTGAGGTTTCGGTATTTGTGTGTGCTGAGTTTTCAGGCCCCGACACCGTTAATTTACGCTTTAACATGGTAGATACACTTTTAGCGTCAGATAGCTTTCAATTTAGCTTTGATCAAACAAAACCACTTACTTTACAAAAAAGCGGAAGTACTTACTTCGATAGCGAATTAGATATCGACCTACCTGCATCTGCCGAATTTGAAGTAACAGTAATTGAAACAAGCGTTGAAAATACAATCAGCTCAAACATTACTATTTACCATTCTGATTCAGGCCAACCAAGCTCAGCAATTATAAGTATTTGTAATATTTAGCCCCCAAATAAGTCCTTCAACATAAAGTGCTATTTTTAGCCCAGTAGTTATAACCATTAGTGTTATAACTACTGATAAATAAGCAACTTTGAGCCATATAATCCATTGTATTTTATAAGCAGCTAAGCCATTCTAAAAGCCTTGATGTTATTAGGATAAACGCGTGTTAGAAATTGCTTTAATTTACTTAGCAGCAGCCATTGTAGCTGTCCCTATTGCAAAACGAGTCGGACTTGGCTCTGTGTTAGGTTATTTAATTGCCGGAATACTCATTGGCCCTTATGCGCTGGGTGTTGTGGGCGATCAAACCGATGTAATGCACTTCGCTGAATTTGGCGTAGTAATGATGCTGTTTTTAGTGGGCCTTGAGCTACAACCTTCGCGTTTATGGACATTACGCCACTCTATTTTAGGGCTTGGCGGCTTGCAAGTTGTGTTAACGGCAGCGGCAATTTTTGCATTTTGTTATTGGTTTTTTGCCATGCATTGGCAAACCGCACTCGCCATTGGTTTAATGCTGGCGCTCTCCTCTACTGCTATTGTGCTGCAGAGCCTTGAAGAAAAAGGCTGGCTAAAGCAAGAAGCCGGACAAAACGCGTTTTCGGTATTGCTGTTTCAAGACATCGCAATTATTCCTATTTTAGCCCTATTGCCACTGCTTGCATTTGCCCCGCAAACTAGCACAAAAGAAATCAGCGACTCGATTATTGCAAGCTGGCCTGTATGGCAACAAGTATGTGTATCGGTTGCGGTTATTGCCGCTATTATTGCCGGCGGTAAATATGTATCGGCGCCGTTATTTAGATACATTGCCCAAACACACATGCGTGAAATATTTACTATTTTTGCACTGTTTTTAGTGGTCGCTATTGCACTGGTTATGCAAAGTATTGGTTTATCGCCAGCTTTGGGGACTTTTTTAGCCGGCGTTGTACTTGCCGAAAGTGAATTTAGACACGAATTAGAAGCCGATATAGAACCCTTTAAAGGCTTACTTTTAGGATTATTTTTTATAACTGTTGGCGCATCAATTAACTTTGAACTGCTATTTAACGAGTTTAGTACCGTTATAGGCTTAGTAGTTTTACTTATTGTAGTTAAAGCCTGCATTTTATTTGCCCTTGCCGTTACCTTTAAAATTAACAGCAAACAGCAGTTATTATTTGCCTTAGCGCTTGCCCAAGGGGGTGAGTTTGCCTTTGTATTGTTAAGCGTAACCACTACGCTCAGTATTTTAACGCCCGAGCAAACCAGCCTTGTTACCTTAGTTGTGGCGGTATCAATGCTAATAGCGCCGTTATTACTTATGGTTTATGAGCAAATACAAAAACGCAGCAGCAGTGCTCTGCCTGAGTTTGATAAGCCAGAGCAAATTAGCACCGCTAAGCACGTAATTATTGCGGGCTACGGACGTTTTGGCCAAATTATGGGGCGTTTACTGCACGCGCAAGGCTACGAAATAACCGTACTTGATCACAGCCCTAGCCAAATAGAATTACTACGCCGTTTTGGCAATACCGTATTTTATGGCGATGCCGCACGCCAAGAACTCCTTGAAGCCGCAGGCGCGCACACTGCGCAAATGCTGGTAATTGCAATTGATAACCCCGATAAAACTATTGAGATAATTAAGCTCGCGCATAAAAACTACCCGCAGCTTAAAATAGTTGCTCGCGCAATCGACCGCCGCCATGCGTATCAGTTACTTAATTTAAAAGTAGATGCGTTTAACCGCGAAACAGTCGACTCAGCTATTAACCTTGCCGTAGAAGCACTCGAGTTACTAGGTAACACTAAGCAAGATGCAGAGCGTGCTGGTAAGCTATTTAGAGACCACGACCGCGCTGCAGTACTGCAACTTGCTGCATTATGGGGCGACGACGCCAGCTACGGCGTAGCAGTGCGCCAACGCATGGAAGATTTAAAACAAGTGCTGCAACAAGATAAACAAGCACAAAGCGATTTAAATACCTGCGATAGCGGTGATTGTGAAGATGGCCTAACAGAGCTAGCTGATAGACCCAAAAAGCCTGATGATGCTCATCTTGAGTAGTGTTAAGGCTTTTATATTTGTGCTGTTGGCAATAGCTGGCAGCACATAAACTTGGGATATGATTGTTAAACGCTCTATTAAGCCTGTAGCTATCACTGCGACGAACATTCAATCCCTAAATAATTTTTAATAATATTTTTGTTTTGTTAAATCCTTTTTCCAACGACGATAACCTCTTAAGAAGCTTTCAACATCAGTATTTTCGCCGAATGTGTTATTATTTTTTTCTGAGCATTCTAGTAAGTATTTTTCCGCAACGGCCTGCAATGATTCCTTTTTATCTATAACCCATTTAAATTCAAAATCCGTGTACTTAGTAATCTTAGACACGTTTATACAATGATCGAACTGCTTATCTTTTCCGAAGAAATCTTCAGATAAATTAGTTTTTCCTCCGCTAATCATATGAGCTCTAAAACAACTCGCGACAACAATTAATAACTCAGGAGGGGGGTAGAACCCTGACTCTATAAGATGTAAAAAACTATTTAACGGGTTACTATCTATTTGTTCACGCTCAATTACATTATGTGATGAGTTTTCCCTAAGCATATTCCAGCTATGTTCAAACTCTGAATAGTATGGAAACTCATTATGTTTATAGGAAGCTTTTAAAATTTCTCTCACTTCCACTACATCTTCAAGTGTATTTTTATAAGCGCCTGCAAAAAAACATTTCCCTTGAACTAACTCAGTCAACTCATCAATATCCATTTTTTCACCCTAATTTAAACACTAATAAAACAAGACAAATACAAACAGTAACTGTTGAAACATTCTCAACTCTCACTACGCTTAATAGTTTCATAATCAACTTTTCCATAACTAATTAGCCTCTTTATATTGGATTAGTTTCCATTATGATGCTTGACTAAATATAGTCACGGACAGGATACTGAATGATTGTCCGTTTAAAGAAGCAAAAAGCCATTAACTCAATTAATGAATGAGTCTCTAGCTTTATTTTTTATTATAAAGATGCTTTAAGTCTTGGTCGCGTACCGATATTAAGTAACGTATGTTTTATCAAAAAAGAACCTCCGGCAATATGTTAACTTTGAAAATACGAAAAAAGGTATTTGATTAGGTTATATCTTTGGCAGGAAATTAGGGAAGCTCTTTCAGTGTTACTTGTAGCTCATAGCCTGTCATTCTTTCAGCTATGAGCTACTATATTTAAAAACGCTAAAACCTAGTGGTGATGCCCGCCTTGAATAGCCTCGCCCTGCTGGTTATAAAAACCTGTGGCGCTGTGTTCAATAAAACCTAGATTTATCATTTTAGCCAAAAATGGGTCACCTTCGTTATCGCCAATATCGGCGTAATCGGTGGTTTGAAAACGATCCCACTGTGCAAATTGAGCACTAATTAATGGCTTATCAGTGTTTACATTATTAAGGCTTAGCAATGTAGTTGTTTGGCTTTTTTTATTACTAATACTAAATGTTTTAACTAATTTTGAATGCGTAAAAAAGGCAAGGTTAAAGTCGTTGCCATTTTCGCTCAGTGTATAGTTTTTTACTTCATCGCAGCCTTTGCCTTGTGTGCTTACTAAGGTCATTTTTTCGATTAAGTGGTTATCCACCAGCTGACTTTTAGCACTCCAATTTTGTACGCCGCGTACCTCAGATGGTTGATATTCAATACCGCGTTGCTGGGCATTAAAATAACGTATTGGTCGTATTTGATTATTGGCTAAGTGCTGCCAAAGCTCGGTTATTACTTCACTTTGATGCGCTACTTGCTGATTGTTTCGCCAAAGGGTAAGTGACTCGCTACTTTGCTGCGCTTTATGGCTGTTGGTAATTTTATAATCCGCTTTTAATTGCTTGGCATCAATATCACATTGCGAGGCAAAGCTACTTGTACTTACAAGCGTGGCAATTATTAATAACGCTTTTTTCATTTAGCTATCTCTTATTTATATTTCAAGTTTATGGCAATAACATAACGATTATAAATGTCAGTTTAATGACAAAAACCCCGCACAGTATGCGGGGTTTTTATTTAGATATATTTAACTAAATTTATAACTAGGCGGTATTTATTGCGCTAGCTTTTCGTCTGCTGTTTTTACAAAGTCAGCGGCAAAGTCCATTACATGGAATAAAAAGCTTTGCTCGTTTGTGCCTGTTACCAAGTGTGCACCTGGTCCCATTGCATAAACGCCTACGTCTTCACCGGCATGTGTTTCTGAGTCCATTGGTACCAGTGCTTCTTGATGAAAACCAGGTGTTGTTGTATCAATATCTGTTAAATCAACACGCCCTGTAACCGGTGCAAACGCATAACCTGCATCGGCATCAGTCTCGCTGCCTAGGTTTCTAAAGCCACCACCATTGGTGTAACCAACCGTTGTATAAGGCATATCGTCGGCAGCTAAGCTTGGCTCAGTAGCGCCTACTGCAACCACTTTACCTAAAATTGGGTTACCGCGTTTAGGGTAACCAGCAATGGTAAATACATGGCTGTGATCGGCAGTTACAACTATTAATGTTTCTTCTGGGTTGGTGTTTTCCATTGCCACTTTAACGGCTTTGGCAAGCTCAATTGTGTCGTTTAACGCGTTATAAGCATTACCCGCATGATGCGCGTGGTCAATTCGACCCGACTCAACCGTTAAGAAAAAACCTTGCTCGTTGTTATCAAGCACGCTTATTGCTTTTTCAGTCATTTGTGAAAGCGAAGGCTCGCCTGCTACATCGTTTGCTCGATCAGCTTCGTACTGCATGTGGGATTCGTTAAATAAGCCAAACACTTTAGTGGCGTCGTCACTTATTGCATCAAAACCGGTTTGATCCATTACGTACGTGCCATTTGGATATTGCGTTTTCCACTCTGCGGTTAAGTCGCGGTTATCTGTACGATCCCCTTCAACAGCACTTACTGCATCGGTTGAATTAAACGCAGCATCTTTTGGTAAAAAGTGACGACGACCGCCGCCCATTACTACGTCAATACCGTCTACATCAACACCACTAAAGCGTGCTTCTAGATTGGCTTCAAAGTTAACCAGTTGCGATGCAATGTCTTCACACGTTGCAGCACTTTCTGGCATATCGGAGATATCTTCCCAGTTACGCTCTGCCGACTTAGCATACGTTGCAGCTGGTGTTGCGTGAGTAATACGCGCTGTAGAAATAATCCCTGTTGCTTTACCTGCAATTTCAGCAAGCTCTAACGAGGTAACAAGTTCGTGCCCTTTGCCTGATGCACAATTACCACGCTCAACCGCTTCATCAATACCAATAACGCCTGCGTCGGTTTTAACGCCCGATGCCATTGCGGTCATAGTGCCTGCCGAATCTGGCGTTTGCGCATCTACGTTGTATGTTTTTACAAAGCCCGAAAAAGGCATAGTTTCAAAGCTTAACTGGTGATCTTCACCCATTTCGCCCTCTAACTGACCCGCTAAAATACGTGCTGCGGTTATGGTAGAAATACCCATACCATCGCCCACAAATAAAATAACGTTTTTAGCTTTGCCTGATTCAGTAACAATGTTGCTACTTGCTGTTTGTGCAGCACCTAATTTTGTTTGTGCTTCACTAAACCATGCATTACTAGTAAGCGAGGCTAATTGCTCGTTTGTGAGCGACGTTGCAGGTGCATTACACACTAAATTAGTTGAGTTAACTTCGTCGCTGTCTAGCACGTCGTTATTATTGGTATCTGCGCCTACTTGAGTCTCTACACCGCCATTAATGCACTGCTCAGAGCCCACTGCAATAGCGTTATCTACTGCAATAATATTATTTTCATTTTTGTTATCGTCACTCGAGCAACCTGCTAGCGCGACCATTACTGCCAAAGAAAGTACCGTTAATTTGTTCATGTTAGCCGCCATTATTGCTGAGTTAGTTCAAGAGCTTGATTAATTAGATGAAACACTACGTTTTGTTCAATTACGCCTTGTGCTAGCTGAGCACCGGGGCCTTTTGCATGCAGTGAAATATCTTCACCCGCGTGTGTTTCTGAGCCCATTGGTACAGTTGCTTCTTGGTGAAAACCTGGGGTCGTTGTATCAACGCCATTTAGCTCAACACGCCCTGCAACAGCAGCACTTGTGTAACTTGCATCCGCATCAGTCTCACTGCCCAAGTTTCTAAAACCTAAACCATTTGCGTAACCTACTGTGGTGTACGGCATATCGTCGGCAGCTAGGCTTGGTGTAGTTTCGCCTACTGCAACTACTTGACCCAAAATTGGATTGCCACGCTTAGGGTAGCCTGCAATAGTAAATACATGGCTATGATCGGCGGTTACTAAAATAAGGGTTTCTTCTGGATTGGTGTTATCTACCGCTGCTTGCACGGCTTTAGCAAACTCAATGGTGTCGTTAAGTGCGTTGTATGCATTACCCGCATGGTGCGCGTGGTCAATTCGACCCGACTCAACCGTTAAGAAAAATCCGTTATCGTTTTTACCAAGCACTTCAATTGCTTTAGTAGTCATATCGGTAAGCGAAGGCTCGCCCGCTACATCGTTTGCGCGGTCAGCTTCGTATTGCATGTGGGATTCGTTAAATAAACCAAATACTTTAGTAGCGTCATCTGCAATTGAATCAAAGCCTGTTTGATCCATTACGTACGTAGCATCTGGGTATTGTGTTTGCCACTCAGTTACTAGGTTGCGCTCGTCAGTACGGTCGCCTTCTATAGCGCTTACTGCGTCTGTTGAGTTAGCTGTTTCATCTTTTGGTAAAAAGTGACGACGACCGCCACCCATTACAAAATCAAGACCGTCTACGTCGGTCCCTACAAATCGTGCTTCTAGGTTTTTTTCAAAGTTAACCAGTTGCGATGCAATGTCTTCACAGCCACCCGTTACGGCATCTTCTGGCATATCTGATACGTCTTCCCAGTTACGGTCAGCCGATTTAGCATACGTTGCAGCAGGAGTCGCATGAGTAATACGTGCTGTAGAAATAATACCGGTAGATAGCCCTTTAATTTCAGCTAATTCGGTCGCGGTAATTAGCTCATTACCTGCTACTGTTGAACACACGCCGCGCTCAATATCTTCATCTACACCAATAACGCCCACATCGGTTTTTACACCCGAAATAATAGCCGTCATCGTGCCTGCTGAATCAGGAGTTTGAGCATCTACGTTATACGTTTTAACTTGTGCAGAGTATGGGAACTCTTCAAAGCTTAAATAACCTTCTTCGCCAGATTGGTTATTACGCTGCCCTTGCAAAATACGCGCGGCGGTAAGAGTAGATATACCCATGCCATCGCCTACAAATAAAATAACGTTTTTAGCTTTAGTGGCTTGTGTAGCCTGCGCTTGTGCTGTTTTTGTTGTTAGTTTAGTTTGCGCAGCGCTATACCAGCTGCTGTCTTTTTGGCTTTGCGGTAGTACATCAGCATGGCTAACTGCGCTAAACGCAAATGTTAGCGCGATTGCCGCAGCGACTTTTTTAATTTTCATCCGTAATTCCCATTGTTTAGTGGTTATTTTTTGAAATGTGTAAACACAAAAAAGATCAACCGCTGCACTATAGAAAACAGATGTGACTGATAAAGGTAATTTTAATGAAAGTAAGATGACCAAACTATTACAAAAATAAGTCACAAAAAAAGCGCAACGTGTTAAACGTTGCGCTTTTAAGGGAAATTATTGAGGGAGTTATTTAAATATTAAAAACGTGCTTTAAACGATACCCCAAAGTAGCGCTCTGCATCGCGCGGAATTTGATAACGGAAGTTATCGCCACTGTAGGTTGTTGCGTAACTTTCGTCGGTTAAGTTTTTAGCAATAAGTGATACTCTAAACGCGTCATCTTTAAACGATAAACCCACACTTGCGTTTAAAATACCGTAATCTGGTAATAAAGCAGCTGGATTAAATTCGCCTACGTTGTCTGGTAGGTCTGAGTATTGCTCGTCGGTGTAAATGTAAGAGCCGTTAATATGTACGTTAAAGCCATGGTCGGTTTCAATAAAGTAGTCAGCCGTTAGTGAGTATTTTAAATCTGGCGAAAATGGTACATCTAAACCTGAGCGGTCAGTACACGAACCAGCGGCTACCTCTGCCGGACAATTAAACTCGTCAATTTCAGCTTTAATGTAAGCAACACCACCAGTAAGGGTTAGCGACTCTGTTGCAGCCCACATAAAGTCAACTTCAACACCTTGCGTACTTACATCACCCGCATTGGTTAAGCGCGTAATACAAGTGCCGTCTGAACAGTCAAAGTTGTTAGCTTGAAAGCCTTCAATTTCGGTTCTGAAAAGCGCCATGTTAAATACAAATTCGCGGCTTGCGTATTTGTAGCCTATTTCATAAGCGTCAGACTCTTCAGGTGCTATTTCGCGACTATCGGTGTCTGGGTTAAAGTTATAATAAATATTAAAACCAGGGCCTTTGTAACCTTGCGAGTAAGTACCGTATACCATTTGGCCATCGCCTAAATCGTATTGCATACCTAAACGACCCGATACGTTGGTTTCTTCGGCTTTGCCTTCATCATCTGTATTAAGTGTTGCTGGGCGCACACCTACACCGGTGCGGCCATACACATCATTACTTACACGGCGATGCGTGTACGACACTTCATCGTCGGTGTAACGAATACCAAATAATACGCGTAAATCTTCAGATAAATCGTAAGTACCGTCGGCAAAAGCGGCCCAGTTGTTAAATTCTGTGCTCATAAAAGCAGTGGCCGATACAATATCGTTTGCGTTACAGCTAACACCTAGACCTTGTGTGTAACCATCTAGGTCGTTAAGTGCTGCATCAAGTTCAGCGCCCGATAAGTTATTTTGCGCGTAAAAAGCCATTGCGCTATCAAGCTGGCCACCATTATTTTGACAACTAGCATCGCGAGTAAAGTTACGTTGTGAATTCATGTTCCAATAAAATAAGCCAGCAACATAGTTAAATGGCCCAGCTAGGTTTGATGTAACTCTAAATTCTTGCGAAAACTGATCCCATTGCTGTGCACCTAAATCGTGTAATTGAAACGGCGCGTCAAATACCGGCTCGCTGCTGTCGCCAGCAATAGAGGTAAAGTCGCCTTCACGGTACTCTGTGTTATCCCACGAACGCTGCGCTGTAATTGAAGTATATGTATAGTCGCCAATTGTTTTATCAACCTGTACCGAAAACGCGCTATGTTCGTCAATTGTGCGCGACTCGTAATCGTGATCAACGCTGCGTTGGTCTAAATCAATATCGGCTACGCCATCAACAATACCGTTACTATTTGGTACTGATTTTGAATCTGGATTACGGCCACTTGGTAGTGCTTCTAAGTCGGCACAACAATCATCGTCAGCGTTATAAAATTCAGCAATAAATTTTACGCTTAAGTCATCCTCTGGCTCGTATTTAAATACAGCACGTGCACCTTCACGGTCGTAACCGTTTACTTTTTCGTTGTTGTAAACGTTATCAATGTAACCGTCAAATTTACCTTTAAATACCGTTAGGCTTGCCGCTAGGTCGTCGGTTAAACCGCCGCTTATAACGCCTTTAAAACGGTATTCGTTATCTTGATAAAACGAGGTTTCTACGCTGCCTGTTGTGTCGTACGAGGGATCTTTTGTTGTTATGTTTACCACACCTGCTGAGGCGTTTTTACCAAACAATGTACCTTGTGGCCCGCGTAATACTTCAATGCGGTCTACGTCGTATAAATCGGCAAATGCTTGACCCGAGCGCCCAAGCACCACGCCATCAACAACAGTTGCTACACTTGGCTCGGCAGCAATACTAAATGAAATAGTACCAATACCGCGCACTGTTAGTGCTGAGTTACGGGTTGTGGTACCTTTTCTAAAGCTAACTGAAGGGACAAGTGACTGTAAGCCTTCCATGTTATTAGCAAAAGCTGAATTAATTTGATCGCTATTAAGTACCGATACCGCAACAGGTACTTCGTTTAAACTTTGCGTTCTTTTTTGTGAAGTAACGACTATTTTTTCAAATGTATCATTTTTAGCTGTTTCTGTTTTTTGTTGTTCTTGTTCGGTTTGCTCTTGCTGTGCATATACCTGCGCGCTAAGCGCTAAACCGGTTGTCATTGCTAACGTGACTGCCAAGCTTAAGACGGACTTTTTAGCTCTCATGTCATTCTCCATATTGTGCGTGTGTGCTGTGTGGTACCGCGCTAGCAATTGTGTGGGTTGCTAAAAAGCGGTGTCAGTGTGTGATATTTCCCTTAAAGCTCTTGTATCTTATATAAGAGCTTTAAATTTAAACAAACTATCTTACTAATGCAATCATTATGTGAATAAAATGTAATTTTAAATTAAGTAATGAGGAGTCAGCCGTATGTTATACGGCCTTTGGAATCCCAATATGCGCTAAACTATTTTCGTAACTAACCTGCCAACGACGTACACTCCACCAGCTAAGCACTAAAACAGTAGACCAAACAGCAACTAAACTTGGTACAAAGTACACACTGGTTCCACCAACCAATCCGAGCGGCGAAAACAATATATACAAGCTAACAATCAAGCCTACTAATACAATTGCGCAAGGTAGTGCGTATTTCCAAGGATTAAGGTCTACCTCTGCTTTGCGTGTAAATTGCCATGGTGTTTTAAGTGGTTTGTAGTAACCAATACCCAACATTATTGCCAATTCAATTAAGAACAAAATGGCGTAAATATGAATAAAGTTAATGTCTATATCCCATACAAATTTAAGCAAGGTATAGGCAATAATATGGAATATAATCGCGACTTTAGCGCCCAGTGCAGGCACTTTTCGAGTAAACAAACCAACCAATACAATTGTGATGACCGGAATGTTGTAAAAACCTGTAAACACACGAATAATGTGCCATAAACCTTCAGGCGCAAACATCAATAATGGCGCAGTTATAAACGACAATATGGCAATAACAATACTGGTAATTTTGGCTACTTTTATAAGTTGGCTGTCTGTTACCTTATTTTTTTTCATTGGCTTATAAACATCTAAGCAAAATAAGGTCGCCGCGCTGTTGAGCAATGAATTAAATGAGCTAAATACAGCACCTAGCAATACGGCCAAAAAGAAGCCAGATAAATACTGTGGAAGCACTTCTTTTACCAAATGTGGGTAAGCTAAATCGATAGTTGGCAGGCTTTCGTGTTTATAAAGATGGTAAGCAATAACGCCAGGAATCATCATCATAAACGGTACTAGCACTTTAAAGTACCCTGAAAACAACACCCCTTTTTGACCTTCAACTAAGTTTTTAGCGCCCAATGTACGCTGGATCACATACTGATTAGTGCCCCAATAAAACAAATTAGCTAAGATCATCCCTGTAAAAATAGTGCCAAATGGCACGGGATCATCGCTACTACCAATAGCATTGAGCTTTTCTGTGTCGGTGTTTACTAGGGTGCTTAACCCTTCTGAAAAACTACCATCACCCAATGCAATTAAGCCCAGTGTTGGTACTAAAATACCAATGATAAGTAACCCAACACCATTAATGGTATCTGAGACCGCAACCGCCTTTAAACCACCAAATACAGCATAAATAGCCCCAACTGAGCCCACTGTAATAATGGTCACAATTAGGCTTGATTGGTAGCTCATATTTAATAAGGTGGGTACATCAAAAAGTCTAAGTACGGCAATTGATCCTGAGTACAAAACAGAAGGGATCGTTATAAAACAATACCCTACCATAAATAAGATCACCGTCATGCGTCGTACGGTATCGTCAAAACGATCCCGTAAAAATTCAGGTAAGGTAGAAAACGCGCCCGCTAGATAACGAGGCAAAAAGATCAACGCCATAATAATGGTTGAGATCCCTGCGGTTACTTCCCACGCCATTGAGCTTAGGTTGTAACCATAGGCTGAGCCATTAAGGCCAATTAGTTGCTCGGCCGATAAGTTAGTGAGGATCATTGACCCTGCTATAAATGTACCTGTTAACCCACGACCCGCTAAAAAGTAGCCATCTTGCGTGTTGACTTCCCCTTTGGTTTTTTGGTACGAGATATATCCTACCAGCGCCATAAACGCCAAGCACGATAGCAGTGTCATGGTAATGTTCATACCTTCCATCTTGCGCCCCTTTTAGCTTACTTTACTCGGTAAAAAGTAAGCTAATATCTTTATTATTGTGTGTTGTATGTGTGTAGTGTGTGTTTTTATTAAGCCGAGATTTATTTAGGCCATGCTGTTAATTGGCTCATGTCTTGTTCTGTGTGTTGAACCTCTGGGCCAAGCATTAGGCTGTCGCCTTCGCGTACAAATACTGCCATTTCTTCAAGTGCGAGTGTGTGCTCGTAGTACTTACCACCTTCGTAAGATTGTTTATCAGGAAAGCGAATCCAGTTGCCTTGTGGTAAATAAAACTTCACTTTACCGTTTGGTACGACACACGGCACTACTAACAATTTTTCACCGCACATAAATTGCTGATCAAAACTATGCGCTAGCACATCATCAGGAAATGCTAAAACCATTGCACGCTGAATTGGCAAGCCAGTTTGCTGTGCTTGTATGGCACTTTGCTCTAAATAAGGAATAAGTTGGTAGCGCAATTTAAGTGCTGCAAATACCGCATCACTTGCTTGCTCTGTGTAAGACCAAGGTTCGCGAGGACCAATACCATGTAAGCGCATATGTGCGCTAAATACCGACGCTTGTGCCCAGCGCACGTAAAGTTCTGCGTCGCGGGTGTCTTTGTAAAAACCACCAATGTCGGTTGCAAAAAATGGCCCGCCCGACATGCCCCACGCTAAACTGCCACGAATGCTTGCCGCTAAACCCTGCCAATCGGCCTGTGGGTCGCCGCCCCATTGTGCAGGAAAACGTTGACTGCCCGTCCATGCTGAACGGCTAAACAAAAATGGCCCTGTTTTACAGTATTTTTCGGCGGCCTCAAAAACGCAGCGGTTATACAACATGCTGTAAACGTTGTGTAATCTTATGCCGCTGTCGCCACTGTGCGATACCATATTGTCGTCTTCTAGCTGTTCGCCAAAGTCTGCTTTTATCATATCTACGCCAAGCTCAAACAATGGCTTGTGCGATTCGAGCCAGTATTCGTAAGCGTCGGGGTGAGTAAAATCTAAAATACCCGACTCTGGTAGTGGTGTAAGTACTTCGCCAAATGGGCTTAAATCCCACTCGTATTGATACGCTTTACCGGTGCGTTTGTCTTTTATTAGCCAGCCATTTTCGGCCGCTTTAGCAAATAATGGGTTATTTACCGAGATCATCGGGTATTCCCATACGCAAATTTTAAAATCCATCGCTTTTAGTTCATCAAGCACTGGTTTTGGGTCGGCGTAGCGTGTTGGATCCCATTCAAATGCAAAGCGGGTGTCGGTGTCTTGCCATGCGCGGCCATCAAGAGTAATTACGTCGCACGGCATATTTTTAGCACGCACTTCGCGGGCAACACTCAGTAATTCGTCAGCATCTTTGTAATACGCTTTTGATAAAATAACACCAAAGCTCCACTGCGGTGGCACCGGTGCAAAACCTGTTAGCTCACAGTAACGGTTAATGCTTTGGGCAGGTGTTTGTTCTTGATATAAAAATACATCTAGCGCGTCATCTTCAACTAAACATACATATGCGCGTTGCGACCACAGTGCGTAACCTACGCCATGAGTTACCGGCGCAGGTGTATGTACAAATAAGTTCCAGCCTTCTGGGCTCCATGCATACGGTGTGTTTTTATAAGACTTTTCGGCGTTAACGCCTAGCGCATCGTGGTTGTATGAACGAATAAGTTGGCCGCGTTTATCAAGCTTTCCCCATTTTTCGCCAAGACCATACACGGCCTCATCGTAGTTAAGCTCTAAGCTTAATATCCAGCCGTTATCAGTTTTAGCCAGTGGCGGTAAACGATGCTGGCGTACAAAGTGGCCATCGGTTGCTGATTGCTGCACTAGCTCATCGTTTTTATAAAGTTTGAAATGAAAAGGGTCGCAGTAAAACTCTAGCCGGTATTCGCCACCACTTACACTGTAATCATTATTGTTTTTGCTAAGTGTGAGGGGGTATTCTGATGGGGTTGTGGTTAATATTTTAAACTGCTCGTCATGCGTGGTGCCTGCATTTAAACGTAAACCAAACTGGCTTATCGTTACGCTAATATCACCAAACTGAGTGGGCAAAACCAACACATTACCTTGTAACTTTGGCTGTGCGGTTAAGCGTGCTGGTTCTATTGCGTTCCAGTCTGGCTCACGTAATTCAAATGCATTCATGGGAGTTCCTTAACCAATTATTAGTCTTGTATAAGACACAAGTTAAATAATTGTAATCCCCATGTCAACGTAAATAAACTCAAGATGAATTATTTACATCGCATTTTTTAAAAAATGCCAGGTGCCGATGTAGCAACCAGCGATACGCCGCTCAGTCCTAGTAACGTAATAGCTATAATGCGTATCCATTTAGCGTCAACGTAAGGCGTTAATTTACGAGCAAAATGCGTAACTAACAACACTAAGGGAATAGCCGCTGCAATTAAAAACATAATGTCGAGCCCCGGCAAAGTACCAAATAAGGCGATACCTACACGTACTAACCCGCCAATAGTAAATACCGCTAATAACGTACTGCGAATAGCTTCAATAGACCAACTTTGTTTATAACACTGAAACACAAGCGGCGGCCCTGAGGTTGAAAACAACCCACCAAGTAATCCACTCACCCCTCCAGCTATTAAAAACGAACGAGGGCGGCTTTGTTTATTAGCACGATCGCGGCCAATCAGCATTAAAGCGCAGCACAGCAGAATACTTACACCTAAAATAAAGTTTAAATAGTGCGTTAAATGCGACGACATAAACTCAAGTAGCACAAAACCTATCAGCATTAACGGTATACCGGTATACAACATAAGTTTTAGCTCGGGTACTTTTACCGAACTGCGGTTTTTAACGACCACGGTTGTTGAATTAACTAACCCTAGCAAACTCACTAAAAATGTAGTTGCCGTAAGTGGCAATACATCAAGCAACGTAAAGCTTGCAACCACCAGCAACCCAAAGCCAAACCCGCTAAGAGTTTGCATTACAGTGGCAAGGCTTAGGCACAACGCCATAAGCAAAATGAGTTCAAAAGAAATACTGAGCACTTTTAATTTCCTAAGGGTGAGCTATTGTAGTGTAACGATTTGTTTTTAGGCATAATGTATATTTTGCGCCTATTAAACATTACAGCAGTAGTTCACGTTTAATTGAGCTAGCGCAAATATGCGTAAAAGGTTTCACCTATGCTATAACTACAGGTGGATTAAATTTAATGGTAAATAATAATGAGTAACTCTATGTTTGATCACAAATTAAGTGGCCCAAGCTTGGCTTTTCAACCACTTTACTTACAAGTGGCTGATTATATTAAACAGCTCATTGTTGAAAGACGTTGGGTACCTGGCGAAGCACTACCAAGCGAATTTCGCCTTGCTGAAGAATTTAACGTAAGCCAAGGTACAGTTCGTAAAGCACTAAACTTATTAACCGACAATAAAATAGTAACTCGTCGCCAAGGCGTTGGTACGTTTGTATCAGAGCATACTGCGCAAGATGCCTTATTTAGGTTTTTTCCGTTACAAGCAGACGGTAAAGGTGCCGATTTGCCAAAGGCTGAACTGCTATCGGTTGAGCTTTGTGCAGCGCCAGTTGAAGTAATAGAAGCGTTACAACTCAATAAAAAAGACAAAGTTACCAAGCTTGTTCGTAGGCGCATTCTTAATAACGAATTTTGCATGAGCGAAACTATATACCTACCACAAAGCTACTTTCCTGATATACATCAAAGTAGTGATATTCCGCATACATTGTACCATTACTATCAAACCAAATTTAACCAAACTGTACACAAAACCCAAGACAGTATTAAAGCTGTACTTGCTACAGCTGATGATGCCAAAATGCTTGCTATTAAAGCTGGCGACCCACTGCTGTTGGTATCACGAATTACCGAATCAATCGAAGGTAAGCTAATTGAATACCGCCAAAGCAAATGCCGTAGCGATCATTACCACTATCAAATTGAACTTGATTAATTAAAAGCGTGTTTAGTGCTAAAAACTCACTTTAGCGCATAATAATTAAATATTTTTTAAAGGCAGCAAACGCTGCCTTTTTGCTGCCTGTAGGTTTTTTAACCCACCCATTTACTACTTTGCTGTTAACACAGTATTGACACTGTTTGATTCGTATAATAACTTATGTCTTATACAAGACCCAAGTCATTATGCATTTTTAACAGGAATTCCCAATGAGTTCATTAAATAATATCCCTCCAGTAGGGTTCGGTTTATGGAAAGTAGCACAAGAAGATTGTGCGCAAACGGTATACCAAGCCATTAAGGCAGGTTACCGCCATCTTGATTGCGCATCAGACTACGGTAACGAAGAACAAGTAGGCGATGGCATAGCCCAAGCAATAAACGATGGTTTATGTACTCGCGAAGAATTATGGGTAACATCAAAACTGTGGAATACCTTTCATGCACCAGAGCATGTTGGCCTCGCGATTGATAAAACACTGAGTGATTTAAAGCTAGATTACCTAGACTTATACCTAATTCATTTTCCGATTGCGCAAACATTTGTGCCAATAGAAACCCGCTATCCACCAGAGTGGTTTGTTGACCCAGACGCGCAAAATCCACAAATGGAGCTGGCAAAAGTGCCGCTATATTTAACGTGGCAAGCAATGGAAGAGCAAGTACATAACAACAAAGCTAAACGCATTGGAGTATGTAATTACTCAAGCGCGCTGCTTCACGATTTAATGACCTACGCAAATATCAAACCCGCTACGTTGCAAATTGAGTCGCACCCTTATTTAACGCAAGAGCGATTAGTAAGATTAGCTAAGCAGTACGATATTCCGGTTACTGCGTTTTCACCACTGGGTGCGCTTTCATACCTTGAGCTAGAAATGGCTGATAAAACTGAATCAGTTCTTGAGCAAAGCGTTGTTAAAGCGGCTGCACGCAATCATGGCAAAACGCCAGCACAAGTAGTTCTTCGCTGGGGCGTGCAACGCGGCACAGCCATTATTCCAAAAACTTCAAAACTTGCACGCATGAAAGAAAACCTCGCACTGTTTGATTTTGAATTAACAGAGCAAGAAATGGCGCAAATTTCTGCGCTTAACAGTAATCGCCGATTTAACGACCCTGGGCACTTTTGTGAAGCTGCCTTTAACCGTTTTCACCCAATTTACGATTAGGAACATACAATGTCAGCTACCGAAATTAACTACGCCTCAGTGCCAACTCAATTAACATTCGATGATTCGGTTTTTCCGTGCATTGTGGTTAATAACAATAACGCCAGCACCGTTGAAGAAGCGGTAGCTTTCATTCGCGCGAATAAAAGTGAACTGGCTACAAAGCTTCGCAGCTCAGGTGCTGTGCTGTTTCGTGGCTTCCCGGTAAATAGCGCCGAAACCTTTGATACTTTTTCAGCAGGGTTTGATTACGACAATTTTACTTATAAAGAGTCACTGTCTAACGCGGTACGTATTAATTTTACCGAGCGTGTATTTACAGCCAACGAAGCGCCAAAAGATGTAGAAATATACTTACATCACGAAATGGCGCAAACGCCTATTTCGCCAAGTAAGTTATTCTTCTTTTGTAAATCGGCCGCAGAAGAAGGTGGTGCAACACCTCTTTGCCGATCAGATAAGTTATTTAGCGCATTAAAAGAATACGACAGTAAACTTGCCCATGATTTTGAACACAAAGGCCTAAAATATACCACCTATATGCCAGCCGCTGACGACGCAACATCAGGCCAAGGCCGAAGCTGGAAAAGTACGCTAAGTGTAGAAACCAAAGACGAAGCACATAATAAATTAACCGAACTTGGTTACGAGTGGGAATGGCTTGAAGACGGCTCACTAAAAGCCGTTACACCGGTACTGCCTGCGGTAGTAACTCTTGAAAATAACGTACAGGTTTTTTATAACCAACTGATTGCCGCTTACATGGGCTGGAAAGGTGTACGCGAAAACCCATCAATCGCCATTACTTTTGGCGATGGTAGTGCAATACCCAAAGCAGGACTTGATAAAATTGTTGAGCTTTCTAAAGTATTTACCTTTGATCTTGCATGGCAAGACGGTGACGTTGCTTTAGTTGATAACGAAATGGCTATGCATGGTCGTCGCCCTTTTACAGGTGAACGTAAGCGCCAAGTATTAGTAGCACTTACCGCAGCTAAAGCGTAATGCAGCGCTTAAGCTGTAAATTAAGCTGTAAAATATCACCTTTATGGCAAGGTGCCAGCATTGCTGCAATGACTGGCCTTGCCGCCTTATTTTTGAGTGAGCATTACGGCGCGCCAGCCATGTTGTTTGCTTTGTTACTGGGTATGGCAGTCTCATTTTTGTATCAAAGCGATAGCCCTTGCGCCAAAGGTATCGATTTTACCGGCACCACGGTTTTGCGTGTAGGTATAGTACTGCTAGGCACACGCATAGCGCTGGGAGATTTAGTAACACTGGGTTGGCAAACAGCACTTATGTTAGCGGGCGCCATATTTACCACTATTATTTTAGGTGTAGTGCTAGCGCGCGTATTTGGCTTACAAAAACGCTTTGGTGCACTAACAGGTGGCTCGGTTGCTATTTGTGGAGCGTCTGCTGCGCTGGCTATCTCGTCTATTATGCCAAACAGCGAGCATAAAGAACGCGATACCCTATTAACCGTTATTGGCGTAACAGCTATGTCGACTATCGCTATGATCCTCTACCCTATCGTGGTTAATTATCTTGAGTTTGACGCCCATAATGCAGGCGTATTTTTAGGTGGCACAATACATGATGTAGCCCAGGTAGTGGGTGCAGGTTATTCGGTATCACCCGAGACAGGCGATATAGCAACTCTAACTAAGCTAGTACGTGTTGCAATGCTACTACCCGTTGTACTTATTATGATGGTTGTTATTAATCACTCAAATAAAGAAAAACACGGAGAGTTACCTAAAGTACCTGGGTTTTTAATTGGCTTTGTAATACTTATGGTAATAAATAGCTGCTTTTCAGTTCCTACAATAGTACTTGAAACCGCTAACGAACTTTCGCAGTTCTTTTTAATTGCTGCTATTTCAGCCATAGGTATGAAAACTAATTTAGGAAAACTAACCGAAGTAGGTATGAAACCCATTATTTTAATTGTGGCTGAAACACTTTGGATTGCGTTATTAATACTTGGATTTGTAATTTGGAGCTAAAGAATTACATTATTTAGGGTATATCTCAAAAAAAATTAGTAGGTAATTAGGTCATGTTTTAACCAATTAAAAGCTGTATTTTGCCTACTTTAAAACTACGCACAAAAACAGGCTTAACGTATTGATTAAACAAAGCTTACCTTTATTTTAAAAGTATAAAATATCATCTTAATCATAACTAATTAGTTAAAAAAACAACAAACAAATAAAGTACTTACTCTAAAATAAATTTACAATAGGGCTTGGTATATACTTTAATTTACTGTTATCCTGCCTCGCATCGGGTTGACAGAAAACCCTATTTATTTGTAAGTACCACGTTGTTTTAGTAATAATCCTTCGCGTTATCCTCAGTTAAATGTATGTTTTCTTCCTGTTAAATTGCCTAATTTAAGGCGCACTTTTATTAATCCTTAGGATACTATTATGTCTACAACTACAACTGGTACAGTTAAATTTTTCAACGAAGCAAAAGGTTTTGGTTTCATCGAGCAAGAATCTGGTCCTGATGTTTTCGCACATTTCAGCGCAATCTCTGGCGACGGTTTCAAAACTTTAGCTGAAGGCCAACGTGTACAGTTTACTGTTACTCAAGGTCAAAAAGGCCCACAAGCTGAAAACATCGTTAGCATCTAATTGCTTTCGTTAAATGGGTTAGCAATAGCCCATTTTGAATACTAGTTTGAAAGAAGTTTTGTTTTATTTGTTAGTACCGAGTTGTTTTAGTAATAATCCTGCACGATATCCTCAAGTTAACTATTTTTTCCGGCTCAATCGCCTCTTTTCAGGCACACTTATATTAATTTTTTAGGATACATATTATGTCTAATACAACTACTGGTTCAGTAAAATGGTTTAACGAAGCAAAAGGTTTTGGTTTTATCGAGCAAGAATCTGGCGCAGACGTGTTCGCACATTTCAGCGCGATCTCTGGCGACGGTTTTAAAACTTTAGCTGAAGGCCAACGTGTACAGTTTACTGTTACTCAAGGTCAAAAAGGCCCACAAGCCGAGAACATTGTTAGCATCTAATTGCTAAACAATTTAATGGGTTAGAGATAACCCATTAATATATTTACCTTTATAATTATTTAGTCGAATATCTTCAAAACCTCCTCTGTAAATATTTTTCAAGCTCAATCTCATTTGTATACACAACTCATTAATTAGTACATTTTTAAACACATTTACTACTATCTCTCTTGAGCGAAAGCTTTGTATTGCCTACAATAGCGCATACTTCATTCAATATAGAATATGACCATGAACGACACTACCGCAAAACCTGCTTTACCAGATCGCCTTTCTATTAATCCACGTAGCCCACATCATGTGGAAGAAGTTTTTGAACACGATATTGGTATCACGTTCAACGGCAAAGAGCGTTTTGATGTTGAAGAATACTGCATCAGCGAAGGTTGGATAAAGTTTGCATCTCCAAAAGGCCTTGATCGTCGCGGACAACCACTTTTACTTACAAGAAAAGGCACTGTTGAAGCCTTTTATAAGTAAGCTAATACGACTTACTAAAAAAGCGACACCATATTGGGTAGTCGCTTTTTTTGTGCCCTTTTAATAGGTTGAGCTTTTTTCATGCCCAACCTGATGAAGTTTCATTATGATTATTTAAAAAGTATGTTTGAATATCGCCATATTATTTAGACATATAGAAGTCCATAAGTGAAAAAGGTAACAATTTTAGATGGCGGCATGGGACGTGAACTTAAGCGCATTGGCGCACCGTTCTCACAGCCACTGTGGAGTGCACAAGCACTAATAGAAGCCCCACACTTTGTAGCACAAGCTCATCAAGGCTTTATAAATGCAGGCGCTGAAATAATTACGGTTAACAGTTATGCCTGTGTACCCTTTCATTTAGGTGAAGAACGCTACGAAAGCCAAGGCGCGTTACTCGCAGAGCAAGCGGCGCTTATTGCTAAAGAAGTAGCTCAAAATGCTAAACAAAGTGTATTAGTTGCAGGGTCATTACCACCAGCATTTGGCTCTTACCGCCCTGAACTATTTGAAAGCGAACGCGCATTTACTATTTTAGATACGCTATACAAAGCGCAAGACGAGCACGTAAATTTATGGATTGGCGAAACTATATCGAGCATTGAAGAGGCGCACGTTATGGCAAGCGTCCTTAAAGGCTCAAACAAGCCATGTTATTACGCATTTACTTTAACTGATGTGATAAGCGAGCAAGCGACACTTCGCTCTGGTGAGCTGGTAAGTGACGCAGTAACGGCTTTGCTTCAACAAAATGTTGCTGGTATTTTCTTTAACTGTTCAATACCTGAAGTTATAGAGCAAGCCTTTAGCGATACCAACGCAGTATTAGCCAAGCAAAATAAAAGTGTTGTTTTAGGGGCGTTTGCTAATGGCTTTACACCTATAGCACGCGATTACAAAGCCAACGAAGGCTCACAAGCGTATCGCGATATTTCACCTTCAGAATATCTAGACTTTGCTAAAAAATGGCACAGCCAGGGCGCAAGCATTATTGGTGGCTGCTGTGGTATAGGCCCTGAGTTTATTGAAGTGCTGGTAAACTGGAAAAAGGAACTTGAAAGCGCCTAAGCTTTTAGGGCTTATTGGCTACACCAATCGTGTTAATTTATTAGGCATTTATAGCGACAGATAAGTAGCGTGATAACAAGGCATAAATATCGACATGTAGCTGTTCTACATGAGAAATTTATAACGCTGTTAGCGCTCTATTTAGCACGCTAGAATGATTAAATATTTAAGTCGATTGGTGTCATTCCCAACACCCAATCAAGCCCTTGTATTGCTGTAGTAGGAAATGCGGTTGCATGGCTCGCCCCTTCAATAACAACGCTTTTTAATTCAATATTGTCACTGCTAAGTGCATTAATTTTTTGCGTTAATAGCTTTGCCCCTGCCACCATATTTTGCCCTTCACCAAAGCTTGGCGTTTCCTTTGCCCCTACCGATATATAAACCTTTGTAGGCACTTTAGGCTTATGTGCTTGTAGCGCTAATACTGCATTGCTGTTAAACCAAACCGATGGGCTGCCAATAATATAATTGTTAAATAAATCGGGCATCGTAAATAAAATAGTGGCACCAAATAACCCGCCTAAAGAATTACCTATATAGGTTTTTTGTGTGCTACTTGCTCGGTAGTTACTTTGTATAAATGGCAGCACAGTATTTTTTAAAAACAGCGCATGATTTTGAGCGTTACCGGTTTGCTTTTTCCAGCTTTGAGCCTTATTTGGGGTGTAGTCTCTAATTCGACTATTAGACCCTCTAGATTCTTTTTCGTAGCTAATGGCCACAATAATAGCCTCCTGCATATTGCCGCTATTCATAGGAAACCGTGTAGCACCCGCCACAATAGGAAACGTATACGGTGCATCAGTTAAATAAATAACCGGATATATTTTTTCAGGATGCTTTTTATATGACTTAGGAAGCTGAATAAAAACCGGATATACCCGTTTAGTAGCAGGCTCAGTTAACTCAATAACACTACTTCTAGGGATTTGGTACGGGGTATTTGCGCTTAATTTAAAACACATTAAAGCGCAGAGTAACAGCAAGTATTTTAAAGCAGTATTCATTTATATTAATTAACCTAAGCCAAGCGTAATAATCGATATTGAATGACAACTTTAACTCACTTTTAGCTTTAGGCTATTAAAAAACAAAGTTAAATATTGAAAGGCAGTGCTACATGTTAGCTGTTTGTAGCACTGATAACGCTAAGCTGCCTGATCAGTTTCAGTGCTTGAACACGGGCAGTTATCGTCATTTTGTTTAAGGCATTGTTGGTAATTAAACCAATGAGCTACAGCAATAAAAGCCGACCCAATTAAAGTAAACGCTTTTTCGGCAACCTCATGCCCTAGCAATACCGCACATATCATAAAGGCTAACCCAATAACGCCGCAGGCCATATAACGTAAACGCTTATGCTTTTTACAGCCTAAGCTTAATGCCAATAAACTTGTTGGCAGTACCGCCGCAAGAATCCATAAATGAAATTGTTCACTATCTATTTGCAGTACAGCAAAGCTTGGCAATAGCGCTAAAATAACCGGGGTTGCAAAACAATGTACTGTGCACATTACCGATAACCCAATTGCCATACGATCCATAACACTTTGACTCGACTTCATTATTTCCTCTACTAAATCAGTGTCTCCACTCAAAAACGTTACTTTTAAAGAGACATTTTAATAACATCAGTTAATTTCTATTGATATATTATAACATTACTCACATAATTGATATAATATAACATCTAACAAGGTAGTCAAATGAAACGTAGATCACAATTAGCTGTTCTCATAGCAGCTTTATTGCCGGCTAGTGTGCTTGCATCCACAATTGAAGGCGTTGTTTTAAACAACAAAGGTAAAGTAGTTACCAATGCAACGGTAGAAGTTGAAGGCTCAGACCTTAAAGTAGCCACCGATAAAAACGGTAAATTTGTAATAACCGAGCTAAAAAATGGCTTAAAAGAGCTACATGTTGTAGCCCCTGGCTATGCGCATCTTCATCGCGATATAACAATAACGAATGATGAAAACCAATCAGTTACGTTTAATTTAAAGCGCTCACCTATTGAAGTTATTGATATTGAAGCAACCCCTATTCATATGTCGGCAATGGAATCTGCATCGCCTGTTAGTGTTTTATCTGGCGAACAACTAAGGCGCCAACAAGCCGCAACCCTTGGCGATAGCCTTGAAAAACTCCCAGGCGTTAATACAAATTTTCACGGAAAAGTAGCCAGCACACCTATTATTCGTGGCTTAAGCGGCCCGCGTGTACTCATTACTCAAAATGGCCTTGATGTAAGTGATGTGTCGCGCGTTGGCCCTGATCACTCTGTTGCATCAGAGGCGTCTACCGCACAACAAATTGAAGTATTACGCGGCCCTGCAACACTATTCTATGGCAGTGGCGCCATTGGTGGCGTAGTAAATGTAGTAGATAACCGCGTACCAACCGACAGCACAACACGCGGCGAGTGGAACGTAGAACATAACTCGGTTGATAACCAAAAAGTTGCCTCGTTTAATGCCACCACAGGTACAGACTCGGTGGCTTTTTATGCCGATGCGTTTTGGCGTGAAGCCGACGACTACGAGGTACCTGTAGCTGCTGATATAGATAGCGACGGCGAAGGCCATCGTGGCGATTACAAAGTTGAAAACAGTAATGAAGAGTCTGATGGTTTTACTGTTGGCGCTAGCTATTTAATAGATAACGGCTTTATTGGCTTAGCAGTAGAGCAATTTAATCGTCAATACGGTATTCCTGGTCATACGCACGGCGAGGAAGGAGAAGAACACAGCGACGAAGAAGAAAGGGTATTTGCTGATTTAGAGCAAACTAAAGTGCAATTATTAGGTGAGTACAACCTAGATAATAAATGGCTAAACAAAGTTAACCTGCGCGCTGGCCATACCGACTACGAACACGCTGAAATTGAAGGTGGCGCTGTAGGCACCACATTTAAAAACGAAACAAACGAATTACGCATAGACCTACTACATAACCAATTTAGCGAGTGGAATGGCGGCATTAGCTTTCATTACAAACAAAGCGATGTTGAAGCACAAGGTGAAGAGGCTTTTACGCCTCCATCTAAAACCGAAAGCTTTGCTGTAGCGTTAATGGAAGAAAGGCACTTTGGGGATTTTTTAGTGCAGTTAGGTGGGCGTATTGAGCGTGTAACAATTAAAGCAGGTGACGTATTACTGCCAAATATTGACGCTCACGCACATGATGAAGCGCAAGAAGCCGACGAGCATGATCACGACCACGAAGAAAGCGCAGAAACCATTCGCGTATTTGATGTAGAGCATGAATTTACACCAATCAGTTTATCGGCAGGCGTAGTTTGGGATTTTACACCTAACTATAACTTAGGGCTTTCGGTATCGCGCTCTGAACGTGCGCCTTCTGCCTCTGAATTGTTATCGTTTGGGCCGCACATTGGTACTGGCACTTACGAAGTAGGCGCACTATTTGATTTAGATGAAGACGGCCATTTGGGTTTATCTGATCAAGCAATAGATCTGGAAACAGCCAATAATGTTGATTTAACCCTGCGTAAAACCCAAGGTGATATTGGCTTTATTTTAAATGCCTTCTACAACCAAGTAGATAACTACTATTACCAAATAGACACTGGTTTATACGCACAAAGTGGCCACGACCATGGCGATGAAGAAGGCGCCGACGAACACGATCATTCATCAGAGCTACCTGTTTATTTATTTAAAACAGACGATGTAATTTTACACGGGTTTGAAGCGCAAATTGCGTGGCAGTTAACAGATGAATTTAAAGTAGATTTATTCTCAGATTACGTTCGTGCACGCCTTAAAGACGGCGGCGATTTACCCCGTACTCCACCGCTTCGTTTTGGCAGCGAGTTAAGCTATCAAACAGATAAACTAAGTGCGCATATTCACGTTACTCGCTATCAAAAGCAAGACCGCACAGCCCCACAAGAAACAGCAACAGACGGTTACACATTGGTTGATGCAAGCATCTCTTACGACCTTTCAGTATTAAACCAAGATATGTCTGTTTACCTGCGAGGCACCAACTTAACAGATACAGAAGCACGCGTGCACAGCTCGTTTGTAAAAGATATAGCACCACGTCCAGGGCGTAGCTTTGCGCTAGGTATTCGCGGTTATTTTTAAGCATTAAAAAATTATAATTAAAGGAAATAAACATGAAAAAACTATACAAATTAAAGCTTATTGCACTGGCTATTAGCACTACATTTATTACAGCCTGTGGCGATGCAGAAACTAAAATTGTAGAAAAAGATCCTATTGTTGTAGAAGACGAGCACGATCATGACAATGATGATCACGACCATGATGATGGCTACACAATTGACTCATTAGGCAGGTTAGCTGTGCTTGCAGGCAACAGCAACGAAGCCAGTTTTTATGACCTAGATGACAACGCTTTACTTGAAACATTTACCCTTACGAATGATTCAAACACGCTGTCGTCATCACCTGATTTTCGTTATGCCGTTATTGCTAGCCGCGCTCAAGATTACTTAGGCTTTATTGATGGTGGTTTATGGCGTGAAGACCATGGCGAGCACCTGCACGATTACGAGCAAAGACCAGCGGCTAGCAGCTATGAGTTAACAAGTGGCAGCCGTCCTACTCACTTAATAGCTCACGACGGGCAATTAGCTGTTTTTTATGATGGTGATGCAGACTCAGGCACAGCTGCTTCTGTTGAAGTATTAACAGATAACAACATAACAAGCGCAACAGCAAGCCTGCCTGGTATTAGCTACGATATTAATATGCACGGTGTAGCAGAGCCTCGCGGTGAGCATTTATTATCAACCATTCGCCGTGATGACAGCGAAAGCACATCGATTGCTAAAGTATTGCCAGACCAAGTAGGTGTTTATCACTTTCATGATGGTGAATACGAGCTTGAACAAACCTTAGAAGTTACGTGCCCTGATTTACATGGCGCGGCACAAAACCACGACTACGTAGTATTTGGCTGTAGCGATGGCGTGTTATTAGCCCACCAGCACGATGATGAATACGAAGCAGAAAAAATAGCGAACATTTCAGCCGTTGGCGATTTACGCATTGGTAGTATTTATGGCCACGAAGATAGCGAGACCTTTATTGGCGTAGCGTCTGGCCACGGTGGTGGCGAAGCTATAATTGTAAGTATTAACCCAGCAACAGCTAAAATGGAAGAACTAGAATGGCAACAAGCCGATGGCGCAAGTGCTGTGTCGTACTCTTTTTCTGCCCATGGCGAGCACTTTTTAATATTAGACAGCTTAGGCTTTTTAAATGTATTTAGTGCACACGACCATGATGGCGAAATGCATTGGGAGCTTGAAGGCCAAGTTGATATTACCAAGCAAGATGTATCAACCATGCCTGAGGGTATGAGCTTTAGCTTGGCAGTGGCGCAAAATGGTCAGTTTGCTTATGTAGCCGATCCTATTGCTCAGCACGTTGTGCAAGTGCAGCTTGAAGACTTAGAAATTGAAAGTGAGCTAGAGCTTACTTTTGCTCCTAGTGCAATTACTTGGTTGGGTATTGCGCAAGAAATAGAAGATGAAGATCACGACCATTAATTTAAAACTAACGCTTTAAGTTAAAGCCACAAAGTAAAAAACCCGTAATTAGGTTTACTAATTACGGGTTTTTTACAGCTATTTATTTAGCTCTATTGTTACTTACGGCGCCAGCCACTCCATACATCATCTATATCATCGGCTTTATTTTTTTTCTTTTTCTTGCCTGTACCTTCTGGTTTTGCCATTGGCTTTTCATTTTTAAGCGCCTGTGCAGCATCAAGGTTAGCTTGGTTTACAGCAAAGCCTGTAACCTCTTCACGCTCTAAGCGTAGTTTGTTTTTCTTCTCGATAATTTTAAAGTGATGTAAATCTTCATAATCAATTAACGATAACGCTAAACCAACTTCACCAGCACGGCCGCTTCGGCCAATACGGTGCATATAATCAGAAGGGCTGCGTGGTAGGTTAAAGTTTATTACCACTGGCAGCTTCTCAATATCTAAACCACGTGCAGCAATATCGGTTGCGATAAGTACTTCGATTTCGCCCGCTTTAAATTTTTCTATTACGCGAGTACGCTCACTTTGGCCTTTATCGCCATGGAAAACTTGTGCATTAACACCGCGCTTTTCAAGTTTACTAGCTAAATGCTCACAGTCTTTTTTCGCGTTTACAAAAATCAGCGCTTGGCGCCATTTATGGGTTTTAATTAAATGCGCTAAAACCGTGGTTTTCTCGCCTTTGTTAACACTAAACACGCGCTGTACAAGTGTGCTTTCATCTTTATTTTGTACTTGTATTTCAACAGGATTAGTTAACAGTTCTTGCGTTAATTGAGTGACTTGCTCTGGGAAGGTCGCTGAAAACAACATGGTTTGTTTTTTAGCAGGCATTAACGCTAAAAGATCAGCCAGCTCTTCGGTAAAGCCAAGGCTTAGCATACGGTCGGCTTCATCAAGCACTAAGGTCGTCACTTTATCGAGCTTAATCGCATTGCTTGAGATTAAATCAAGCAAACGACCTGGCGTTGCAACAATAATATCGGCGCCGCCGCGCAGTGCCTGCATTTGTGTATTAACCGACACACCACCAAACACGGCCACCGTTTTAATTGCGCCATTAAAGTTAGCAGAATACGATTTAACGCTATCGGCCACCTGCGTTGCAAGCTCGCGAGTAGGTACCAAAATAAGCCCAGTAACAAAGTTACCTTTACTGGCAGTATTTTTAGCGCCCTGCTCTAAAAATAGGGTTTGTAGCATAGGTAAAGCAAACGTCGCTGTTTTACCTGAGCCAGTATTTGCCCCCGCAATTAAATCACTGCCCGCAAGCACACAAGGTATAGCCTTAGCTTGAATTGGCGTAGGCTGGGTATATTCCAAATCGGTTAAACGAGCTAATAGCTCTGGAATAAGGCCAAGTTCGGAAAAAGTGCTAGGGCTTGTTGCTGAGGTCATAAAAATTGTGGGCTCATTGCTAAAAAAGTAGCCTGTAATTTTAGCGTATTTAGCGCTTATTAAGTAGGTATTAGTGATTTTAATGTTTTCATAGATAACAGCTGCGTGTTGTAAAGGTAACTGTAAGCGCAGGCTACCCCCCGCGCTTTGCCCTTTTATATTACTGAGTTTTATTTAACTGCGTTTGCAATCTACTTTTAGTCTCTTTTAAGGCATTTAAATAGGGGTATGTGGTATCTGCAACATTTAAAGCAGCCTCTATTTTAATAAGTGCTTGTAGTATATTACCTTTTAATTCATAGCCATAACCTAACCCCCATAGTGCATCAACAGATTGTGGGTGATGCTTAACATTATGCTTAAATACTGCCAAAGCACGCTCATATTGCTGCATATTTACTAGGTTGTAACCAAGTTGCCTAACAGCCGCCTCTGGAGGTGTTATTTGCTCCCCCCATTGCTGAGATAACTTTTTATAATAAACATCAATAGATTCTATATCATCGCTTAAAGCACTCATTGGCATTTGTTTGGGTAAAAACAAATTATGGTAGGCATTAAATGCCCCAGCGGCCGATGTTAAGTTATGCGATACATTATCAAATGCATCACTGAAAAAGCGTAAATTTGGCAAGCTATTAGATTGCAAAGCTTGCTGCAGCTCATTATATCGCTCACGCATTAAGCCAGCTTCTTCGCCAATATTTATATAAACATAGTTATTCAGATCTTTTGATTTATTGATAAACGACTTAGTCGCTTTTACTGATGCGCCATAGTTCCACCAAACGGCAGGGCTGTAAGCAATGTGTGCTTGGAAAAGCTCAGGGTTAACTTGCATTGTATAAAGCGAAAATACGCCTGCCGCAGACGCTCCTGCGATCACATTATAATTGTGCGTACGGTAACTTTTATTAATCAAAGGCATAAGTTCTTGCTCAATAAATGCTAAAAACTTTGCTGCACCACCGCCTTTACCTACCGGGCCTTGTGGCTCTTTATTAACTGTGGGGTATAAATCTCTTAAGCGATTGGTGTTTTCAATAGCGACAATAATAACCTCAGGTGCACGATTATTATTTTTCAGTCGATCCATTACAGCACTTATAAGCGGTATGTTACCCGCGCCATCTAGGCGATAAATAACTGGATAAACTTTGTTTGGATTAGCTTGGTAACTCTTTGGAAGTTGAACTACAAAGGTACGTAGCTCATTTAAAATTGCTGAATTGATAGTATGTGTTTGTTGCGTATAGTTAATGGTTTGCTGTTTTAAATCAGGCTCTGCTAGTGTGTTATTAGAACAAACTATAAATAAGCTACATATAAAAATAGCAGTTAATAAACGCATAGCTAACCCTTTAGAAAGTAGTGTGTTATTTAATCTAACAGGCTTTGAGGTACAAAAAAAGGCGCATTGAGCGCCTTTTTAGTTTTAACTAATAAATAAAAACTTCTTGATTTTACTCAACCGTAACCGATTTAGCCAAGTTACGAGGTTGATCCACGTCAGTACCTTTAATTACCGCTACGTAGTATGACAGTAGCTGCAATGGCAGTGTGTAAACAATTGGCGCAATAATATCGTCAGTGTGGTTTACGTTGATTACACGCATTGTGTCGTCTGACTCAAAGTGTGAATCTTTATCAGCGAATACATAAATAATGCCGCCACGTGCGCGTACTTCTTCTACGTTTGATTTAAGCTTTTCTAATAACTCATTGTTTGGTGCTACAACAATAATTGGCATGTCAGCATCAATAAGTGCGAGTGGGCCATGTTTTAGCTCGCCCGCTGCGTAGGCTTCTGCGTGAATGTACGAAATCTCTTTAAGCTTAAGCGCACCTTCCATCGCGATTGGGTATTGTGAGCCACGACCTAAAAACAATGAGTGATGCTTGTCGGCAAATTCTTCTGCAAGGTCTGCAATGCCATCTGCAAGCAGTAATGTTTCTTCAAGCTTAGCAGGTAGTACTTTTATAGCATTTACAATAGCACTTTGATCAAGCTGTTTTTCTTGAGCTATAGACGCAGTAAGCATTAACAAACCAACTAATTGCGTTGTAAATGCTTTAGTAGAAGCCACGCCTATTTCAGCGCCAGCTTTGGTCATAAAGGCAAGATCTGATTCGCGTACAAGCGATGAACCAGGTACGTTACAAATGGTCATTGAGGCCATGTAACCTTGCTCTTTAGCTAGGCGTAATGCAGCTAGCGTATCGGCAGTTTCACCCGATTGAGAAATAGTAACAAGTAAGCTATTTTCATGAACAAACGACTGACGGTATCTAAATTCAGAAGCTATTTCTACATTACAGCTAACGCCTGCAAATTGCTCAAGCCAATAACGTGCAACCATACCTGAATGGTAAGACGTGCCACAGGCAATAATTTGCACATGTTTTACATCTTTAAATATTTGCTGAGCGCTTTCGCCAAACGCATCAATTGCTACGCGATCGTCGTTTAAACGCCCTTCAAGGGTATTACGTACTGCAAGTGGCTGCTCGTAGATTTCTTTTAGCATGTAGTGGCGGTAATCGCCTTTGCCTGATGCATCTTGCGTAATGTTTGATTCAATCACTTCACGCTCTACAGCGTCGCCATTTTCATCAAAAATTTCTACTGTGTCACGTGTAATACGCGCTACATCGCCTTCTTCTAAAAAGATGAAGCTACGAGTAACAGGTAAAAGTGCTAACTGATCAGACGCTATAAAGTTTTCGCCAAGGCCTAAACCAATAACAAGTGGGCTACCTGAGCGCGCTACAATGATTTCGTTGTCGTTTGCTTTATCAAATACAACTGTACCAAACGCACCTTCAAATTGCTTAACAGCTGCCTGTACTGCTGCAAGTAAACTAGTGTGCTGCTTACAAAGCTTATGAATTAAGTGCACCATTACTTCGGTATCGGTTTCAGATAAGAACTCGTAGCCTTCTTCTTTAAGCGATGCGCGCAGACTTGCGTGGTTTTCAATAATACCGTTATGCACAAGTGCCAGCTGATTGTTTGATACATGCGGGTGAGCGTTTTCTTCAGTAACGCTACCGTGTGTTGCCCAGCGTGTGTGTGCAATACCTGTATGGCCGCTAACGCCTGCTTTCTCAAGTGCAGCTTCTACGTTAACTACCTTACCTACTGCTTTTACAGTATTAAGTGTGTTGCCATCAAGCAATGCTACGCCTGCTGAGTCATAACCACGGTATTCAAGACGTTTAAGGCCTTCAACTAAAATTTTGTTTACTGGACGTTCTGCAACTGCCCCAACTATTCCACACATAGTGTCTCCATTAATTTTTTAATTCTAGTAACTCACTTTGTAGTTACTATTCAATAATCTCTGCGCAAATTAGTTTTACACCACACGCCTCAATTGCTTTGCGCTTTTCGTCTGCCAAGCCATCGTCGGTTATTAATGTGGTTACTATTTTCCACGGTAATTCTAAATTTGGTATTTTTCGGCCAATCTTATCTGATTCAACCATTACAATTACTTCACGAGCCGCTTTTGCCATTACTTGGCTCAAACCAACTAACTCATTAAAGGTTGTTGTGCCACGTTTTACATCTATACCATCCGCACCAATAAAGAGCTGATCGAAGTCGTAAGAGCATAATACATTTTCGGCAACTTGCCCCTGAAACGACTCAGAATGCGGATCCCACGTCCCACCGGTCATCAAAAGTGTTGGCTCGTTCTCAAGTGCTAATAAACGACTCGCTACTTTAATTGCGTTTGTCATTACAACTAGCCCACGCTTATCAGCAAGCTCGGGGATCATCGCAGCAGTAGTACGCCCGCTATCAATAATAATGCGGTTATGATCTTTTATAAGTTTTGCTGCAGCCTTAGCTATTGCGACTTTGCGCTTTGAATCTATTTCATCGCTAACAATTTCTTTAGGCAGAGCAATAGCACCGCCGTAACGGCGCAGCAATAAGCCACTTTTTTCAAGCGCGGTTAAATCTTTTCGAATGGTTACTTCAGATGTTTGAAACTGCTGTGCTAACTTTTCAACGGCTACTTCACCTAATTCATTAACTTGAACCAGTATATTGTGACGACGCTGCTGTGTGTTTCGTTTAGTCATAAAGCTCGTGAATTAAGTTTCATTTCGAAAGTTATGCGATTTTAAACGAAACAACCTAAATGGCAAGTGAATGAGTAAAAATAAAGCAGCTTTCTTCAAGTAATAATAAAGGTAAAATAGTCGTAGTATCACTTAACTAATCAAAGAACCCTTAATGCAAGTATTTAACAGCTTAGATAAAACGCTTTTAGCTCTACGCAAACAAACTGGTGAGATATGCCGCCTATTTAATAAAAGCCCGAGTAAAGGTAATTTAAAGCGTATTAAAGAATTATTTTTGCAATGCGGTGAAGGGGTAATTATAGAGTCAGGGTTTCATTGCGATTATGGCAATCAAATAGTTATTGGTGATCGTACTTTTATAAATATTAATTGCACACTTCTCGACTCGCCATTAGCCAATCACTCAATCACCATTGGTGATGACTGCTTAATAGGCCCAAACGTTCAGCTTTTAGCTGTGTCACATGCTACTAATCCAGCAGAAAGGCTTAATAAGGAAAACTTTGCAGCACCTATCGCGTTAGGCAATAACGTATGGATTGCCGCAGGCGCTATTATTCTTGCTGGAGTTAATATAGGCGAAAATAGTATTGTGGGTGCGGGTGCTGTGGTTACTAAAAATGTAATGGCTAATACCGTAGTAGCGGGTAATCCAGCTCGTGAAATAAGAACACTATAGCTATTACCGATGTGATTTTAGCGTCGGTAGTCACTACGCTCGACCGACCTACGTGATGAGTTTAAATGAGTGTGTATCTTACTTTTCTGCAGACGTAAAAAAAGCCCGACTATTTCTAGTCGGGCTCTCTACAATTTGAAGTCGGTGCGCTACGCAGTAGGATGTCGTAGTGCCCACAGCGGTAGAAAGTCACATAGCAAATGCTACACTATCTTTGTGTCAGGGAGACCTTCCGCGGGACTCGCCTTCGAGCTGTTTTGTTTCACTGCTGAGTGCGGTTTGGGCTCTTGGCTATTTATTAAATCCCAGATAGCAAAAAACCCGTCACATTGCTGTAACGGGTCTCTACAATTTGAAGCCTGGTAATGTCCTACTTTCACATAGCAAATGCTACACTATCATCGGCGCTGTTTCGTTTCACTACTGAGTTCGACATGGAATCAGGTGGGTCCAAAACGCTATTGTCACCAAGCAAATTTGGGCGTTAATTCGTATCTCTACGCATTAACTGAATTTGGAAAATATCTGATAATATTTTTTAAGTCTTTCTTTAAGTAATTTCTACTTTAGTCATATTAACTTCTGTCAAACTGTCGCATAAAACGCGTTTGGCGTTGTATGGTTAAGCCTCACGGGTAATTAGTACAAGTTAGCTTAATGGCTCACACCACTTCCACATCTTGCC
>NZ_JACJEP010000013.1:0-122771 GCF_014164135.1 Pseudoalteromonas sp. SG45-1
CGAGTGCCCACACAGATGATTGCTTTATATTGTTAAAGAACGTTTTGAGTCGCTTTAGCGTCTCAAGGGATGCGAATAATACACCCTTTATTTTTCGAGTCAACACTTTGTTTTAAACTTTCTTTTTAGAAGATTTAAAACCGAAGTTTTATTTAACTCTGTGAGTAGTTCGTGCCTCGCTATGCTTCGGCGTTTCCCGTCTCAGTGGGGTCGCATTATAGGGAGCGGCGGATTTTACGCAAGCGTTATTTGCATAAAATAGTAATTAAAATTGAGCCCCAAGCAAGCACACACGATAAACACAAGTTACCCACAAAACCCTGTTGATAACTCTTGTTTTTACATAGCTAAACCATACTAAAGCTATTAATTAAAACCTTAAAAATGCAAAAAGCACCTTATTTAGGTGCTTCTCAAAAGTAATAGTTATTAGAATCTAGGGTCTGTTTATCTTTCAAGGTTAAATTTGCAGCAGCCTGTTTGGTATTCAGGCAAGGCAGAGCCTATGTAGTGTGGTTACTCCCCATAAATAGGCGATAACGTAGAATTAATGCCAAACAGGCGCTGCCCAAAGGGTTCTTCCTAGGGGCTATTTACTCTTTGTTACTCGGTTTTTACTTAGCCCACTAGGTTACAAATCTCGCGCCGCGATTAAACACCCCCTAGTTTGAACAAATTTTAATCCGCAAAGAGCAACAGACCCTAGTATAAAATACTATATAACTTGCGACGATACTTAGCTGCGAGTGCGTCGCCATCAGGTAAAGAGGCAATAATGGCTAAAAAGCTTGGTTTTGCTTCGTTGAAGTTCAGATCTTTTTGTAGAACTGTAAACAGTACATCCAATGCTTCTTCTTTTCTGCCTGCTTCATTAAGTAAAATACTGAGCTCTTCTTTTAATTCTAAGTCATTTGGATACTTTTCTACTTGTTGTTGCTTTTCTTTAATCTCTGGTGAATCTTTTGCTTCAAGCGCGGCTTCGCATTTTGCTTTTATATTATTAAAGTAAGCATCTTGCTCTTGTGCATCTATTGTATTTATAAGCGCTTGCGCTTCATCTACCTTGTGAATTTGAATACATATGTCTGCTAGCACTAACTTGATACGTGCATTACCGCTGTCTATTTCATAAGCTTGCTTTGCATAATTAAATGCAGCATTTAAATCTGACTTTAATAACGCTTGCTTTGCTTGCTCTAATAGTAAGTCTTGTTGCGCAGGTAAATGCTTTGCTAGGGCTTCGCGTATTTGCGCTTCGCTTTGAACACCTGCAAGTAAATCTACTGGTGCGGAGTCTTTTAATAATACAAGCGTAGGCAGTGTTTGCAGACCAACTTGTTGCGCAAGTTGAGAAGCGAGTGCTTGTTCTGCATCGCAATCTAGGTTTGCTACTACTATATAGCTTGCATATTCTGCTGCTACTTTATCTAAAATTGCAGCCTGTCCAATGCAGTCAGGACTTTGAGGAGAGAAAAAGTTAAGCAACACCAATTTTTGTTGTGATGTTTCACCGAGTACTTGTTGAAGGTTTTGCGCATTAATACTAACTATGTTGCTCATTGAATTGATTGCCATATTCGTCTATTTAGGTTTTTATATGGTGGTGAACATAATAATTACAAGTCATATACCTAAATCACTCGGTATACATATTCAACAATAAGGGAAAATATGAAATTAACTTACCTAAGTGCAATACTTTTATTAGCAAGCCCATTAGTACAAGCAAATAGACTCGATTTGAATTTAAGCAAAGCCATGCCAGCTATTGAAAAGTTTTACCTCGACTTACACCAATCCCCAGAGCTCTCTTATCACGAACAAAAAACAGGTAAAAAGATAGCAGATAGATTAACTCAGCTGGGTTTTAAAGTAACAAGTAATGTAGGTGGCTTTGGTGTAGTTGGTATTTATAAAAATGGTGAAGGGCCGACAGTAATGATCCGCACTGATACTGATGGCTTACCTATTATTGAGCAAACAGGAAAATCCTATGCCTCAAAAGTCAAAGTAATAGATGAGCACGGTGCAAAAGTAGGTGTAATGCACGGCTGTGGCCACGATATCCACATGAGCTCTTTTATTGGAACTGCAGAGCAGTTAATTGCTCATAAAAAACAGTGGCAAGGTACATTAATGATGGTTGCACAGCCTGCAGAAGAAGTAGGTGGGGGTGCTAAAGCGATGTTAAGCGAAGGACTATTTAGTAAATTTGCAAAACCTGATCATATAATTGCTTTACATGTAAGCGCTAGCGTCCCCGCTGGTAAGGTATCAATGAAAAATGAATACACGATGGCAAGTGTAGATTCTGTCGATATTACAATTAAAGGTAAAGGTGGTCATGGTGCTTATCCGCATACAACTATAGACCCAGTGGTTATAGCTGCACGCACTGTACTTGCTTTGCAAACAATCACAAGCCGAGAGCTTTCACCGCTTGAGCCTTCTGTGATTACAGTGGGGTCTATTCATGGTGGTTCAAAACATAATGTGATTTCGGATGAAGTAAAACTACAACTCACTCTTAGAAGCTATAACCCCGATGTAAGAAGCGCTCAAATAGCTGCTATCAAACGTATTACAGCTGGGATAGCACAAAGCGCTGGATTGGATGAATCAAACTACCCTGTAGTATATGTACATGAAGATGAATCGATTCCATCTACTTATAATAACCCTGCACAAACAGACATTGTTAGAAATTCTATTGCCAGCGCAATTGGCGATACTAATGTACTTGAAACACAAGCTGTAATGGCGGGTGAAGATTTTGGCCTATACGGGCGCACCGATGAAAATATCCCTATCACCCTCTTTTGGCTAGGAGGCGTAAACCAAGCACAATATGCAGATTCAATAAAAACAGCTGAGGTACTCCCTTCTCTACACTCTAGTAAATTTGCACCAGATTATAAAGTTGCTATTCCTACTGGAATAAAAGCAATGAGTAACGCTGCTGTTGCTTTATTTAATAAGTAACCTGAATTCTGGATAATAAATCTATCTCAAACAGAGTTCAGGTTAAGTAATATGGTTTAATAAAAAAGCTCTGTTGCTAACTAGCAACAGAGCTTTTTTTATAACTCGACTTTTTAAAGGTCGCTTTTCCACCTCGTTTAGCAAAACGTTTTTTAGGTGAGCTTTTTGGTAACTTCGCAAATGCATTGCTATCGCAGTTTGCTGCTAATTGAACAAACCCATTTAGGTCAGCAAGTAAAGGCTGTAAAAATTGCTGATAACTCATTGCCTGCTGTGCAATATCACCTAAGCTCGACTCCCACTTTGCGGTTAAATCAGGACTCGCTAAACCTTGTGGTAATACGCTAATAAGAGCAAGTCCCGTTTCGGTCGCTCTAATTGACTTACCTTCACGTTTTAAAAAACGCCGCTTAAATAGCAACTCGATTATTCCCGCACGTGTTGCCTCCGTACCTAAACCATCAGTGTCTTTTAATACTTTTTTAATTTGTGGATCTTTAACATAACGGCTAATGCCCGTCATCGCAGCCAATAATGTGGCATCGGTAAAATAAGCAGGGGGTGATGTATGCTTTTCGACTACTTCGCCTTTATCGCAAAAAAGAGGCATACCTTTTGTTAAAGGAGGTAGCGAGGCTTCATCTTTTAATTCAGATTTACCCATTAACACCTTAAAACCCAAGCTTACATCTTGCTTTGCATTTGCCTTAAAAAGCCCACCAGCAATAATTACCTCAGCTTTAGTTTCGTTATATATATAGTCGGGATAAAACTGAATTAAGTAATGACGGCTTATTAATTGATATACCTTTGCTTCGTCACCGCTCAAACTCGCTGACTTTAACTGCTTAGCCGTAGGCACAATGGCATGATGGGCTGCTACTTTTGAATCGTTAAAACATTTACTACGCTTTTTTACATCAGCCCCGTTTACTAATTCACTGCTTTGCCCCCCATTCGCACTTATTGCCTTTAAAATAGCAGATGCTTCTTGATGGTGATCTTTAGGTAAATAACGATTGTCTGAGCGTGGGTAAGTTATTAATTTATGACGTTCGTAAAGTATTTGGCAAATATCCAATACTTTTTGAGCTGGCATACCAAATGCTTTAGCCGCATCGATTTGTAGTGCAGATAAATTATAAGGTAATGGAGCACTTTGCTTTTTTTGTTTTTGGTCGAGAGAAGTAAGCTCAGCACTTTGCTTTGTAATACGTGAAGCAACATTTTCTGCAAGAGCTTTGTTAAGTATTCGCCCTTCTTCATCTTGATGTGGCTCACATGCTTTACTAGGAACCCACTTAGCTATGAATGGTTGATTATCTGGAGTAAGCAAATGCGCCAATACATCGTAAAAAGGCTTAGATACAAAGTTCGCTATTTCGTTATCTCTATTAACAACAAGACCTAAAATAGGGGTTTGTACTCGCCCTACCGAAAGTACATTACCAAACCCTGCTTTTTGCCCTGCTAACGTATATGCACGCGTTAAATTCATACCAAATAGCCAATCAGCACGAGAGCGCGCTAAAGCAGATACACTTAACGGAATAAAATCTCGATTAGAACGCATAGTACCCAGTGATTTTTTTACTGCGGACAAATTTAAATCACTAATGAGTAAACGTTGCGTACTTTGCTTTTTAGCCTGACTTATTTTGGCTTCTTCTATTACTTGATCGACTAGTAGCTGGCCTTCACGGTCTGGATCGCCAGCGTGAATAAGTTGCGAGGCCTGTTTAATTAATTTTTTTAAAACAGTGAGCTGTTTGCGAGTTTTGGTTTTGGCTTTTAACTTCCACTGTTCAGGTATTATAGGTAAGTGTTCAAACTGCCATTTTTTAAAGCGCTCATCATAGTCATCGGGTTCTGCTTGTTCTAGCAAATGCCCAATACACCACGATACACAATCGCCATTAGCGACTTCTATATAACCATCATGTTTTTTATGTGGTTTTGGTAAGGCATCAGCAATTGCTCTGCCTAGTGATGGTTTTTCTGCAATGTAGAGTTTCATGGGAGTCGCTCACTCACTGTTTATATAAACAGTAGTTTAGCACAGCTATTTTGAAGGTGGGGAGTTTTCTATTTTTGACTTTACACTACCTTGCTTAGTGAAAAGGATAATTAAAGGTAAATAGCATACAACCACCGTGGCAATATTGATAAATGGCATTAGGGTCTGATAAATAACGGTACTGTAAGCTAAATCCCACAAATGGCGGTCAACTAATCGGAATAGTTGTAATATAGGTGCGCCAATAACAACTAGTTGCCCAATAACACATTGCCATAAATAAACTTTATCCTTTATACCCCAGTAAGCTATAAGTGCCATCCAAATAATATCTGTGATCGCCCAAACTAAATAACGATAAATATAAATGTCATCAAACGCTCGTAGGCTTGAAGCAGTTAGGTTACCAAAGAGGAAAAAAGCTGCGGTAAGTAATACAAATCGAAAGGCTAGGCGATCTTTAAATACAAAAAATATAAAAATAGCCGGACTTAGCATTAAAACCCAGCTTTTGCTTAAAATACTAACAATATATAAAAACCATTCAGGCAAAATACTCTGCCCTATTTTGTTTTTTTATCGTCATCAGTACCATCACCATTACCCGGCATATCGCAATATTTATTGATTATTTTCACAGGCACTCCATTACATATGTTAAGGAAATGTACTGTAAGCTAAAATGACGAAATTGCCAAGATACTTAAGGCAATTAAGTACCTTAAATCAAAACAAACATAGTGAAATATAACACAAGCAATAACTTAGCGCACATCAATAGGAGCAGACTCTTTAGCCTTACCTTGCAGGATTGATATTTCTACTCGACGGTTTCTTCGGCGATCTTCATTTGAATCGTTTGGAACAAGTGGACGAGTATCAGCTCGCCCCACTACCATCATGCGGTTTTTATCAAACCCTTGCACCGTTTGCAGCTCGCTTGCTACAGCTACAGCTCGCTTTGACGATAAGTCCCAATTATTAATATATAGCTCATTCGATACCTGAAAATCGTCGGTATGGCCAGATACAGTTATTTCGCCAGGTACATCTTTTAACAGTACACCAATATCTTGAATTATGGGTTTAAACTTAGGTTGTAAAAATGCACTACCCGAAGGAAATGAACCATTCTCTCTAATACGAATAATTATTTGCTGCCCTAAAGATTCAAGCTCAATTGCACCATCTATTATTTGCTTTTCAAGCTGCTGCGCGATTTTTTTAACGAGCTCGTTAGTTTGTTCCTGATCGGCCGCTGAAGTTACTTGCTCTGACGATTGCTCTTGAGAAGTACTACGAGATTCGCCACCACGTTTATCCCCGCGTTGTTCTTGCCTGCCGCCAGCTGAGCTTTCATCTCCAGCCTGAAACTCTAACATTTGTTGAGTCATTTCGACTGTTTGCTGCTGAATGGTTTCTATTGGGGTTGGCTCTGGTTTGCCTGGGGTAAACTCCATAGCAATAACAGAGGTACCTTTAGGGATATCTTTTACTTCAATTTTATTCTGCACACCAAAAGCAAACTTCATAGAGCCCGCAATTTGTTTAAACTTAAGTACATCCATTTCTGAAAACGCAAGCAAGAGTACAAAAAAGCACATTAACAGTGACATTAAATCGGCAAACGTTCCCATCCATGCTGGTAGGCCTGGTGGTGGGCATTTGCACTCTTGATCAGACATAATTACTCCTCGGTATCTACTTTGCGTTTAGATTCAGCTAAGTAATTTTTCAAAATACCTTCGATAACTTTTGGATTTTGGCCATCTTGTATACCTAAAATAGCATCTAAAATTAAACGCTGATTCATAGCTTCTTCGTCTTTACGCAGTTCAAGTTTTACCTGAATAGGAATTGCCACAACATTGGCTAAAAACGCACCATATAAAGTTGTTAAAAGCGCTACCGCCATTGCCGGGCCAATTGCTTTTGGGTCATCCATGTTAGATAACATTGCAACTAAGCCAATTAGAGTACCAATCATTCCCATTGCTGGTGCAATATCGGCTAATGACTTAAATAAGCCTGCACCCATTTCATGTCGAGTAGTGGTTAAAGAGATGTCTTTTTGAAGTGTGGCGCGAACAACATCTGCGTCATGGCCATCAACAAGCATGTCGACGCCTTTGCGCATAAATGGATTTGGGATTTCAGCTTCTTCGAGTGCTAAAAAGCCCCCTTTACGAGCTGAATCAGCAAGTTCTACTGCTTTTTCAATAAGTTCTTCTGGCGTTTCAATTTTAAACATAAACGCTTTAGCAACAACTTTACCTATACCCAAAAACTGCGACATGGTGAAATTTGATAAAACAATGAAAAGTGAACCACCAAATACAATTACACTAGAAGGAGCATCGGCAAACATAGCCATTTCACCGCTACTACTCATAAACATAGACATGACAATTAAGCCAATTGCGCCTAGGATCCCGATTATGGTTGCTAAATCCACATTTCCTCCAGAAGTTTCATGCTTAATGGCCTTATCATAAACTTTTATTATTAACTGCTTATCGGCAACATATTGAATTGCTTAAGCCATTTTTATAAATAAACATAAAAAGCAGCCTTTAGCACTATTTTAGATCAAGTTATAAGGGCTACCTAATTATCAATTGATTTATTAAACTAACAGACCGCTATTAAGGCTTTATTAATACACTTGAAATATAATTTAACGTTATAAAGGTAAAAAACCAATATCATCCTTTGACCTAGTTTAGCATTCCCCCTAAAATTGACCCCTAAATTTATTATGTAAGCTGAAATAAAGATGGCGACTAAAAAACCTGAAAACTTAAGTTTCGAACAAGCACTAGAAGAATTATCTACAATCGTTAGTGACATGGAACAAGGTGACTTATCGCTTGAGCAATCGTTAAAGCAATTTGAGCGTGGAATTGCATTAGCAAGTGCTTCATCAGGTAAATTACAGCAAGCAGAACAAAAAGTATCAATTTTGATGGGGAATGGCGAAAAGTCAGTTCTTACGAATTTTGATAATGATATGGAATAGCTGTGAGCATAAATAATTATATCGAACGTGCTCAAAAAGATGTAGTAGCGACCTTACAACAGCATTTTAAACAGCCTCTCGATACTGAAGAAACAGTCAAGAACGCCACCCAGTATGGATTATTTAATGGCGGTAAAAGATTACGTCCATTTTTAGTTTATGCCACAGGTAAAATGCTCGGTGCAAACCAGCAAGACTTACATGTACTTGCAGCTGCAATTGAGTGTATCCATAGCTATTCGCTAGTTCATGATGATTTGCCCGCTATGGACGATGACGACTTACGCCGTGGCCGCCCTACTTGCCATATAGAATTTGGCGAGGCAAATGCAATTTTAGCCGGTGATGCCCTACAAACACTCGCCTTTGAGCTTATTGCGAATCACAAATTTACATGCTCGTCGCAAACACAAGTAAAAATGATTGCTACGCTTGCCAACGCATCAGGCCTTGAGGGCATGGTAGGCGGACAAGGTCTTGACATAGCAGCAACAGATAAAGTAATTACCGTACAAGAGCTTGAGCGAATACATAAGCTAAAAACCGGAGCTTTAATTAATTGTGCAATTACACTTGGTGCACTGTGCAGTGAAAAGGCAGATCAACAAACCTTAGAAAATTTAAGCATTTTTGGGTATGCTATAGGGCTGGCGTTTCAAGTACACGACGACATTTTAGATGTTGAAGGCGATACGGTTACTTTAGGTAAACCACAAGGCTCCGATATTGCCGCGAATAAAGCGACATATCCGGCGTTATTAGGTATGCTAGGCGCTAAAGAAAAGGCGCAAAATTTAATACAACAAGCCCATGAAGCGTTGGCAAATATAGATGCTGACACAACACTTCTTGCGTCGCTAGCAAATTACCTAATTGAGCGTGACCACTAATTTTTGCTCATACGTATTGCAATTAGCACTGACATTATTACTCAACATTAATTATTCGTAAAAGCTTTGAATGAATTAATGTTAGCGAAGGATATATATAAAACCATGACACTTGATAGTAGCAAGTATCCATTACTTAATTTGGTTGACGAGCCAGCCCAATTGCGTGACTTAGCGCAAGACAAACTCCCTGCATTTAGCAATGAGCTGCGCGATTATTTACTCAACTCAGTATCGCAAAGTAGCGGTCATCTAGCGTCTGGTTTAGGGACGGTTGAACTAACCGTTGCGCTACATTATGTTTATAACACTCCAGACGATCGCCTAGTTTGGGATGTGGGTCACCAAGCTTATCCACATAAAATCCTTACAGGTCGTCGCGACCAAATGCACACTATTCGCCAAAAAGACGGTTTGCACCCTTTTCCTTTTCGCGATGAAAGCCAATACGATACGTTTAGCGTAGGTCATTCAAGCACCTCTATTTCAGCTGCCTTAGGTATGTCTATTGCCGCCCAAAAAGAAGGCAAAGGTCGAAAATCTGTAGCCATTATTGGTGACGGAGCTATCACCGCAGGCATGGCATTTGAAGCGATGAATCATTTAGGCGATGTAAAATCAGACATGCTTATTATTTTAAATGATAACGAAATGTCGATTTCAGAAAATGTTGGCGCATTAACAAATCACTTTGCCCGAATTTTATCAGGTAGCTTTTATACTAACATTCGTGAAGGCAGTAAAAAGTTACTCTCAGGTGTGCCTCCGGTAAAGCAACTTGCCAGTAAAATGGAAGAGCACATTAAGGGCATGATGATCCCGGGGACCTTCTTTGAAGAATTAGGCCTAAATTACATAGGCCCAATTGATGGTCACGATGTAAACATGCTTGTAGATACATTGCGTAATATGCGTAATTTAAAAGGCCCACAGCTTTTACATATAAAAACGCAAAAAGGTAAGGGCTACAAACCGGCTGAAGCCGATCCTATTGGCTACCATGGTGTACCAAAATTCGATCCGAGCACAACTAGCCTGCCTAAATCTAAACCTAGCGCTGCTACTTTTTCAAAAGTTTTCGGCGATTGGTTATGCGACATGGCAAAGCAAGACAGCAAGTTAATGGCTATTACGCCAGCAATGCGCGAAGGCTCTGGCATGGTACGTTTTTCTAAAGAGTTTCCAGATCAATACTTTGATGTGGCCATTGCAGAGCAGCATGCTGTTACTTTAGCAGCTGGTTTTGCTTGTGAAGGTTTAAAACCTGTTGTTGCTATTTACTCGAGCTTTTTACAACGTGCGTATGACCAATTAATACATGATGTTGCACTGCAAAACTTACCTGTATTATTTGCCATTGACCGCGCTGGTATTGTTGGAGCCGATGGTGAAACTCACCAAGGTGCGTACGATTTAAGCTTTATGCGCTGTATTCCAAATATGGTAATTATGGCACCAAGCGACACCAACGAATGCCGCCAAATGCTATACACCGGTTATAAAGAAAACTGCCCTGTTGCAGTTCGTTACCCTCGAGGTAGCGCAGGTACTGCAGACATTGAAAGCACTATGCAACTGCTCGAAATAGGTAAGGCAGATACAATTAAGAAAGGCAGTAAAATTGCCATTTTATCGTTCGGTACATTACTTGAAAACGCCCAGCTTGCAGCTAACGAATTAGATGCAACGCTTGTTAATATGCGTTTTATTAAACCACTTGATACTGCACTTTTAAATGAGCTTGCTACTAGCCACGATACCTTTGTTACGCTTGAAGATAACGCGATTGCTGGCGGTGCCGGCTCTGCAGTTAATGAATACTTGGCAACGCAAAAAGCTGATATTAATATCCTTAACTTAGGTATTCCTGATGAGTTTATTAAACACGGCACGCAAGATGAAATGCACGATGAAATGGGATTAGGCGAGCAAGGAATATTAAACGCTATTAAGGCGTTTATCGCTTAAGCTATTTACTTAGTTTATTAAAAAGGAGCCTCAAGGCTCCTTTTTTTGTTTTTAATTTTAACTTTTTTGCATCCAGTTTCATTTTATAGCCGTTATTGATATGAGGTTAACATGTAAATAATCGGTGCCGCTTAGTCTATGCCTTATGAGCAAGCGCGTTATTTACCTACATTTGATGGAATATTTAAAAGGTAAAAATGATGAATAAAGCTAATTTAACAACTCATTCAACACAAAAAAACACACTTAAACACACGCTTAGTTTTTCAGCTTTAACACTTGCAGTATTAATCGGCATTACAGGCTGTAGCTCAGACGATGGTGAAAACGGCGTAGATGGTATTGCAGGCACCGATGGACAAAACGGTACCGACGGTACAAATGGCAACCCTGGTTTTGCATCAGCCACATTAATTTTGGCAAACAATGGCGAGAGCAATACAGGCACTATCGATTTAATTAACCAAAACGCCTCTAAACTAAAAACCTTTAATACAACAGCTAACGAAGGCGTTGCATTTGATAGCTTAGGTAATTTATTGCAAGCAAGCGACAGCGAAAATGGCAGTATTAAAACTATTTGCCAGCTTGCAAATCGTAGTGACGGCGCAACCTATACAGCTAATACAGATCGCGAAATAACAGGTACTAACACAACACTGGTAAACCCTAAAGGAATAGCTGTAGCACAAAAGAGTGGCCTTGTTTTTATTGCTGACTTTGGCGCTATGCAAGTAACGACTTTTGGCGCTACAGCCGCGGGCGATGCAGCGCCTTTAGGCACAACTATTACAGAAGCGGCGCCGTGGGATGTTGATTATGATGAATCTAACGACCGCCTTTATGTCGCACTAACAAATGGTGATGTAGCCGTTTATGATAATTTTGTTGGTGGTGAATTTGCCGCAATGCCAAGCCGCACAATTACTCCAAGTAATAATGATGGCACGCAAATATCTGTAAATATTCACGGCATTGTTTATGACTCAAATACTAACAAACTTGTTTTGTCTGATGTAGGCAGTGCCTCAGACGCAACCGATGGTTCGTTATTTGTAATTAATAATGCTTCAACTGCAGAGGGCTTAGTAAGCGTTGCACGAAGTATTGCCGGTCCAGCAACAATGCTTGGTAACCCAGTTGATATTAGCCTTGAAGGTAGTGACTTACGTGTAGCTGAAAAATCAAATGATGCTGTTCTTGTGTTCAGCAATATATTTTCAGGTGAGAGCGGCGATATCACTCCTGATTTAGTTACCTCAACAATTAAACCTGAGTCAATTACTAAACTGGGTATACAAAATGAAATGGCTGATATTTCAGATAGTGATACCGCTAATATGGCGCTGCTAGGTGTTGCTGTAAGTAGTAATCCGGGCACTGCAGGTGAAACAACTGGGCAAATTAGTCGATTAAGTTCACAACTTAACACAGAAATTGGCAACTATAATGCAAGTCAAACTATCGAAAGTGTAACTTTTGATAAAGCGGGTAATAGTTATACAACGTTCGATAACAGTACAACCTCAATTGGCGGTATTGTTATTTCAAATAAAGTGGCAATAAACAGAGATGGGCAAACTTATAATACGAACCAAGACAGCATTATTACTGGTTCGAATACAGGCCTTATATCTCCTAAAGGTCTTGATGTGGCTTCTGATAGCGGTATGATTTTAGTTGCAGAAAATAATGCAGATACTCCAAGTATTTCAATATTTTCAACTTGCACCACAGGGGATGCAAGCCCATTAATGACGCTTACGTTTGCAAACGATGCTCGCCCTTGGGATGTTGATTACGATGCAAACACTGATCGAGCTTTTGTAGCACTAACAAATGGAACCGTTGCTGTATTTGACGAAGTTAAAAGCAAACTAATGGCTGGTAGTACTAATATTGCAGTTGAGGATAGGCTTATAACGCCAGCAAATGCAGGTACAGCATTAGCAGCACCAAGCAACATGCACGGCATCGACTACGACTCGCTAAGTGGCTCGCTAATACTCTCTGATGTTGGTAGCGCAGCAGTTGCTGACGATGGCAAAATATACGTATTGAATAACGTAGCAACGGCATCGGGCTTGGTAAACATAAGTACCACTATTAGCGGTCCAAATACCCTACTGGGTAACCCTGTTGATATTATGTATACCGGAACAGATTTATACGTAGCTGAGAAGTCAAATAATGTGGTTATGCGATTTAATAATATTTTAAGCAGTGCAGGCGGTGATATAAGCGCCGATACCAGTACGGCATTTACAGCCCCTGAGTCGATTGCAATATTACCAGCTTGGCTTAACAAATAGAGTTAACCTCACCATGCCTGACCAATAACCTTGGTCGGGCATTATCGCATCCACACTTTTATATCTGCCAAGCCATTACTTTGTAAAATACCTAATTGCTGATCAACATTAGAGTTTTGTTCAAACTCAAATGCATCGAGCTGCTCATCAAACGTAATATTAGCCACACCATCACCACCGCGTTTTTTAACTTGATGCAATGCTATATCTGCTAAGTTAATAGAGGTTTCCCAGCTAATTACCTGCCCGCCTAATAAAGGTAATGGATAAAATGACCAACCAATTGATGCCGTGATATTAGTTGTTTTTCCATTTGGTAATTGGAACGAATTAGCCGCTATTACTTTACAAAGTTCTGAAGCATAGCTGTCTATTTTATTGCATTTAAAGTCACGTAATAATAATAAAAACTCATCACCACTCCAACGTGCCACATAGTCAGAGCCCTGCGTACGCGAATTTAACAATGCAGCCATTTGCTGTAAGCAGCTATCACCTGCAATTGGGCCATACGCATCGTTAATACGGCTGAAGTTATCAAAGTTAATAATTACCAGCACCAGTGACTTACCTTGTGCCTGCAGCGACTGTGAATTACGTTGAAAGTGCTCAATATCTTTAGGGAGTTGATCAAACAAAAAGCGGCGACTACGTAGCCCTGTTAGCTCATCTGAGTGACTCACTAATTTAAGCTGTGAATTCACTTGGCCTAATTTATCATTAGCTTGGCGAAGCTCTAAGGTACGCTCAGTGATTAAGCCCTCTAATGCTTCTTGTTTTCTGCGCTCTTGTGCTCTAAACACCCAAAAAATGAGATAAAAAAGCAAAATAAAACCACTGGTAATTAAAAGCCTAAAGTAAATTGTTTCGTCAAAGCGCTCAGGCACTACAAAACCGTATTCTACATCTTGCGCTTTAGCCCAGTCTTCACCTTGGCGCTTAGCTTCTAATTGAAACAAAAACGAGCCAGGAGGCAAGTTAGTATAAATAGCTTCACGTCGCGTATTTGCATAGCGCCAGTCACTATCTAAGCCACTTAGTTTATATCTAAATTCAATGCTGTTTGGTGCATAGTAATCAATAGCTGTGTAAGTTAGCGTTATATCACGCTCGTCTGTTTCTAATGATGGTTTTTTACCAAGCGCAGCGGTAGTTAAATGACGAAGTGGCGTTGTTATTGTCTCTATTGTTGGCTTTAATGCAAGCACACCAAATAGCTCTACATTTTTAGGTATTTCAACAACACCTTGTAAGCTTGGGTACCAAATAGAATTTCCGGTGTCTGCTACCGCATCATGCCCAAGTCCACTACAACATTGATTCGCTTTACCATCAAGTTGACGGTCAAAAGATGAAATTACTTCTTCAACTTTTAAGCTTTTTATTTCTGTTTTAAATTGCTCTACAGGCATTCTGTAAACACCTTTCATGGTGCTTACCCAAACATGCTTTAACTTTTCATCATATTCTAGGCTAAATATAGAACCATACGGTAAACCATTAGCTGCATCGAGCTGACGCCATTGCCCTTGCGTACTTCTGTAAAAAAGCCCATCGTTAAGAGAGCCTATTAAAATACCCACGCCATCTATATGTAGCACGCTAGTTACGTATGCGCTTTCAAGTGTTGTTTGGTCGCCAATTTTTTCAATGCCACGGTCTGTAAAGTAATATGCGCCCTTACTAGTACCAATCACACCAAAGTTTGTTTTATCTAATACGTAGGTAATAAACTTACTACCTAAAAAAGCGTTATAGGCAAAAGGCGTTAAACCAGCATAATTTAATCGATATAAACCGCGTCCGGTACCAATCCAAAAGCCGCCTTTACTAGAGCGACTTATTGCAAATACCGGATTATCGCGAAGTGCTCGACCAGGGACGGTGTAAAGTGTCTTGTTTTCAAAAACAAATAAGCCGCGCCCTGTGGCTATATATAATCGCTCACCATCAAATTGTAGATCGTGTACTGATGCGTATCCATATTTACTACTTGGGACTAAATTAATAAAACTTTTATCTAAATCGAAATAACCAATGCCGCTTTTATTCGCAACCCACAGTTTACCATCGGGTGCTTGGCTAATAGCCATAACAGATTCGGTCATATTTGAAACTGCTGAATGCCTTTCGACTCGCCCTTCATGAGCAAGCCACAAGCCTTCACTAAAGCTTGCTAACCAAACGTTATTTTTATCATCTCTAAAAATATCAGCAAACCATATACTTTGATCGAGTTGGCTAGGCTCTACCCATTGCCACTCACCGGTTTTATCTCTGAATAATAAGCGTCCATAGGTCGAAACCCACAAGCCACCATCGGTATCACTCATAAACTTATAAACGGCTGAGTTATTTGCATTAGGTAGAGGAAAAGGTCTTAGCTCGTCATCTAAATCTAAAAAGTATGCACCTAGCTCAGAAGCTATATACAAATTACCATTTAAAAATGATAAATCGTGCACTATGGTTTGCGCTAGGCGCTCTGGTAAAGATATTTTTGCGGTAAGCTCTAAACGTAGTTTAGAAAAATCTGATGAGTTTTTTGTAAGGCGTAATAAATGACGATCATTAACCAGCCAAATGCCTTCAGGAGAGAGTGCCATTTGGCTAACAGAGCCAACTATTTGTGTGATCACAGTAGCATTAACAATAGGTAGAGGACCATTTACTTCAGTGCGTAAATCAACTTGCCCTCTATCTACATAGTATAAGCCGTTGGCCGCAATCCATATGCTACCTTTAGAGTCCTCAAGAATATCCCTTACTGGACCTTTAATATTAAATTCTTGTGCTGCAAATGTGGCTGGGTTAATAACTACCAAGCCACTTTTAGTGCCTACCCATAACAAACCACTAGAATCGACTAAAAGCTTATTAACACCATTACTAGGCAAGAATGGACTATTTTGCGTGTTGTAATTTGTAAATGTTGTACCATCAAAACGGCTTAAACCAAATTGCGTACCAAGCCACATATAGCCTTGCTGATCTTGCACAACACTTTTAAGTGATTGCGACGGTAGGCCATCTTTTATATTCCATTGCTTAACTACGTAATCAGTAATTGAAGCCCAACTTGGCGTCGCGCACAACATAAGTACACAAACCAGTAAAAATCGCATCATATTGCTGCCACCTAGTTAAACAAATCAAATATAAAAATTAAAAGGGCAGTAAACCCACTTTTATTAACGCTTGTAAACATATAAGCGAAAAAATACCCGCAAGTATATCGTCGGCCATTATACCTAAACCGCCATGTACTCGTTTGTCTAGCATACGGATTGGGCCGGGTTTTGCTATATCAAAAAAGCGAAATAACAAAAAACCTACGAGTAATGTTTGCCAGTTAAGTGCTGCGCCAATCATAGTGATGTAATAACCCGCCACTTCATCCCATACAATAGCAGGATGATCGTGCACGCCTAAATCATCAGCCGTTTTACCGCACGCCCATATACCAAATATACTGATCACAACGGCAAATACAATTTGCAGCCATAACGGATAATACATGGTCATAAAAATGAATGGCAAGGCAGCAAATGTACCAAATGTACCGGGCGCTTTAGGGGCAAGCCCAGTCCCAAAGCCCAGACCAAAAAACTGATGTGGACGCTTTAAATTAAACTTGCGGTTATTGTTCAAACCAGCTCCTTTGCAAAGTGCTCAAAACCCTGCGGTTCAAAATCAAACTTTTCACCGTTGTGTAAAAGCTCAATTTGGCCATCGCCACTTTTAACTTGGCCAATGCATGTTGCATCTACACCATACTGGCGTAGCTTTATTTCTAACATACTCTTATTGCTATCAGGGACCGTAAAAATTAATTCGTAATCATCACCGTAACTGAGAATAAATGGCAGCTGCTGATTAAAATCAAGGCTTGCTTGCATCGCATCTGAAGTTGGAATACTTTCAATATTCACCACTGCACTTACTTGTGACATATCGAGTATATGACTTAAATCAGCGATTAAGCCGTCCGACACATCGATAGCCGATGATGCAAGGCCTCGTAATACCTGCCCTGCAGCAACACGTGGGGTTGGAAAGTCAAAGCGTTTATTTACGTACTTTAAATGCTCTGGCTCAATACTTATACCTTGTTTGCGAGACTCAATTGCAAGTCCAGCGTCACCTAGCGGACCCGTAACATAAATCCAATCACCCACTTTTGCGCCACTACGACGAAGTGCAGTACCTTCGGGTACAGTCCCTTTCGCACAAATAGTGATGGTTAGTGGGCCCTGAGTTGTATCGCCACCTATAATCTGCACATTAAAATATTCAGCAATTTCATGCATGCCATCAGTAAACTCTTCAATCCACTGTGGGTCAATACTTGGCAAAGTTAACGCAACTGAAACCCAAGTTGGCTCAGCGCCCATGGCCGCTAAATCACTTAAATTAACAGCAAGCGCTCTGTGACCTAATGCACGAGGGGAAATATCATCAAAAAAGTGTACGCCAGCAACAAGAGTGTCTGTTGTAACGGCAAGTTGGCAGTTTTGTGGAACGGTTACTAAAGCGCAATCATCCCCTATACCTAGGTTTACATCACGACGGGTGATACCGCGACCTTTAAAGTAGCGGTTAATTAATTCAAATTCCTTCATACACAAAAAAGCCGGCCTATGCCGGCTCCCCTCTTTAACGGTTTACTTACTTGCGTAAATGCTTAACAGCTTTATCAAGTACACCGTTTACAAATTTATGGCTGTCTTCAGCGCCAAAAATTTTGGCCAGCTCAATACCTTCGTTAATAGCAACTTTATAAGGTACGTCTTCACGGAACTTAAGCTCATAGCTGCTTAAACGTAAAATTGCACGCTCAACCATATCTAAGTCATCAAACGGACGTGTTAAATGTGGTGATACAGCTTCGTCTAGTTGCTTGTAATTTACAGCAACACCCGTCGCTAGATCTTTAAAGTATTCAACATCAATTTTAGTAACGTCTGTTTCGATCAACATTTGTTGTTCGATATCGGCAATTAAATTGCCACTTATTTGCCAAGAATAAACGGCTTGGAGTGCTAAGATACGTGCTTTACGTCTTGCTGCTGGTTTCACAAAAATTCCTTAAACTTAAATTTTATCTAACACATTAACCATTTCAAGCGCGCCTAAAGCAGCTTCGCCGCCTTTATTGCCCATTTTGGTGCCAGCACGCTCAATTGCTTGTTCAATGCTTTCTGTGGTTAATACGCCAAATGCAACCGGGATATCATACTCAAGTGATACTTGCGCAAGACCTTTGTTTGATTCGCCAGCAACTAGGTCAAAGTGTGGTGTACCACCTCTGATCACTACGCCTAATGCGATGATTGCATCATACTCTTTTTTTGCCGCAACGCGTTTAGCCGCTAAAGGTAATTCTACCGCGCCTGGCACATAAATAACGGTAATGTCGTCATCTGATACGCCACCTGTGCGTTTTAGCTCATCAACAGCACCTGCAAGGAGGCTGCTACCAATAAAGTCATTAAAACGAGAAATGACAATGGCAAATTTTTTGCCTGGAGCGTACTTATTACCTTCAATAATTTTCATTTGATAACCCTAAAAATAAGTTCAAGCGGTTGCGATTGCGCAAAAATTGCTGCGCATCATACCATAAAAATAAAATAATAGCCTAGTTTAAGCGTGATGCTTATTGTGGCTCAACGTAATCAACAACTTCTAAATGAAAGCCCGAAAGTGCATGGTACTTTTTAGGGCGACTCATTAATCGCATTTGTTTAATTCCAAGATCGGCAAGTATTTGCGAACCTACGCCAACAGTACGAGATGTACCTTTGAATTTACGTGGCGTAACGCTTTCGCCAGCATCAGCTGCTGCAAATGCTTTCACAGTTGCCTCTAACTCTTCAGTGCTTTCTTGCTTACCTAAAATAACTAAAGCACCTTCATTTTTAGCGATATAAGCCATTGCTTCAGAAAGGCCCCAGCTACGGTCAGCACTTCTGTCTGAAAGTAGAATATCGTTAAAGGTACTTTGCAAATGTACACGTACATTTGTCGGCTCTTGATCTTTTATATCGCCTTTGAGCAATACGTAATGTAATTGGCCGTCAATTGTGTCTTTGTAAGTAACTAAATCAAATTCACCATGAACAGTTGGTAACTTACATTTTGCTACTTGCTCAATTGTTGTTTCGTTTAAGTTGCGGTATTCGATTAAATCAGCAATGGTGCCAATTTTAATATCGTGCTCTTTCGCAAAAACTTCTAAATCAGGGCGACGTGCCATAGTGCCGTCAGCATTAAGTATTTCAACAATAACAGATGATGCTTCAAGTCCAGCTAAACGCGCTAAATCACAGCCAGCTTCAGTGTGTCCTGCGCGAGTTAATACGCCACCAGGTTGCGCCATAATAGGAAAAATATGTCCAGGCTGAACAATATCACTTGGGACTGCGCCTTTAGCTATAGCCGCTTGCACTGTACGCGCTCTATCTGCTGCTGAAATACCGGTTGTAACACCTTTTGATGCTTCTATCGACATTGTAAAGTTAGTCGAAAATGCTGCACCATTGTTTTTAACCATTAACGGTAAATCAAGTTGCTCGCAACGCTCTTGCGTCATGGTTAAACAAATTAAACCACGGCCATGGGTAGCCATGAAATTAATCGCTTCTGCGCTAATATGCTCAGCAGCTATTATTAAATCGCCTTCATTTTCTCTATCTTCATCATCCATTAAAATAACCATTTTACCGGCTTTAATATCGTCGATGATTTCTTGCGCACTGTGTAAATTCATAAATTTGCTCGTGTAAGTTGTCAGTTTCGTTATTTAATAAAACCCGCTTTAGCGAGTAAGCTCATCGAAATATCAGAGCCCGTTGGTTGCTCTGCACCCTTTATAAGGCGCTCTAAATAACGTGCAATTTGATCGACTTCTAAATTAACTTGGGTACCTACTTTAAAATGAGCAATTGTGGTTTGCTCACTCGTGTGTGGGACAATTGTTAATTTGAATTTATTACCCTCTACAGCGTTTACTGTCAGGCTTATACCATCAATACATACCGAACCTTTGTAAGGAATGTATTTCATTAAATTTTCGTCAGTTGTAAGCCAATATTCTGTTGCTCTGGCGTTTGCTGTAATACTTGTAATTGTTGCGATACCATCAACATGGCCAGACACTAAATGACCGCCTAAACGAGAAACAGGTTGCATGGCTTTTTCAAGATTCACCGTTTGTCCTAAAGCATAGTGAGCAAAACCGGTCAAACTAATCGTCTCATTAGATAAATCCGCACTAAAACCATCAATATGTTTATCAACTACAGTTAAGCAAACACCATTAGTTGCAATGCTGTCACCTAACTTTACGTCTCTCATATCAAGATCAGTACTTTGGATACGAATGGCTAAGTCGCCTTGTTTTTTTTGTAATAAAGCAATTTTGCCTGTGGCTTCTATTATCCCAGTAAACATAGCACTACTCTTTTTATTAAGTGATTTTAATGAGTTTTGACGCGGTGATACGTAAATCGTCACCAATGCGCGCACATTCATTAAATGTTAAATCAACGGTGTTCTGCATACTCGTCAATTCAGGAAAATTAACTAAACTTTTTGCATCATGGCCCATTAGTTTAGGCGCTAAATAAAAAACAAACTCGTCAACTAAATTAAGCTCTGTCATTTTACCAGCAAGTGTTGCGCCAGCTTCAAGCCAAACATTATTAAACTGCAGTTGCCCAAGTTTTTCTAAAACGGCTTGTAAATCAACTTTACCGTTACTTTCACTAACTTCAATATGCTTTACAAAATGCGGCCATTGCAATGATTTATCAACCTTAGTCGTAAATATTATTACATCACTTTGGATTTCAAATAAAGCAAGGTCAGGTGTTAAACGGTTTTGAGAGTCAATTATAACACGCACGGGCTGGCGAAGCGGCAAATCAGTAGGCAGTGTGCAAGGCAGCTCACTTAGTCGCACATTAAGTTTAGCATCGTCTACTAGCACTGTATCGGCACCGGTTAAAATAGCGCAGCTTTTCGCTCGGTATAATTGTACGTCTTGTCGAGCAGCAGGACTTGTGATCCACTTACTTTGCCCATTTTTAAGCGCCGTTTTACCATCAATACTCGCTGCCATTTTGCAAATCACATAAGGTAAGCCTTGTTCCATACGCTTAAAAAAGCCAACGTTAAGTGCGCGAGCTTGTGATTCGAGTAACCCGTAAGCAACGTCAATACCCGCGTCGCTCAGTATTTTAAGGCCTTTGCCAGCAACTTGTGGATTTGTATCAACCATAGCAGCAATTACTTTTACCACACCGGCAGCTTTTAAGCCTTCGGCGCACGGTGGCGTACGGCCATAATGACTACACGGTTCAAGCGTTACATAAGCCGTTGCACCTTGTGCATTTTTTCCAGCGACAGCCAGTGCATTTACTTCTGCATGGCCTTGACCTGCTAATTGATGAAAACCCTCACCAATTATTTGATTATTTTTAACTAAAACACAGCCAACATTAGGGTTAGGTGTGGTAGTAAACCGACCTTTTTTGGCAAGCTCTATGGCGCGTGCCATATACATTTCATCATGTTCAGTAAAAGTAGTTTGGTTAAGCATTTATTATACCAATTGCGTTAAATTAGTGGTCCATTATAGCGCTAAGAAAATAGCGCAATAACAAGGCTAAAATTATGACATATAGTTGTTCTATATGAATAATTTTTAACGCAGTGAGTGCGCTATTTAATGCGATAGAATGATCATATTTTTAATAAAATTGGTATTACTCCCCTAAGCGGGCAATTTCTTCGCCAAATTCACGTATGTCTTCAAACGAGCGATATACAGAGGCAAATCTTACGTACGCTACTTTATCGAGCTTCTTGAGGGCTTCCATAATGCATTCACCAACCAAATGGCTTGAAATTTCTCGCTCACCTGTAGCACGCAACTGCGATTTTATTATATTCACTACTTCGTCTACTTGCTCTGTGCTCACTGGACGTTTTTCGAGTGCGCGATTTAAGCCATTTAATAATTTATCTTCGTTAAATGGTTCGCGGCTGCCGTCTTGTTTAATAACACGAGGCATAACCAGTTCAGCGCCTTCAAATGTAGTAAAGCGCTCATGGCAGTCGTTGCACTCACGGCGCCTGCGAACTTGATGGCCTCCACCAACAAGGCGTGAGTCAATAACTTTAGTATCTTTTGCGGTACAAAATGGACAATGCATAGCTCGGTACTTCCGTTTTAAAACAAAAAAGGCCGCTATTTAGCGGCCTTTAATCTTAGCAAAAAAATAGGGTCTGTTGACCTTTCAGGATTAAATTTGTTCTATCTAGGGGCGATTTAATCGCGGCGCGAGGTTTGTAACCTAGTGGGCTAAGTATAAATCGAGCAAAGCTTCCGCGTCCTGCTCACGCCCCTTACCTACATCCATGTAGGCAACAAAGAGTAAATCGCCCCTAGGACGAACCCGAGGGCAGTGCATGTTTGGCATTTATGCTGCGTTATCGCCTATTTGTGTGGAGTAACCACACTACATAGACTCTGCCTTGCCTAAAAACCAAACATACTACTGCAAATTAAACCTCGAAAGATAAACAGGCCCCTAGCCTATGTGATCTAAATTACTGCTGCTTATGCAATTAAGCGTATACAGGTAATTTTGCACAAATTGCTTTAACTTTTTCTTTAACTTGCGCCTGTACAGATTCATCAGTGATGTTATCTAGTACGTCACAAATCCAGCCAGCAAGCTCTTTTGATTCTTCTTCTTTGAAACCACGACGAGTGATTGCAGGAGAACCAATACGCAAACCAGATGTTACAAACGGAGAACGTGGATCGTTTGGCACTGAGTTTTTGTTAACTGTGATGTTAGCGTTACCAAGGGCTGCATCTGCATCTTTACCAGTAATATCTTTATCGATTAAATCGAGTAGGAATAAGTGGTTTTCAGTTTTGTCAGATACAATTTTGTAGCCGCGCTCTTGCATTACAGCAACCATTGCTTTTGCGTTTTTAACAACTTGTGTTTGGTATACTTTAAATTCTGGTTGAAGCGCTTCTTTAAATGCCACTGCTTTTGCTGCAATAACATGACATAAAGGACCACCTTGGCCACCAGGGAAAACTGCGCTGTTAAGCTTTTTATAGATTGCTTCGTCGCCACATGCAGAGATAATTAAACCACCACGAGGACCAGCAAGTGTTTTATGCGTAGTTGTAGTTACAACATGTGCATGAGGAACTGGGCTTGGGTAAACGCCTGCCGCAATTAAACCTGCAACGTGAGCCATATCAACAAACAGGTAAGCACCTACTTTGTCAGCAATTTCACGGAATTTAGCCCAATCAACAATACCTGAGTACGCTGAGAAACCACCAATAATCATTTTTGGTTTATGCTCAAGTGCTAGTGCTTCAACCTGTGCGTAATCAATTTCGCCCGTTGTTTCATCTAGTCCGTATTGAATTGCATTGTAAAGCTTACCAGAGAAGCTTACGTGTGATCCGTGAGTTAAGTGACCACCATGAGCTAAGCTCATACCAAGTACAGTGTCGCCTGCTTCTAATAGCGCTAGAAAAACAGCAGCATTAGCTTGCGAACCAGCATGTGGTTGTACGTTTGCGTAGTCAGAACCAAATAACTCGTTAGCACGGTCAATTGCTAATTGCTCAACAACATCAACATGCTCACAACCGCCATAATAACGTTTGCCAGGGTAACCTTCTGCGTATTTATTTGTAAGCTGTGAACCCTGCGCTTCTAGTACGCGTGGGCTACAGTAGTTTTCTGAAGCGATTAGTTCAATGTGCTCTTCTTGGCGAGCAGTTTCTTTGTTTATCGCGTCAAATAACTCTGGATCAAAATCCGAAATATTCATGCTACGTTCTAACATTGGGGTCTCCTAGGGCAACGTGTATGGTGTTTTTTAGAGGCTTTATTGTACGCTTTAAACGACTCTTTGCCTACGCTCTTAAGTTGAGGATATTTAAACAGGGATTGAAACTATTTCACAGACTTTTTAAGATGATATTTTCTTATAAAACCATAACGATTTTAAATGAATGCTATTTCCTACATTTAATTAGTAAATGCAACTCACTAGATTTAAAAGCCTAAAGTTATAAAAAAAGGCGGCTTAACCGCCTTTTTGAATTAATTAACTTAGCCAAGTTTAGCAAGTATTTCTGTACGTAATGCGTCGTAATCGGCCTTTATATCGCTTGCTAGGCATGGTTTTGCTAGTGCGTCGCTAAGTGGTTTTGGCATACCTAATTCAATATTTAAAATACCCTCTACGCTTTCTTTAAACTTAGCAGGGTGAGCTGTGGCTAAAAAGATACCCGCTGCACCAGGCGCTCGATTTTCAACAAGACCTTGGTACGCAATAGCAGTGTGAGGCTCTGCAACATAACCCGTTTGTTGAATTTTTTTCATCACCGATTGCGTGTCTTCCTCGTTTACGCTAGTTGAATAAAAGTTATCGTAGCTAAACCAGTTATTATCTAACATTGTTTGCACACGCGGCCAGTTGTTTGGCTTACTTACATCCATTGCATTTGAAAGCGACTCAAGTGTTGCGTTTGGCGTCCAGGTTTTATCAAGCATAAAGCGCGGCACAGTATCATTTTGGTTGGTTGTTGCACTTAATTTACCTACAGGTAAGCCAATAACCGCACCAATCATTGCAGCACATACATTACCAAAGTTGCCACTTGGCACTGATATATGCGCTGTTGCGCGTTTTTCTTTTGGTAGTTGTGCAATGGCCTCAAAGTAATAACAAACCTGAGCAACTAAACGGCTAATATTAATTGAATTAGCAGAATTAAGCCCAAGTGTTGATTTAACTTCTTCATCTAAAAAGGCATTTTTAACCAACTCTTGGCAATCATCAAAACTGCCATCAACTGCGTAACAATGAATATTGTTACCTAACGTAGTAAATAGCTTTTGCTGAGCAAGTGAAATTTTGCCTTTAGGATATAAGATGACAACATCGATATTCGGCTTGTTATAAAAAGCATGTGCAACGGCTGCACCAGTATCGCCCGATGTTGCGGTTAAAATAGTTACTTTTTCATCTTTATTAAATTGCGCTAAACACTCAGCCATAAAGCGACCACCAAAGTCTTTAAACGCAAGCGTAGGACCATGAAACAACTCTAAGCAGTATGTATTCTCTTCAACTTCCACCAGCTTAACTGGAAAGTTAAATGCATTTTTAACCATTTGTGCCACAGTGTCGCTAGGCAGCTCATCACCAATTAGGTGAGATAATATTTTGCCACTGCGTGTAACAAAGTCCATATCAAGCAAAGCATCAACATCGGACAGTGGGGCAAGGGATTCAGGGAAAAACACACCTTGATTACGACCCAAACCTGTTTTTACGGCTTCAACGAACGACACTTTTTGTGAGCTATCTTTTAAATTATGTAATTGCATGACTACCTATCCTATAAAACTGTTAATTGACGCGTGCCGTCGTTATCTAATTTACAAATGTGGCAAAAGCCTTGCTCGTTAATGTAATTTGCCTCTAACCACTGCGCGCATTGCTGTGCAGCTTCAAGTGTTTTACATACACTAAACAAGGTAGGTCCTGCGCCCGAAATACTCACTATTTCAGCGCCCAACGCTGGTAAGCTTGCTTTGGCTTCACTAAAACCTTTAATAAGCGGTGCGCGGTAAGGTTCTGCTATTTCATCTTTCATTATGCTCAGTGCATCGTCAAAACGATTAGTCAACAGTAAGCTACTAAATGCCGATAAACGCTGTGCAAACTCAACACTTGCATGCATGCTCAACTCTTTTGGTAAAACCGAGCGCGCTTTTGCAGTGTTGAGTGAAAAACCAGGGAACGCAGCAACGTAGTACCAATTTTCATCAACAGGCAGTGCAATCGATTTATCAGGGATTAAATCACCTGTTAATTGCAAACCACCTAAATAGCATGGCGTGATGTTGTCGTAATGACGACCACCGCTCACTACAGCTTCAAAGTCAGCCATAAGCTCAATAAGCTCAACCTGACTTAAGTTAGTTTGTGCAAACTTATCAAGGGCAGCAAAGGTAGCCACGACCGAGCATGCACTAGAACCAAGTCCAGATCCAATTGGTAAATTCTTTTTAAGCTCGAGCTTTACGCTTGGCATATCAGGCGCAACATGCGCTCTAAAATGTACTAAACACTGGTACGCTAAGTTTTCATTCGCATCACTTGGTAACTTGTGAGCGTAGTCGCCAGTGCAAATAAATTCGTCACTTGGTGCTGCACTTACAACGGCTACATCGCCTAATAAACTACCATCAATTGGCGCAAGCGCTGCGCCAAGTGCATCAAAACCCACTGCAAAATTACCAATAGACGCCGGAGCATATACTTCAATCATAACGAGCTCCTAGCGCGATAGTGTTTTTAAAATATCAGCAAATACACCCGCTGCTGTTACTTCAGAGCCGGCACCATAACCACGAATTACAAACGGACGTGGCTGGTAGTATTGGCTTAAAATAGCAAGCGCGTTTTCGCCATCGCGAATTACATTAAGCGCATGTTTTTCATCAACAGCCTCAATACCTACTTTACAGTGACCTTCTTTAATTGTACCTACATAACGAAGTACCTTTCCTTCGCTCGCAGCACTTTGAATGCGGTCATTAAAATCAGCATCTAGGCTTGGTAGTTTTGCCATAAACTCATCAACGCTATCACCTTGTGCAAAACCTTGTGGTAATACTGACTCAACTTCAATATCGCTTAGCTCCAACTTCATACCGGCTTCGCGAGCAATGATCAGTAACTTACGTGCTACATCGGTACCCGATAAATCATCACGAGGATCTGGCTCAGTAAAACCGCTTTCTTTAGCTTTAATAGTTGCCTCAGAAAGTGATAAACCATCTTGAAGTGCACCAAACATATACGAAAGTGAGCCTGATAAAATACCGCTAAACTCTAGTAACTCATCACCGGCACCAAATAATGACTGCAAGTTATCGATTACTGGTAAACCTGCACCAACGTTAGTTTCGTATAAAAATTTACGATTATTCTTTTGCGTAGCAGCTATTAAATCTTGGTAATACGTGTATGAGCTTGTTGTCGCTTTTTTATTAGCTGCAACCACATGAAAACCTGCATTTAAAAAGTCTACATACTGCGCAGCAAGTGCATCTGAAGATGTACAATCTACTAATACCGGATTCACTAAGTGGTTTTGCTTAACAAATTGCTCTACTAATTTTAAATCAAATGCTTGCTCAGATGAGGCCAATTTTTGCTGCCAATCACTAAAAGCGATGCCTTCGTTATCAAGGTGTAATTGACGAGAGTTAGCAACACCATACAAGTTAAGTTTAATATTACGCTTTTCAAGCCAAGCTTGCTGACGTTCAAGCTGATTAATAAGCTCTTGCCCTACTAAGCCACAACCTAGTAAAAACACATCAATTGACGGCACATGCGTGAAAAAGTTTTCATGGCATATTTTTACAGCGTCATTACATAACTCACCATCAATTACCGCAGAAATAGCACTTTCTGTAGAATCCTGTGCAATTGCCACAATATTTACTTGCGCTTGTGCAAGCGATGCAAAAAACTTAGCCGCTAAGCCTCGGTGTGCGCGCATGTTGTCGCCCACTAAAGTAACAATGGCTAAATTACGTTGTACTTGTACAGGCTCAATAAGCCCTGCTTGTAATTCAAGCTCAAATGCAGTTTGTAGCGCATCGAGTGCAAGTGCTAGGTCTGTTTCGTGCACACAAAAACTAATACTAAATTCACATGATGATTGCGTGATCAATACAATTGATACGTTATCGTGAGCAAGCGCGTTAAATACCTTAGATGCCATGCCTACTTTACCTTTCATGCCTGGGCCTGAAACAGTTAACATTGCAAGGTCTTGTAAGCTAGAAAGCGCTTTTACGGGCTCATCAGATGAATAATCGTTACCAATTAATGAGCCTTGTGCGTCTGGGTTATGCGTATTTTTAATTTCACATGGCACGCCTGCTTTAGCACACGGTAAAATTGTTTTTGGATGAAGTACTTTTGCACCAAAGTAAGAAAGCTCCATCGCCTCTTTATAAGATAAAAAATCTACTTTAGTGGCTTTTTTAATATAACGAGGATCAGCGCTATATACGCCATCAACGTCAGTCCAAATTTGGCAAATCTCAGCTTCTAAACATGCCGCAGCAATAGCTGCTGAGTAATCTGAGCCATTACGGCCAAGCGTCGTAAGCTCACCTTTATCATTACTCGCCGTAAAACCAGGCATAATATAAATAGTTGCAGGGTTTTCTTTAAGCACAGCTTGAAAGCGAGCTTTACTTGCCACTAAATCAGCTTCTGCATCAATGTAGCCACCAGTTGAAGCAATACAGCTTGTTGCTTCTAAGTACCTTGCATCTTGTGAGCTCAATAAAGCCTGCATTAAAGAAACGCTAACGCGCTCTCCAAAGCTAATTACAAATGCGCGAACTTGATCAGGGCAACACTGTATAAGCGACACGCCATCTAATTTATTTTTAAGTTCCCTTAGGTCTGGCCAGCTTGTAACGACTACGCCACTTTTTTCAACGTCAGCTTTTAAGCCCTCACAACGACTCGCTAATGCTTGCCATTGCTGCGAAAAATCTAAGCCTTGCTCTGCAGCACTTGCAAGTGCAACTAGCGAATCGGTCATTCCACCTGGAGCAGAAAGCACCAATAACATTTCATCTTTTAACTGTGCTTTAACTAACTGAGCTACCTGTTGTAAGCATGCATAATCGGCAAGTGAAGACCCACCAAATTTTAAAACTCGCATTGTTTATGTTCCTCATCCCATAAAACGAAAAAAGGCCTGTGTTCTAAGTGAACACAGGCCTTTAAATTTGTTGCACCGACCTATGCCACTATCCAGTAAGAATGATGGTTGTAATAATAATGGTCAGTACGCGATTAATTGTTTTCATATGTTAAGACTGCCTTAACAAAGGCTATGCTGTCAACCCTAAATTAAAAGATAAAACAGCCTTTTTTAACATGAAAAAACCTAATGAATGCCAAATTTATGCAATATTTCATTCAAGCTTGATTTATTAATAGGTTTATCAATAAAATCAATTGCGCCAAGTTGGGCGACTCGTTGCTTCATTTTCTCCTGTATATCAGCAGAAATAACCAACACAAAGCACTCTATTTTTTCTGTTTTTATAGTTTCAAGTACTTGTATACCATCAACCTCTGGCATGGTGAGGTCTAGGCACAGTAAATCAAAGTTTTGTGCTCTTAAAAGATCGAGGGCGTTTGCTCCATTTATAGCTTGTTGTATATCTGCGTCTATACACTCATTTAAACACCGCACGACTTGTTTACGAGCAACAGCAGAATCATCACAGACTAATATCGAAAATTTCATCATGTTTACTACTACACAACCATCAAAGTTATTAAAAGACCATCTTTCTTTGCACTCAGGACACTTTAACACGCATCTAAATACTTAGCGCATTAATAATTCAATGCAATGATAAATATAGAATTAACTCATTTAAATATGATTAACGAAACTAAATTCTAATCAAACTTACAAAACTTAACGTCTAACAAATTTACTAATTCATAGCTGAGTTTAATTACATTAATACTACATACCTACTTAATTAGATTTATCTTATTAAATTTTAACTTTTTTATTTATTTTTAGAGGTTTATTGACTAACTTTTAAATTACAATAGTAACGTTACAAAAATAACAAAGGATGAACAAGTCACTCATGTTACAAAAAAGCCTTTCTAAGAAGCTGCTAACAAGCGTTTTATCCGTTTATTTTTTGCTTACCTTCGTAGTGACTTGCGGACAGGTGCTTGCTGAATATCTCAATACTAAAGACTATATACGTGATGAATTAAGTACATTACAAAAAACCTTTAGTCGTAGCTTAACACGTGCAATTTGGGAGCTTAATACCAAGCAAACAATTACAACAGCAGAAGGTTTACTCGCCATTCCCATGATTGAAGGGATTATTGTTCGAGATGACAGCGGCGAAATTATTTCACAGTTAGGGCGCTCGCTCGACATACATAAGCTATATAACCAACAGTTAGTACAAGAAGAAGCTATTTTAGAAGACGCGAAATCCGGTCTGTTTGGTTACACCTTTCCACTTATTTTTGAATTTTCTGGCCGTGCTACCCAAGTGGGCGACGTTACCTTGTTCTCTAGCCGAGAAGTTGTTTTAAGCCGAATTATGGTATCAATCTACTTTTTGATTGGTAATGCGATGATTAAAACTACCTTTTTAATCATTTTATTTTTAATGGCATTTAGAAAGCTTCTTACAGATCCCTTAGCTGAGCTTACTGAGCAACTAGAAAACCTAGAATTAGATGAGCTAGAAGGACAACACATCGAAATAGAAACAGAGGAGCATAACGAACTAAAAGTAATGGAGCAGTCGTTTAACAAACTAATAGATAAAGTGGTTCAGTACAGAAAAGAGCTTGAGCACACCCAAAAAGAACTTATTATTAGTAACGAAAAGCTCGATCATCACAACATACAACTTGAGCAAGACGTAGCCCGTAAAACATCAAACTTAAGCCAAGCAATGATGGAATTACAACAGCAAAAATACGAACTTGAAAAGCAAAAAATTGTGCTCACTGAAGAAATAGATTTACGACGCAGCACAGAGCAAGAGCTAATTTCAAAGCAAACTGAATCTCAGCGTTATATAGAAGAATTAAGCCTTGCACAGGAACGTTTATTAGGCACAGAGAAGATGGCAGCACTAGGCGGACTTGTGGCGGGTATTACGCATGATATTAACACCCCTATTGGGATAGGTGTAACGGCAATATCGTTTTTGCAAGAACGCTTAAATAAACTCGAAAGTGCTTATAGTGAAAAAACACTTTCACCAAAAGCACTAGAAGAATTTATTAACGAAGCAAAACAAAGTACAAGTTTGTTAACCACTAACTTAGATAGAGCCTCAGAGCTTATTGCTAGCTTTAAGCAAATAGCGGTCGATCAGGCCAGTGAAGCAGTAAGAACTATTAACTTTAAAGATTACACTAACGAAGTAATACGCTCACTGCATCCAAAACTAAAAAAGACATCCCATACAATAAAATTAGAATGCCCTGATGACTTAGTTTTAAATTTACCTGCAGGCGCCATCAGCCAAATTTTTACTAACTTAATTATGAATTCACTCATTCATGGCTTTGAAGGTAAAAGCAACGGTGTGATGGATATCAAAATAAGCGCAGATGACACTAACTTAACGATTGATTACAAAGATGACGGTAACGGAGTTACCAGTGAGCAATTGAAAAAATTGTTTGACCCATTCTTTACGACTAAACGCGATGAGGGCGGAAGCGGATTAGGTACCCATATAATGTTTAATTTAGTTAAACAAACTCTTAGTGGATCTATTGATGCAACGAGTGAACCTGGTAAAGGTCTGCGTTACTATATTCAATTTCCAAAGAACATGGCTAAGCCAATGCCTATTTTTGATAAATATGAATAAAAAAGTATATGCATTAAATTATTAGGGCGTGTTGTTCTTTGGTGGTTGAATTTGCAGCAATATGTTTTGTTTTTAGGCAAGGCAGAGCCTATGTAGTGTGGTTATTCCCCATAAGTAGGCGATAACGCAGCATAAATACCAAACATGCGCTGCCCTTTGAGCTCGATCTAGGGACGATTAACTCTTTGTTGCCTACATGGATGTAGGTAAGGGGCGTGAGCAGGACGCGGAAGCTTTGCTCGGTTTTTACTTATTCTTACATGGATGTAAGCCAGTAGAATAACGCAGGAGCAGTTACCGAGCCCACTAGGTTACAAACCTAGCGCCGCGATTTAATCTTCCTTGGATTGAACAAATTTCAATCCATAAAGTTCAACACGCCCTAGTAACAAATCAGTCATTTCGAGATGCTGTTTTTATTGCTATGATTGGACAAATTTTTCAAATGGATCAATTCCCCTATGTGGTTTAGTAACCTTATTTGTTACCGCTTTAAGCAAGACGTTTCATACACCCAAGAAGATTTTGATAAAGCATTAGAGCAAGATTTATTTCGCCCATGTACTGGTCAAGAGCTTGCAACATTTGGTTGGACGAAAGCGTTTGGAAAGCATGGCGAAACACTATCGCATTTTTCTCAAAAAAGTATTTTAGTTTGCGCAAAACGTGAAGAAAAAGTACTCCCAGCTTCTGTTATCAACGAACTAGTTGCTGAGAAAATTGATCAGATAGAAGCCGAAGAAAACCGCCCTGTTAAAAAGAAAGAAAAAGACGAATTAAAAGAAAACATTCTTCATACTCTTCTACCCCAGGCATTTAAAAAGTCGAGCTTACAATTTGCCTTTATTGACCAAGAAAATGGCTGGGTGGTTGTAAATAGTGGCAGCTTTAATAAAGCTGAAGAGCTACTGGCACTACTTCGTAAATCGTTAGGAACGCTCCCAGTTGTACCTGCGTTTGCTAACTACGACCTAGATGTATTCTTAACTGATTGGTTAACTAACTTTAGTACACCAGAAGGCTTTGCTATTGGCTCTGACGCTGAGCTTGAAGAAGCTGACGACAGCGGTGCACAAGTAAAACTAAAAGGCCATGATCTGGCATGTGATGAGGTTAAATCGCACTTAGAAAGTGGTAAACGCGTAACTAAACTGGCACTTGATTGGCAAGAACGCCTCAAGTTTATGCTGCAAAACGATGGCTCTATCAAGCGTTTAAGCTACTCTGAAACTCTAAAAGAAGAGAACGCAGATATTCCTAAAGAAGATATGGCTTTAAAACTTGATGCTGACTTTATTTTAGCTTCTGAGGAAATAAAGCAATTACTTGAAGAACTAACTGCTGGCTTAGGTGACGTTGAAGATTTAGAAAAAGCGTAAATACCACAACCTACATAAATATTTAAGCGCTTTGAAGCATTAAATAGACCCACATATAAGCAGGTTGGTATAACAGATAAAAAATCCGATAGCAGTTTACTGCTATCGGATTTTTTAATGGAATTTTTAGAAGCGCTTATTTATATATTTGTTATCCGCGAACAGAATTTAGCTAACGTTCGGCGTATTAAAACCTAATGTAATCATCTTTTAAGTAAGAGCTTACAGCAAGGTTCAAAGGAAAGTTATGTAGAGTGATATGAGATTATCTGTATTCACTTCAAGCCGGAATGCACAAAAACTGAAATTTTGATTTTAATTGAAATCATTAACTTATTTGTGCAGATAACTTATTTTAGCTTTTAGCGTCTTCAACTTTAGGTTGGCGATATATTTTTATAATGTGGTATAAATTTACAAGCGACAATAAGCCGTTGGTAAAAATAACAGGTACTGCGCCAATGGCAAAACCGTATGCAGTAAATACAATACAACCAAACATGTTGTACCAACGCAGTTTTACTACATCTGTCATTGTTAACGATGCAACCAATAAAGCTGATGCAATATAGCCTAAATATTCCCAACTCAATTGTTCTCTCCTAGCCTTTAGGTTAGCATTACATGTACTGCTAACTTATGGCACTTATAAGTATTGCAAAGTTACAACAAAATAAAAAAGCTAACTTGCTTAAAAACCTGAAAAAGTTTGCCGGAAAATACCAGCAAATTCTTAAATCATTACACGGGAAATGAAGGTAAAATAATACTATTAGCAAAGCTAATAATATTAGTAGCAAGTTAGCGTAAATTCTTAGTGTCTTAATGCTAACGTCATTAAGATGTAATAAATAGGACAAATGTCCGAAGAGCACATTGATGTTTCAATACCATTTTTCTAGTTACCTTGTTGATCAGCTTTTAACCTTTGCCGGTAGTAGCTATCAACAATCAAAAAAAGAAGTTCTGATCCATCAAGATCAGCCTTTAAGCAAGCTTGTGCTTGTACGCAGTGGCACTGTGTCGTTTAGTTACGACGTAGGTAATGGACGACGCCTGCTGTTAGGACAATTGGATTGTAACAACACCCTTATTGGTGAAATAGAAGCGCTAAATAATAATCCGTGTATTTATACGGTAACGTGCTTTAGCGATGTAACTTATAATCTTATTGAATTAAGACATTGGCGTGCTCTGCTGCTTGAAAAACCAGAACTGAGTTTATACACCGCACAAACTATTGCGGCTAAATTTCAGGAAAACCAAAAAATCAATTTAGATAAGCTACTACTACCATTGAGCTACAACATAGCCAAAGATTGCTTACTAAGGGCCGAGAACAACAACCCTACGCTACTTAGAGCCTATCCAACTGTAAATGCTGAAGCCGAACGCTTTGCTACCACTGAGCGAGCTTACAGACGTGTTGTTACAGAACTTGTCGAAAAAGGCTTGGTACTTAGAAGTAACGATGGCTTACAAGCAGTCGATATACCAAAGCTAAGTGAATACGTAGATAGCTTTGCTCAACTTTAAGTTATTTAAAATTTACCCATAAAAAAAGGCCTTAACGGCCTTTTTTTATTTATACAAATTACTGATTACTTCTCTAGCAAAATGTCATGAATTTTCACAAGATCAGATTTACCTGCAATAATTTCATCCGGTGTTAAACCCGATAGTTCATGCGGGAACACTAACCACTCTTCAGACTCATGAATATAATAATCTGGAACAGTGTCTACTTTTGAGTTTTTTGGCTTGTAGTACGGACATGCAATACGAATATCACGTGGCAAGTTTAAGCGCATAAGCTCTGAAAGCTTTTCTTTTAATGCAACAATACTACGACCAGAGTCAAATACATCATCAACAATTAATAATGAGTCGCCTGCATTTGCGTTCTCAACAATGTAATGCAAACCGTGGACTTTAATTTCTTTAGATTGTTTACCAATACCGTAATAAGACGATGTACGTACTGCAATGTGGTCAGTCTCAATGCCTTTATAATCGTAATATTCTTGAACAGCAATACCGATCGGTGCACCACCTCGCCAAATACCAATAATAAAATCAGGACGAAAGCCATCTTGGTATACTTGTGCCGCTACGCGGAACGAATCTTCAAGCAGCTGTTGAGCTGTGATGTAGCACTTATCTGACATAATTAGAAACCCCAGTGGTGGATATAAGATTTGAGCGCAGCTTAGAGTTAAGCAAAAATTAAACTCAAACAGGTATTGGCGACGGATTTTACCGCAAATGAAATAAAATTGCTTGCCTGTAAATTAAAAAATAGGCACCCAAAGGTGCCTATTTTTAGTGTAAAAAGCATAATTTAGTAAATATTATGCTTTTTCTTGTAGGGTACGAGCAACCGTACGCATACCTTGAGTTGTTGCGCCCGCTGCCCATTGGCTTGTACTGCCCATGTTAAAAGCAGCCGCTAAATCTATGTGCACCCAGCCTTTGCCATCGTTTGGCACAAAGCGTGATAAAAAGCCTGCAGCATTCGATGCACCGCCGTAACCGCCACCCTTTTGTGCACGGCTATTTGCCGTATCAGCATAAGGAGATGGGCAGTTTTGTTGATGCCATTTTTCAAGAGGAAGTGGCCAAGCAGCTTCCATTTCTTGAGATGCAAAACTTTCAACTTCACGTGCAAGTTCTTTATCAAGTGCAAATAATGCATTGTACTCTTGGCCAACAGCAACAAGCGCTGCTCCAGTTAGTGTTGCTGCATCAATGATAAGTGGAGCGCCAGTCTCTCCTGCTGCCATTAAGCCATCAGCAAGTACTAAGCGACCTTCAGCATCCGTGTTTACAATTTCAACTGTTGTGCCATTTTTGTAAGTAAGAATGTCACCTAATTTGTATGCATGACCCGAAATTAAGTTCTCAGCACAACATAAAAACAGCTTAATACGTTTTTCAATACCACGGTTAATAGCCAATGCTAAACCTGCTGTTACTGTTGCAGCGCCGCCCATGTCGCACTTCATACCAAGCATACCTTCGCTTGATTTAATTGAGTAACCACCTGAGTCAAACGTAATACCTTTACCTACAAGCGCAGCACTTACTGGTGCATTTTCGTCGCCTGTTGGGTTGTAATCAAGCTCAAGCAATACTGGTGGGCGAACACTACCGCGACCAACTGCATGAATACCAATCCACTGTTGTTCTAGTAACGCATCACCTTTAATAATTTGGTAACTTACATGTTCAGGCGCTAATGATTGAATAAACTCAGCTGCTTTTTCAGCTAGGCTTTCTGGGTATATGTCATCGGCAGTACCGTTAACCATTTCACGTGCCCAAATTGCTGACGTTTTTAAGTGAGCAAGTTCTTTAATATCTGATTGTGCGTTATCAACAAACTCAACACCGTTTAATGATTTTGGTGTTACAAAGCCTTGGTAAAAAGCCCACTGGCTTTCTGTACACCAAGTATCACCTGCTAATTCAACATTTTTAACGCCTTGGCTTGCAATAGTACGGCCTGCTTTTTGAACATTTTTTAATGTGTCTTGCTCAGATAAATGAACAGTTGCACCGCGCTCGTTAAAAGACAATGACGCATTATCGCCCCAATGACTCGCTGCTGCTTGTTCGCTTAGTTGAACAACAAATTTTTCACTCATGTTAGAATTCCCTTGCACTTAAATGTGCCACCGAGTTTACTATAGAGCGCTTAAGTTCCCAACAGCTTGAGATAAATAACATAAATCACACTGCTGAGCAGTGTTTACGCTTTGGAAGTTATTATGAAGTACACGCCAGCGCTGCAACCAGCCATATTATTAAAGCGCTACAAACGCTTTTTAGCTGATTTACAATTAAGTGATGGCAGCGAATTTACCGCTCACTGTGCAAATACAGGTAAAATGACAGGATGCGCTGAGCCAGGCTTTACTGCTTTTTATTCAACGAGCGATAACGCAAAACGAAAATACCCGCATTCATTAGAGCTTACGCAAAATAACTTATCGCAGCTTATTTGTGTAAATACAGCGGTGGCTAATAAAGTAGTAGAAGAAGCAATAAACAATAATGTGATAAGCGAACTACTCGACTACAGTCAATTGCAAAGCGAAGTGAAGTACGGCAGCGAAAACAGTCGTATCGACTTTTTACTCACAGACGAAAATAAGCCCGATTGCTATGTAGAAGTTAAGTCAGTCACATTATTAAGCGAAAATGCACCACAAAGCGGGCAAGGCTACTTTCCTGATGCGCAAACACTGCGTGGACAAAAGCATATTCGCGAACTAATAGAAATGATCGAACAAGGCCACCGAGCAGTATTACTGTTCGCTGTTTTGCATGAGGGAATAAATACCGTAAGTGCAGCTGCGCATATTGATAAAAAATACGCCACGTTATTAAACCAAGCAATAATAGCCGGTGTTGAAGTATTAGCATACAAAGCCAAAATTTCAGCTAATGGAGTCTTACTTCATAAAAGAATAGCATTTATAGAATAGTGTAATAAACCAACGGATTGAACTAAGCGTAATTTACAAAGTACTCCAATTATAGAAAGTGGTAAAAAGTGAATTATTAAAATTAACTTGTTTTTAAAGCTTTTGCCCATATAACAAGGCAAGTTTTAGAAAGCGAATATGTGAATTAATTAAAAGTGTAAATAAACTATTAATACACTTTTTTACTCAGTAAGCATGGTTGAAGCTAATTCGATTAATTAAAAATAAATTTGCCTAGGGTATAAGATTCTGTTATTTATACCGCCGGCTAATGCTGAGGCATTAAATTAAGGATTTAGGAGAGAGTTATGCCAGACCAAAAGAAACATGGTTTATTGGCTCAAGCCGGTTTAGAACCATACCAAGAAAAACCAGGCGAAGAGTACATGAATGATGCACAACGTGCTCATTTTAGAGCAATTTTAGAGACTTGGCGTAACGATTTACGTAACGAAGTTGATCGTACTAAATCGCACATGCAAGACGAAGCTGCTAACTTTCCTGACCCAGTTGACCGCGCTGCACAAGAAGAAGAATTCTCTTTAGAACTTCGTACTCGTGACCGCGAACGTAAATTAATCAAAAAAATTGAAAAAACAATTAATTTGATTAAAGAAGATGATTTTGGCTTTTGTGAGTCTTGTGGCATCGAAATTGGCATACGTCGCTTAGAAGCACGTCCTACTGCCGATTTATGCGTAGACTGTAAAACACTTGCAGAAATCAAAGAAAAGCAATCTGGACGCGGCTAATTAAAACTTATTAGTTAGTTATGTCTCCTACAGCCGTTACTGCGCCTATGCGTAAATATCGCGGTCGTTTTGCGCCGTCTCCTTCTGGGCCATTACATTTTGGCTCACTTGTAGCGGCTGTGGGTAGCTATTTAGATGCAAAAGCTAATCAAGGAAAATGGTTAGTTCGTATTGAAGACATTGACACTACGCGCGTGGTTAAAAACGCCGACTCCGATATTCTAAATACCTTACAAGCCTACGCCCTTTATTGGGATGAACCTGTTGTATACCAAACACAGCGCCTGTCTTTATATCAAGATATTACCCACTCACTTTTAGAGCAAAACCTTGTTTATGGTTGCACCTGTACTCGCAAGCAAATAAAAGCCATTGGCGGTATTTATCAGGGGCATTGCAAAGCACTTAATCATCATACTCAATCCGGCGCGCTTCGTTTAGTTCAGCAACATCCAACGACTCAATTTAGTGATTTAATTCAAGGTGATATATCGGTAAATAGTGCATTATCCCACGAAGATTACTTAATTAAACGCAGTGACGGTTTATTTGCATATCAACTTGTTGTGGTCGTCGATGATATCGATCAAAGCATAAATCGAATTGTAAGAGGCGCAGATTTAATTGAACCAACAGCTCGGCAAATTAGTTTGTTTAAACAACTCGACAGCCCTGTACCTGAATTTGCTCATTTACCTTTAGCGGTTGCCAAACCCGGTTTTAAACTATCTAAACAAAATTATGCCCCCGCCATTTGTAAGCAAAATCCAAAGCCTGCTTTAATTAGCGCTTTTGAATTTTTAGGGCTACCTGTTATAGCTGATTTAAGCGACTTAAATATAGAACAATTAATCGATTGGGGAATTAAAAACTTTAGCTTAAAACAGGTCCCCCAAGTATCCGAAATACAAATTTCTCAACATCCACATAGCCAGAAAGTCCAATTTACACATTTAAGTAAATAAAATAGCTAAAAACGGCTTAATTTCAACACATCAACTTAATTTTTAAACCCTGCTGGTATATGATAGCCGCCTAAATATATGCTAATTACGTCAAACAGCTTGTACTGGGTTATAACCGCCCTATTTGCTGTAACTTTTGATTGCGATGCAGAGTCAATCACACCTTCTAGGAGACAGACTATTATTTCCAAGCTTTTTCAATTTTGCCGACAAATAATCGGCCCGAATACCAGTGCCGAAAGCGCTTCTGTAAGCAGTGAACCTATTGTTGTCACTCGTGGTGAGCATGGTATTTCTCGCAAACAATTTAGCCCAAATGCAATCAAAGTATTATACCGCTTAAAAGACGGTGGCTACGATGCCTACCTTGTTGGTGGTTGTATTCGCGATATATTGTTAGGCCAACAGCCAAAAGATTTTGACGTAGTTACTAATGCAACTCCAGATCAGGTAAAAAAACTATTTAGAAACTGTCGCCTGATAGGTCGTCGCTTTCGTCTAGCACACATTGTATTTGGCCGTGAAATTATCGAAGTGGCAACAATGCGTGGCCACCACGAAGCGCAAGAAGACAAAAATCAAATAAGCCAATCAAGCAATGAGGGCCAACTACTACGTGATAACGTATTTGGCAGTATTGAAGAAGATGCAGAGCGCCGCGACTTTTCAATCAACGCACTTTATTACTCAATTAAAGATTTTAGTATTCACGATTACGCCAACGGCTTAGCGGCAATTAAAGCTAAACAAATCGAGCTTATTGGCGACCCTGAAACGCGTTACCGCGAAGACCCTGTTCGTATGTTACGTGCAGTACGTTTTGCCACTAAGCTTGATATGAGCATTGCGCCTAAAAGTGAAAAGCCAATTAGCGAGCTTGCAAGCTTGCTTGATAACATTCCGCCAGCACGTTTATTTGAAGAAATTCTTAAACTGTTTTTAAACGGCAAGGCCGAAGCTAACTTTTTAATGCTGCGTAAATACGGCTTATTCCGCTCACTTTTTCCTGAACTTGATAAAATTTTAGATAAAAACCCAAGTGGCTTAGAGCACACGCTTATTCAGCAAATGTTTCAAAATACCGACAAGCGTATTAATGCCGATAAAAAAGTAACACCGGCGTTTATTTTTGCTGCCCTACTTTGGTTCCCACTGCTTGAGCGCACTAAAAAAATTCAAAGCCATGAGCAACTATCTGAATACGATGCTTTCGCACAAGCAATGAATAAAGTACTAAGCGATAATTCACAGCATATAGCTGTTCCTAAGCGCTTTACTTTAGGTGCTCGCGATATTTGGCATATTCAGCACCGCTTAGATAAACGTGCTGGCCAACGTGCATACAGGCTAACGCAACAGCCTCGCTTTAAAGCCGCTTACGACTTTTTATTATTACGCGTAGATGCAGGCGAAACTCAGCATACAGAGCTTGCTCAGTGGTGGACACAATACTTAAGTAAAGATATAAACGGCCAAAAAGAGATGGTTAAAAGCTTAGGTCATCAAGGTGGTCCTAAGCCGCGAAAGCGCCGTCGCCCTACTAAAAAGCCAACTGAGTAATAACATGCATTGTGTTTATTTGGGTTTAGGTGCCAACCTAAACTCACCAACAGAGCAGCTTGATAACGCGATAATTGCGCTTAAAAAGCTGCCTAATTGTGAATTTTTAAACGTATCGCATTACTATGCAAGTAAGCCTATGGGCCCACAAGATCAACCAGACTATATCAATGCCGTAGCCTGTATTAAAACGACCCTTGCTCCAGAGCAATTACTTGATTTAACACAAAGTATTGAGCTTGAGCATGGTCGAGTAAGAAAAGCTGAGCGTTGGGGTCCACGCACACTTGATATCGATACCCTATTATTTGATGATCAAATTATAAATACGGCGCGCTTAACCGTGCCTCATTATGGTTTGAGTGATCGCGAGTTTGTGGTTTACCCACTATTAGAGCTTGCACCTGAACTTATTTTACCTAGCGGCATTGCATTAAAAACCATTGCAAATAACTTACCGCTCAACGACTTACAACAATTACCTCTGTAATTAACCTAGGCTTTTGCCTGCGAGGATATTATGTCTAAAATAACCGTTTCTACTTTAAATAAAATGAAAGCAGAAAATAACAAAATTACTGCATTAACAGCCTACGACGCTAGTTTTGCAAAGTTATTTCATGATAACGGCGTTGAAGTTATTTTAGTGGGCGACTCATTGGGCATGGTACTACAAGGCGGCGATGACACCCTTGGCGTAACAAATCAAGATATTGCATATCATACCCGCTGTGTACGCGCTGGTAGCCGCGAATTATTTGTAATTGCTGACTTACCTTTTATGACCTACTCAAGCGTTAGTGATACCTGTAAAAATGCAGCTGAGCTTATGCGCGCTGGCGCAAACATGATTAAACTTGAAGGCGGAGAGTGGCTTTACGAGAGCATTAAAGCACTCACTCAACAAGGTATCCCAGTGTGCGGGCATTTAGGCCTTACACCACAGTCAGTTCATGTATTTGGTGGCTTTAAAATACAAGGTCGCGAAGAAGATAAAGCACAAAAAATGATTGATGATGCGAAAGCACTTGAAGCTGCTGGCGCGCAATTATTAGTACTTGAGTGTATTCCAAGTGCCCTGGCAAAACGCATTACAGACGCTTTAAGTATCCCAACTATTGGTATTGGTGCAGGCAGCTTAACTGACGGCCAAATACTGGTAATGCATGACCTGGTTGGTATTTCGGCAGGTTACATTCCTAAATTTTCTAAAAACTTTTTGCTCGAAACAGGCAATATGCCTGCAGCCGTTCAAAAGTATTGTACAGATGTTAAAAGTGGCGCATTTCCAAGCGCTGAACATGAGTTTAAATAATGCAATCAATAACTGAAATCAGATCGTTACGTAGTCAAATTAAAGCATGGCGCCAAGCAGGTCTTAGCGTGGCGCTTGTGCCAACAATGGGCAACTTGCACCGTGGGCATTTTTCGCTAGTAGAAAAAGCAAAAAACTTGGCCGACAAAGTCGTTGTAAGTATTTTTGTAAACCCAATGCAATTTGGTGCTAACGAAGATTTAGATAACTATCCTCGTACGCTAAACGAAGACAAACAAGGCCTTGCTGAACTAGGCACTGATATTGTATTTACCCCAAGTGTAGAAACAATCTACCCTAACGGACTGGGTGCACAAAGCTTTGTAGATGTACCTGACATTTCATTAGGCTATTGCGGTGGCTCACGTCCAGGTCACTTTAGAGGTGTTGCAACAATCGTAACTAAGTTATTTAACTTAGTGCAACCAGATTACGCCTGCTTTGGTGAAAAAGATTTTCAGCAACTACAAGTAATCAAAACTATGGCACGCGACTTATCAATTCCGGTTGAAGTCATTGGTGTACCTACAATGCGAGAAGTTTCTGGCCTTGCTATGAGCTCACGTAATGGTTACTTATCTGATGATCAAAAAGCGACTGCAACCGTATTATTTAAAGCCCTTAATACGTGCGCTGAGCAACTTAAAAGTGGCGAGAAAGACTTTGTAAAACTTGAAAGCTTAGCTAAACAAAGTTTAGAGAAAGCAGGCCTAAAACCAGACTATTTTGAGATTGCTCAACGAGATACATTAAAAACTGCTACAATCGAAGATACTCAATTTGTTATTTTAGCCGCAGCCTATTTTGGTGGTGTTAGATTGATCGACAATATCCAAGTCGAAATTTAATATTATTGCGACTCCATTTTAAGGATAAGAAGCATGCACTCTTTAATAAAAACAAGCGTAGTCGCCCTTACTTTTGCACTATTAGCAGGTTGTCAAAACCAAGTTGAAAACCCTGAAATGAATCAGTGTGCTCAACAAAACTACCAGTGTGAAAGTAGTTGTGAACAGCAAACAACTGCTGAGGGCTTAAAGCAACAAGTATGCTCTGGAAAATGTGTTGAGAGCTATAATCAATGTAAAGCACAAGCCGAAAAATTAGGTAATATTTAATTCCTAAAAGTTTTTAGTTTTAGGCACAAAAAAACCGCTCAATGAGCGGTTTTTTATTGCTTATAGTTTATTAATTTAAACCAAGCTTCTTAAGTTCTGTTTCTACTAGCTTTGCAGAAAGAGGTACATAACCATCTTTTTCTACAATTTGCTGACCATCTTTTGAAAGTACCATTTTTAAGAATTGCGCTTCCATTGGAGACAACGGCTTGTTTGGGTGCTTATTCACATAAAGGTATAAAAAGCGAGATAATGGATATTTACCTTGTGCAACGTTATCAAGTGTTGCATCAACAAAGTTATCGCCTTTTTTAGCTAGCGGTACTGTACGTACGCCCGATGTTTTATAACCTATACCTGAGTAACCAATTGCATTTAATGAAGATGAAATTGACTGTACTACTGATGCAGAACCCGGTTGCTCATTTACGTTATTACGGAAATCACCTTTACAAAGTGCTTTCTTTTTAAAGTAACCATACGTACCTGATACTGAGTTGCGTCCGTAAAGTTGCACATCTTTAGCTGCCCAATCACCTGTTAGACCAACATCGCTCCAACGGTTAACTTGTTCTGGTGCGCCACATTTACGAGTAGATGAAAAGATAGCATCTACTTGGTCAATACGAAGACCTTCAATTGGGTTATCTTTATGTACAAATACAGCAAGTGCATCAATAGCTACGCGAACTTCTGTTGGCTTGTAACCGTAACGTTTTTCGAACGCTTCGATTTCTTTAGATTTCATTTTACGGCTCATTGGACCTAGGTTAGCTGTACCTTCGGTAAGTGCCGGTGGAGCAGTAGAAGAACCTGCTGCTTGAATCTGAATATTTACATTTGGGTAAATACGTTTGTACTCTTCAGCCCAAAACGTCATCATGTTGGCTAAAGTGTCAGAACCTACTGATGAAAAGTTGCCTGAAACACCACTAATTTTTTGATACTCAGGAATATTTTGGTCTAGAGCAACTGCTTGTGCAGATACGAAAGTTGTAACAGCCACACCCATTGCGGCAACTAAGTTTTTAAATTTCATGTAGAGTTCTCCGGTTTGTTCGTTCCATTTTCTAACTGCTGCCCACTCTAAAGTGAGTACATGACAGTTACATTACTCTTAAATGACACTTTTATGACTTGACCTATTAGCTTAATTATTTAGTCAGCGAAACTATCTTATCTATTGAAAATTCAAAAGAAAAACACGATCCTTTGTTAACTTCACTGCGAATATTTAATTTACTATCATGGCGAGTTAACACATGTTTTGTTATAGCGAGCCCTAAGCCTGAGCCACCTGTTGTTCTACTGCGAGCTTTATCAACACGATAAAAACGCTCAGTTAATCGGTTAATATGCTCAGGCGCAATACCATCACCATTATCGGTAACACTAAAACACGCTTTATTGTTTTTGCGCTGCCAGCAAACTTCTACTTTACCGCCTGGTTTTGTGTAATGAATCGCGTTGAATACTAAATTAGAAAACGCACTACGCAGTTCATCCTCAGAGCCTTTAATATCAAGGGTTTTATCAATATCAAAAATAAGTTCGTGGCCTTTGTCTTGATTAATTGAGTTTGCTTCAGTGTGAATATAACCAAGTAATTGCGGTACATTTATAGCTTTATCGTTGTCTTGGCGCCGTGCACCTTCAATACGCGAAAGCGATAATAATTGGCTGACTAAGCTATCCATGCGCTTGCATTGTTCAAGCATGGTATTTTGCGCTTTGTTCCACATTGCTGGCGGCGGCATCATGTCGCCATCCATCATCTCAAGATACCCTGTAACTACTGTAAGCGGTGTACGTAGTTCATGCGACACATTGGCTACAAAGTCTTTACGCATCTGTTCAAGCTGTTTTAAGCGCGTTACATCACGTACCACAACCATAAGTTGCGTACTTGCATATGGCATTACCCTAAACTCAAGCACCTGCTCAATACTGTGACCGTTATCCAGCTCAAGCGCCTCGTCAAATTCGCCTTTGTGCATGTATTTAGCAAACTTAGGTTCGCGAATTAAATTATCAAGGCGCTGACCATGATCGGTAGGCCACTGCAAACCAAGCACTTTAAGGGCTAATTGATTACACCACACAATACTTAAATCGTTTTGTAATACCACAACCGCATCAGGTACCGCTTCAGCCCCATCGCGAAAGCGACGAATTAAATCTGCAAGCTCATTACGTTTTTTACGATTACGATGCTGGAGATGATAAATACCCTCGAACACTTGCTCCCATGCACCCTCACCCTCTGGCGGATTAAAGCTGCGTTGATTAAGTAGCCAATCGCTCAAACGATAAAGTTGATGGTAGTGCCAAATAAGGAGAGAAAAAGATCCTAAAAATAAAAGCAAAAATGGCGCGCCAACCAGCACACCAATTAATAGTAAGGGTAAAAAATAGATAAACAGGCGCTTTACTAACGCCTGCTTATTAACAACTCGATACATACACTCACTTTACCTTAGAGTAGTAATACATGCGTATTTTACACATTAGCTAAGCTTTAAGCTGATCACAGCTTACTTGAAAAACGATACCCAGCGCCACGTACTGTTTGCACCAAACGGTCATGTCCAAGTGGGCCAATTGCTTTACGCAGGCGACGAATGTGCACATCAACAGTGCGATCTTCTACGTAAACGTTAGTTCCCCACACATGATCAAGCAGTTGTTCACGGCTATAAACACGCTCTGGGTGAGTCATAAAAAAGTGCAGTAATCTAAATTCGGTTGGCCCCATATCAAGCTCGTTACCTTCTGAGGTAACACGATGAGAAATAGGGTCTAAACGCAGGCCATGTACTTCAATAGCTTCTTCTAATGAGGTTGGCGATACACGGCGAATAACCGCTTTAATACGTGCCATAAGCTCTTTAGGAGAAAACGGCTTGGTGACGTAATCATCTGCACCTACTTCAAGGCCGCGTACTTTGTCTTCTTCTTCGCCGCGAGCTGTAAGCATAATAATTGGGATTTGGCGGGTGTGTTCGTTTTGCTTAAACTTTTTAGCAATTTGAATACCGCTTCCACCTGGTAACATCCAATCAAGTAAAACCATATCTGGGTAAGGTTCAACCATAGCTGCAATAGCAGAGTCGTAATCTTCTGCTTCAATTGCTTGAAATCCATTTTGCTCTAAAACAAAAACCAACATCTCCCTGATAGGAGCTTCGTCATCTACGACTAGTACTTTACGTGACATTCCAATTTATCTCTTACGCTATCGAATTAGTTTTCATTATTATGACTAAGTATGACATTTTTATGAAAGTGTAACGTGTAAATTAAAATGGTGGTAAAAAAAACACAAATTAGTGACAAAAAACCTCATTAACGTCATATTTTTAAAACCTTTTTAATATTTAACGTAATAAAAAGAGATTTACGATAAATTTATGTAATAGCTAACTTTTTGAAATTATCTTTTTTGTATCGCTATTTAAACCACTAAACAATATTAAACTAGCTGGGATCATTGTTTTACTAACCAATACATTTTTACAGATCGATCGTTTAAAAGTAGCTTTAAAGCCATTTTAAAATCAACAAACCCGCCTGTGTACCAAACAATACGTTCAAAAATAGATCTAAATTTTACTAAGCCCCAAATAAAGGATCAGATTTTTACCAAGCCGATCCCCCCTCAGATCAGAGTTGTACCTAGTCAAAGTCATAAGTTGTTGATTGTTTATACAAATAAATAACGATCAAATTATCTCAGAGCCCGAAATAGCATTAAAGTGTATTCGGCTTAGTAAAGTAATGATCCGAAAAAGGCTGTGTTAGTAAATGCGTGATCCCAAAATTCCGCGTTGGTAATGCAGTGATCTGATCAAAAAACCGTAATCTGTAATATAAAAAGAGCTGACATTAAAAAAGCCAGCAACAAAGTTACTGGCTTAGGGCCTGTTGACCTTTCTGGATTAAAATTTGTTCAATCTAGGGGCGATTTAATCGCGGCGTGAGGTTTGTAACCTAGCGGGCTAAGTAAAAACCGAGCAAAGCTTCCGCGTCCTGCTCACGCCCCTTACCTACATCCATGTAGGCAACAAAGAGTAAATTGCCCCTAAGCAGAACCCTTCGGGCAGCGCATGTTTGGCATTTATTCCACGTTATCGCCTATTTATGGGGAATAACCACACTGCATAGGCTCTGCCTTGCCTAAATACCAAACATACTGCTGCAAATTCAACCTCGAAAGATAAACAGGCCCTAATAATGATCAATTATAAATTGATCTATTATCTAATTTTAGGGTCTAGTTCGCCGCTTAAGTATTTAAGGTGCATTTCATCAAGTGAAATTGGCTTAATTTTACTAGCCTGACCAGAAGTACCAAACGAGTTATAGCGTGCAACGCAAATCTCTGTCATTGCTTTAGTCGCTTCAGCTAGGTATTTACGTGGATCAAAGTTAGATGGGTTAAGCGCCATATGACGGCGAATTGCACCGGTAGATGCTAAACGTAAATCGGTATCAATATTTACCTTGCGAACACCAAACTTAATGCCTTCAACAATCTGCTCAACTGGCACACCATAAGTTTCTGGAATTTCGCCACCGTACTGATTAATAATTTCTAACCATTCTTGAGGAACTGAAGATGAGCCATGCATCACTAAGTGCGTGTTAGGAATACGGGCATGAATCGCTTTAATGCGATCAATCGCTAAAATGTCATCTGTTGGTGGGCGAGTAAATTTATAAGCACCGTGTGAAGTACCGCAAGCAATTGCAAGTGCATCAACGTGTGTTTTATTTACAAAATCAGCCGCTTCTTCAGGGTCTGTTAGCATTTGATCAGTTGTTAATAACCCTTCTGCGCCAACGCCATCTTCTTCGCCAGCTTCACCTGTTTCAAGTGAACCAAGTACACCTAGCTCGCCTTCAACCGATACGCCACAGGCATGCGCCATCGCAACAGTTTCGCGCGTTACTTCTACATTGTATTCGTAGCTTGAAGGGGTTTTTCCGTCGCTCATTAACGAGCCATCCATCATTACTGATGAAAAACCAAGCTGAATTGAACGCTGACACACACCTGGCGATGTGCCGTGATCTTGATGCATTACAACTGGGATATGTGGCCATTCTTCAACGGCTGCTAAAATCATATGACGAATAAATGGAGCACCAGCATAAGCACGTGCACCAGCTGATCCCTGAACGATTACTGGGCTGTTTGTTTTGTCAGCCGCTTCCATTATTGCGCGCATTTGCTCTTGATTGTTAACATTAAAAGCAGGTACGCCGTAACCATGCTCTGCTGCATGATCTAAAAGTTGTCGCATACTGATTAAAGCCATTGGGTATTCTCCAATTTATCGACAGTAGTTCCCTACCATCTAGTTTGAACGGATGTGTTAGTTTGGCGTTATAACAACGCCACGAAAAACCACTGCTTTGCAGTAATATTCCGTCTAAATTAACGACTAAATTAGGGTGAGAGGTATTTAGTAATTAATTGTCTGTGAGGGCTATTACCCCCTCACCTTACGCCACTAAAATTACTTAGCGCGCGACTCTAGCATTTCAACTGCTGGAAGTTTTTTGCCTTCTAAAAACTCTAAGAACGCACCACCACCAGTAGAAATATAAGATACTTTATCGGCAATGCCGTATTTATCGATTGCGGCTAAGGTATCACCACCACCCGCAATTGAAAACGCATTTGAGTTAGCAATTGCTTGTGCAATAGCACGAGTACCATTACCAAACTGGTCAAACTCGAACACGCCAACTGGACCATTCCATACAACAGTGCCTGCATTTGCAATAATTTTTGCAAGCTTGCTCGCTGTATCAGGGCCAATATCAAAAATCATATCATTGCTTGTTACTTCGCTTACATCTTTAAGTGTAGCTACAGCAGATTCAGAAAACTCATTACCAACCACTACGTCAGTCGGTACCGGAATTTCACCATTATTAGCAATCGCTGCTGCACATAAACGGTTCGCTTCATCCATTAAATCAGGTTCGTAAAGCGATTTACCAACTGGGCTACCTGATGCAGCAATAAAGGTATTTGCAATACCGCCGCCGGTAACTAATTGGTCAACAATTTTAGAAAGTGAATCTAAAACGGTAAGCTTAGTAGATACTTTAGAACCACCAACAATCGCTACTAATGGACGCGCTGGATTATCAAGTGCTTTTCCTAACGCTTCAAGCTCAGCCGATAACAATGGACCTGCACATGCCACATCAGCAAATAAACCAACGCCATGGGTAGACGCTTGTGCACGGTGAGCCGTACCAAATGCATCCATTACATATACATCACACAGTGCTGCTAGTTGCTTAGATAGCGCTTCGTCGTTTTTCTTCTCGCCTTTGTTAAAGCGCACATTTTCAAAAACAACCACTTCGTTATCAGCAATATCAACACCGTTTAGGTAATCTTTTTCTAAACGTACAGTTTGCTCTAGGGCATCGTTTAAGTAATCAGCTACAGGTGCAAGCGAAAACGCTTCATCGTATTCCCCTTCCGTAGGACGGCCAAGGTGTGACATAACCATTACTTTAGCGCCTTTCTCAAGGGCTAGTTTAATAGTAGGTAGTGCTGCACGAATACGCGCATCTGACGTCACTTTACCTGCTTTAACTGGTACATTTAAATCTTCACGAATTAATACGCGTTTGCCGTTTAAATCTAAATCTGCCATTTTTATGACCGACATGAACATCTCCTTAGTTAACGATACTGAACCTGAAAAATACGTTTAAAATTATTATATTAATAAATTACTTATTCACTGCCATCATAGCACGCGCTGTGTCGAGCATACGATTAGCAAAACCCCATTCGTTATCACACCATACTAATAACTTTATCAGTCGTTTGTGACTAACACGTGTTTGTGTGCCATCAATAATACAAGAATGTGGGTCGTGATTAAAATCAACCGATACAAGCGGCTCTTCGGTATAACTTAAAATACCTTCTAAGCGGTCTTTTGCTTGTGCTTTAAGTGCATTATTTACTGCATTTAAATCTACATCGGTATTAACCGTTACACTTAAATCCATTGCCGTGACATTTATAGTAGGTACACGTACGGCGATGGCTTCAAAACGGCCTTTAAATTTAGGTAAAATACGGTCTATACCACGAGCGAGCTTTGTATCAACTGGAATAATTGATTGGCTTGCAGCGCGAGTACGGCGTAAATCATGATGATAACCATCAATCACTTGTTGATCGTTCATCGACGCATGAATCGTTGTAATAGCGCCCGACTCAATACCAAATGCATCATCTAATACTTTAATAACCGGCACAACACAGTTAGTTGTACACGATCCGTTAGAAACAATTGTGTGCTCGCTTTTAAGCTCATCGTCGTTAATGCCATACACAATCGTAGCATCAACATCGTTATCGGCCGGATGCGAAAACAACACCTTTTTAGCACCTGCGGTAATATGTAACTGCGCATGTTCACGCGAGTGGTAAACACCCGTACATTCAAGTACAACGTCTACATCGAGCGTTTGCCAAGGTAATTCAATTGGGTTTTCTTCACAAAAAAGTGCAATGGTATCGCCTGCAACACTAATGGTGTCTTCACCAAGTTTTACAGGAAAAGAAAAACGACCGTGGGATGTGTCGTATTTTAATAAATGAGCAATAGCTTCAGGATCAGCAAGTTCGTTAATCGCAACAATTTTTATATCGTCGCTCAAACCAGACTCGTATAACGCGCGGACAATATTTCGACCAATACGACCAAAACCATTAATTGCAAGTTTGATTGCCATGAAATATAAAATCCACTCTTTTAGCGTGCAGATAAAGGCAATACGCCTTTTAGATGTCTGTATTGTAATCGACCTTGCATCTGATTATAAGAGGGAAGCATTAGAAACTTTAAATTAACGTTGAAGAGCTTAGGCATTGCAAGCTCTTCAAGGGGTCTGACTTTTAAAATTAAGTTTTTTATACTAAATTTTTCAAAGCGTTAATTATATCTCCTGGCTCAGAACGAGTACGATAATCAACATCAACATAACGCCAAGTCACTTTACCTTGTTTATCTAAAACAAAGGTGGCAGGGATCGGTAAAACACTACTATTGCCATTGTTAACCGACTCTAAATCTAGGCCTCGGTCTACTCGCATATGCTCGAGTAAAAATGTGGGCACTTGCCATGCTACGCCGTAGCTTGCTGCTACATCGGCATTTTGATCACTCAGCACTAAAAAATCCATGTTACTTATATCGCTTTCGCTCATTGAGCCATCGGGTACTTGCGGGCTAATAGCCACCAGCTGCGCACCTAAAGCATGAATTTCAGGTAAACGTGACTGCAGTGCTTTCAGTTGTAAATTACAGTACGGACACCAACTACCACGATAAAAAGTAACAACCACAGGCCCTTTAGCAAGTAACTCAGTTAACTGCACCGATTGACCATGTTGATTTGGTAACTCAAAACTTGGTGCAATTTGGTTTAAATCAAGTGCATTAGCACCTTGTTGAAACGCTTTTGCTTGTGCAATCGTTTCATCAACACCTTTCATAAAATCAGAATTACCTTTGCGCCCTGCTGCTACTTTTGCCTCAGTTTGTGCTTTTAACGTGTTGCTTTCATCGCTCATAATATGGCTACCTTCAAATTAATCAAAAACTTAAAGCCAGCTTACATTATGAAAATGTATTTGAAATGAAAATTTTAACTTAATCATTTACCTCTAAATCAAACACCACGTTTATTGATGATTTAAATGTAATAGTTTCTTGTAAATACCTGCCTTGCTCGAATGGATTTCTAGTAACTTTAGAGCCGGTCACAACTATTCTCTCAAAATCATCTACGCCATAACCATAACTTGAACGGTTAGAATTTGAATTAATACTGTAAATTTTTCCAATCTCTGCGCCAAATGCTTTGGCAAGCTTACCCCCTTTAACTATAGCGTTATCTATTGCGCCTTGTGTTGCTTCAGCTTCTAACTGCGAGGCTTTTGAAGACATAAGCTCAATATTCGTCAGTTCATTAATTTTTACACTTAGTGCAAAATCGATAAAATCATTCACTTTTTCAATATTTCTTAATGTTACTTTAAGTGTTCTTGTTGCTACATATCCTGCATTAATTGCTGTACCGCTCTCGACATTAAACATATCGTCATCATTATGAGTTAACAGGCTTGTAGCAGAAACATCAGTCTCCTTAACACCATACTTGCTTAAACCTTTAAGTAACAAATTTACTCGGTCATCAACATCACGTTTTGCATCAAGTGATTTGTCTTTAAAGCTTATTACTTCAAAAGAAATCTTAGCCATATCGGGCTTTGCTAATACCTCTGCAGTACCCTGCACTGCAATATGGCGATTAGCAGGCAAACTTGAATTAGCAAAAGTGATGAGTGGGAATAAGGTTAAGAAAATGGCAGTGATGAGTTTCATGATCGTCCTTGAAGTGATTAGTTAGATAATGATTACGTAACTGTACCTATAGTTATACGGATAACAATAAAAGTAAACTACTCTTTATTGTTGGCGGGAGTTTATCTCGCGCGGCATAAAGCCCCGCCTACAGCCAACCTACATCAACTCGCCTACTTTTAACTCTTTGCCACGGCTTATTTGATGGCACTGGGCTAGCAGTAACTCGGCAGTGGCTTGTGCATCGGTCAGTGCGTGATGGCAATGATAGCTTGGTAACTCATAACGTGTGCGGCAAGCATTAAGGGTTAAATCATCTTGTTTTATTTCAGTTGAATGATGGAGTAAGCGCTTTTGCTCAATATGCAGTGTGTCGAGTATCAGTTTAGGCCGTATAGTTATATTGGCATTTTTAAGCGCTATTTTTAAAAACCCCCAGTCGAGCATGGCATTATGAAACACTAAAATACAATCACTAAAGTGGCTGCTTAGTTGCGTTAATATACTGCACAAGCTCTGTCCTTTTGTTATAGCATCGTCGCTAATCCCATGAAAAACAGGACTTTGCTCAAGGCTTTTTACGTTTTTATTTATAAGGTGCTGCGACTCGCTCATTTTTATACATTGGTTATCTATTATCACCCACGCTACCGATACAATTTCGTGCTGTTTTGCATCAAGCCCAGTGAGCTCTAAATCAATCACTAAGTAACGTTGTTGTAAGGCATTTTTGCCTAGTAATTTACGGCGCTTTAAATACCGAGTGAGCAGCTTTTTTACCATGTTAGTAATCCATCATTATAAACTGCCGCGAGCAAACTTAAACGCAGCGGCTTGCTGCGCTTGTTTAACAAGATAAAACGCTTCTTTTAGTTGATGGCGCTCTAGTGAGTTTAATTTATTAGGATTAATACAATTACTCGGTAAGCCCTCTTCGTTTATTTGTGTACTCAAGCGCTGCTGCGTTAAGAACCGCCAGCAGTCTTTTAGGTTGTATATATCTTCTTTGCTGATCAGTTTATGTTTTAGTAGTGCGTCCAACCGCTCTTGCGTGTTGGCGCGCCTAATACCCGCTTTTAAAGCGTATAACCGCACTATGTCATTTATAATTACAACACCGCGTTTTTTTAAATCTATGTATTTATTATTTTGATCTGTTCTTTCTGTTTTAAATTTATTAAATAAACCAATTGGCACGCTGTTGCTGCTTATGTCGGTTGCCATTGCGGCATAGAATAAGTCGTTACGCGATATACGAATTAGTTGCTCGCAAAAAGCTGTGTATAAAGCGTTTGAACCTTCAATAAATCGCAGGTCAAAAAATATCTTACAGTTAAGCATTGCATTGGGTGTGGGGCTTTTTATCCATTTAAAAAAGCGCTCGCTCCAGTCGTTTACGCTCATACGGCACTCATCACTGCTTGCCATAATATTACCTGGGCAACGCCTAATGCCGCACTCAACTAAATTCTCGCATACAAACTCCCCCATACTTTTAAAGTAAGCGTGTTGCTCGGTGGTTAAGTCGTTAGGGAGTAATAAGCCGTTATCTTGATCTGAATGCAGGGTTTGTTCTTCGCGTGCTTGCGAGCCAAAGCAAATAAAACTAAAGCTGGTTGGCGCTGCGCCATGCTCTTCTTGAAATAAGTGAATCAGGCGCGATGTAAGCGCATCGGTTAAACCACTGAGTAATTTACCAATTAGCGATATGTCGTCAATGTTGTACGAAAAACTACGCAAAAGTTCGGGAATTTCTTTAGCGTAGCGTTTTAAATCAGTAACAGTGTGCGCTTTATATATGCGCCCAATAAGCTGTACGGGGTCACTTTTTTGTTGGCGCAGTAAATCGGTGCTGGTTATCATCCCTATCGGGTTATGGTTTTCGTCAAGCACGGGCAAATGGTGAATATTGTATTTAAGCATTAAGTGCAGCGCCGAAAACACCCGGTTATTTTCAAATATAAACTTAGGTTTTGCGGTCATAATACTGCTTACTGCGTCTTGTGGATCTACCTCGTCGGCAAGTACTCGGTTGCGTAAATCGCGGTCGGTCACAACCCCTACTAAGTGCGCGTGCTGCGTTATCATTATTGACGATACGCCATGCTCTTTCATTTTTTTAGCACTTTGCCTAATACTTGCATCGGGCGTAAGCGTAATTGCTGTGCGCGTCATCAGCTCTGATATTTTACGTTCCGACCAGCTATCGTTTTTACTTTTATAATGCGATGACAACAACCGGTTAGCATGAGCGCGTACAAAGTATTGCTCAAACGATTTATATTCTCTGCGTAAAAAATCAAAGTGCGTTTGAGAGAGCATATACACTATCCCCTCTTTTTGTACTTCTAACCTATTTTGAATTGCCTCACCAGTTAATAGCGACGGAAAACCAAAATAGTCACCTTGCGCTAAGCGCGTAACAACATCGCCCTTGCCATCAACGAGGTCGTACAAACCAGAGCGAATTAAAAATAGTTTAGGGTTTTCACTTTGTAACCACTGAGTTTGGTTTTCGCGGGTAAGGTAAATAATATCAAGATGATTTACAAAGTATTCGCATGCGCTGCTATCAAGCATAGTAAAAGGCGCTTGCAAACAAACGTATTGGCCTATTTCTTGTTGTTCTACACTCATTGTATTCGCTCTTTAAATGGTGATGTACCAATCTAATGTACTTATTTATTAAACAAATAAAAAGCCCGACTAAAGTCGGGCTTTGGGTGCTTTATATTTTTTTACTATATCTATAAATGTTGCCTAGTGATCGTGCGCTTCAGCTGACCCTTTAGGGTTACGAATACCTTCTACCATTTCTTGAATTTCAATAGGTGTAGCTTGAGTAAATTTAAGAACAACTGCAGCTACTACAAAGTTAATAATCATACCAATTAAGCCAATACCTTCAGGCGAAATACCTAAAAACCAATGTTCAGGATTATTAAGCTCAGGGCTTACAAACTTGAAGAAGATGATATACGCAGCGGTAAAGCCAATACCCGTTACCATGCCTGCAATTGCGCCCTCTCGGTTCATTGTTTTAGAGAATATACCCATAATAATTGCTGGGAAGAAACTCGCTGCCGCCAAGCCGAATGCAAATGCCACTACCGATGCCACAAATCCAGGCGGGTTAATACCAAAGTATGCGGAGATAACAATAGCGACCATGGCTGCCAACCTCGCTGCAAGTAACTCTTGCTTGTCGGTAATATCGGGCTTGAGGGTTCGCTTGAGTAAATCGTGCGAAACGGAGGTCGAAATAACCAGTAGTAAACCTGCTGTTGTAGACAATGCAGCGGCAATACCACCGGCAGCCACAAGTGCGATTACCCATGCTGGTAAATTAGCAATTTCTGGATTTGCTAATACCATAATGTCGCGGTCTACATTTACTTCGTTAGCACTGTTCGGATCGGTGATTTTACCCGCCGTGTAGAACATTTTGCCATCGCCGTTTTTATCATCAAATGTAATTAAACCTGTGCGTTCCCAGTTTTTAATCCATCCTGGTGCTTCTGCGTAAGCTGTACCGCTACCGTCTTTACCATTAATAGTATCAATCATGTTTACGCGAGCAAAAGCTGCAACCGCAGGTGCTGTTGTGTAAACAATCGCGATGAACACAAGAGTCCATGCAGCAGAAATACGTGTGTCTTTTACGCGAGGTACAGTGAAAAAGCGTACAATTACATGTGGTAAACCAGCAGTACCTACCATTAACGCACCAGTAATAGCGAACACGTCAATCATGCTCTTAGAGCCTTCGGTATATTGCGCAAAACCAAGTTCAGCGCTTAAGCCATCTAGTTTATCAAGTACGTATACGCCGTCGCTGCCAATTAATGTGGCACCAAAACCGGTTTGTGGGAAGAAGTGACCCGTCATCATCATCGAGATAAAAATGGCTGGTACAAGGTAGGCAAATACAAGTACACAATACTGCGCTACTTGTGTGTAGGTAATGCCTTTCATGCCGCCAAGTACCGCATAAAAGAATACAATCACCATGCCAATGTAAACACCGGTTTCAATTTCTACTTCTAAAAAGCGTGAAAATACCACGCCTACGCCACGCATTTGCCCTGCTATATAAGTGAAACAAATGAATATGGCACAAAAAATAGCAACTAAACGCGCGGTACGTGAATAGTAACGGTCGCCAATAAAGTCTGGCACAGTAAACTTGCCGAATTTACGTAAGTAAGGCGCTAAACACATGGCTAATAGTACATAACCACCTGTCCACCCCATTAAGTAAACACTGCCATCGTAACCTGCAAACGAAATAATACCCGCCATTGAAATGAACGACGCGGCGCTCATCCAATCGGCAGCTGTTGCCATACCATTAGCAAGAGGAGGTACGCCGCCGCCCGCTACATAAAACTCTTTGGTTGAACCCGCTCGGGCCCATATTGCTATGCCGATATAAAGCGCAAAGCTTAAACCAACAATTAAAAACGTGAGTGTTTGAACATCCATTGCTTAGCTCCTATTCGTCTACGCCGTATTTTTTATCTAACGTATTCATTTTGAAAACGTACACAAAAATCAAAGCAACAAAGGTATAAATCGCGCCTTGCTGGGCGAACCAGAAGCCAAGTTTAAACCCAAAAAAACGTACTTCATTAAGTACATCAACCAGTAATATGCCAAAGCCAAAAGACACGACAAACCACACTGCTAACAGTTTAAATAACAGCGAAATGTTTTCTGCCCAATAAGCTTTTGCTTGTTCTTCATCTTTAAAAGCCATTTTTGTTTTCCCCTTTAAGCACCGCAATATCGCGATGAGTGGTTTTTTATCTTCGCTTACCAATTTAGCAACGCTGGTTACATATTGAATTGAGACCATAGTCGTAACAGCTTGTTAACGTTTACGTAAACTGCATTTATCATTCAAGCGTGCTTTATATATTTTTATATTATTTCAATTGCTTAGGCTGTTTTTGTAAGCTGGCTTTATGATTAAATTGATAAGTTGGTCATTAATGCGACATTAGTCTAATGCTCAAGGGTGTTTTATTTTTACTGTTAATATTCAATAAGATATAAATAAAATAAAAGTTTTATTTTAAATTCAACCCTCACACTTAACCTCAGTTCTGGTATTGTGTTAATCCCTCATAGGGATGAGGGACTATTTAAAATAATAAGGTTTAATAACAACATGACTGCCGTACTCATTATTGTTGCTTTAAGTTATATAGGTGTGCTGTTTTGGCTTGCCAATTGGGGCGATAAAACAACCCCTTTAGCAAAGCGTATTAGCCATCACCCATTTGTGTATTCACTCTCACTCGGGATTTACTGTACCTCTTGGACTTATTACGGTTCGGTAGGAACAGCCGCCACCAGCAGTTGGAGTTACTTGCCAATATTATTAGGCCCTGCGTTGCTGTTTTTATTCGGCCAAGGATTTTTACGTAAGCTGGTACTGGTAAGTAAAAAACAAAATATAACTACTATTGCTGACTTTATTTCAGCTCGTTACGGCAAACGTCAAACTACAGCAATAATGGTTACTGTAATCGCATTACTGGCAACCATTCCCTACATTGCACTGCAATTAAAAGCGCTTAGTACAAGCTTTTTACTTTTGCAAAACAGTAATAAAATATCCGGCGATATGCTCGCGCTTTCTGCCACACTAATTATGGCTTTATTTGCTATATTTTTTGGTACTCGCAAAGTTGATGTAACTGAATATCGCTCTGGCTTAATGCTCGCTGTTGCATTTGAATCTATGATTAAACTTATTGCTCTTATTGCCGTTGCGGGGCTTGCAGTATTTACACTTTTTAATTTACCCGAAGCCACCACGAACAAAGTAACTGAGTCTATTTGGGGTCACTGGAGCGATTTTAACTTTTTTAGCTTTAACTTTATTGGCCAGTCTTTAATGGCTGCAGCGGCTATTATATGTTTGCCTCGCCAGTTTCATGTAACCGTGGTCGACAACCAAAACAAACGCCACTTACTTACCGCTCGCTGGGCTTTTCCGCTGTATTTACTACTAACAGCCGCAATGATTTTACCTATTGCGACTGCGGCCATTCATCCTGAAATTGGCAGCGGCTATTCACCCGACAGCTTTGTACTTGCCCTACCGCTAATTAACGACAACGCTTTTTTAACCACCTTTGTATTTATAGGTGGGCTATCGGCTGCCACCGCAATGATAGTGGTAGCAACGCTTACATTAAGCACGATGATCTCAAACGATGTGGTACTGCCGTTAATGCTGCGTAGAAAGTTTAAACGTAACTTAATTACCAGCAGTTATAAGTCTCGCATATTACTTGTAAGGCGCTTTGCTATTGCAGGCATATTAATTTTGGCCTATTTCTATCAGCAATGGTTTGGCCATAGTAGCGCACTGGCCAGTATGGGCTTGGTGGCGTTTTCACTTGTTACCCAATTGCTGCCCTCTATTGTGGGTGGTTTATATTGGCGAAAAGGTCATGCTTATGGGGTGTATGCGGGTTTGGTAGCAGGCTTTATTTGCTGGATACTATTTTTAATGCTGCCAATACTCGATGCCGGCACAACCCTTGATAGCGAGCTGCAACAAACGCTTATAACGCGTGGAACCTTGATAGCTTTGTTTGCCAATATTGGTTGTTATATTAGTTTTTCACTTGGGGCTGAGGAGCGCTTAATTGATAAAATTCAGGCCGCTGCTTTTGTTAACCCTAAAGATCAGGCTATTTTATCAAGGCGCTTAAATAAAGACGTAAAAGCCACCGTTTACGACTTTAAAATACTACTGCAAACCTTTCTAGGTATTCAGCGCAGCCAACAAGTACTGGCCCATTACGCACTCGCCCATCATTTAAGCGATAACAACGCACACCCAGAGCCTGAATTTATAGCCTACTGCGAACGCGCGTTAACAGGCGTGCTTGGTGCATCGTCAGCGCAAGCATTAATACATACGGTATCGTCGGGTAAACGTATGGCGTTTGAAGAAGTTGTAAACTTTTTTGACGAAACCACACAAGCGTTGCAATTTAATCAAAATCTGTTATTTACCTCACTCGAAAATTTAAGCCACGGTATTTCAGTTGTTGATAAAGATTTAAAACTCGTTGCATGGAACAAACGCTACAATGAAATGTTTGGCTACCCTGAAGGCTTTTTAGAAGTAGGCCAACCCATAGAAGACATTATTAGATACAACGCTAACCGTGGTGAATGTGGCCCTGGTGAAATAGAACGCCAAGTAGAAAAACGTGTACAGCATTTAAAATATGGCAGCTCGCATCATTTTATTCGCCACCGTCGTAATGGCCAAGTATACGAAATGATTGGTAATCCGCTGCCCGATGGCGGATTTGTTACCAGCTTTTCAGATATTACAAACCACATAAGTACGCAAAATGCGCTTGAAGAAGTAAACATGGATCTTGAAAACCGCATAGAAGCACGTACTCAAGAAGTGCAAACTATCAATAAAGACTTACAAGCTCAAATAGATAGCCGTGTACAAACTGAGCAAGCACTTACTTTGGCTAAACGAGAAGCAGAGCAAGCCAACGACAGTAAAACGCGCTTTTTAGCACTGGCGAGCCACGACATTTTACAGCCGTTAAATGCAGCACGTTTATACCTTGCCGCTATTGACGAAAAACAGCTTGACAGCACTAACCAAAACAGCTTTGAAAAACTAGGCGACAGTCTCGATTCAACCGTGCATTTAATGTCGGCATTGCTTGAAATAGCTAAGCTTGAGCAAGGCGCTATGACCCCTACTCCTCGCCACTTTTATATTGAAGATATTTTAGCGCCACTACAAAGTGAATACGCTATTTTATCAAGTGATAAAGGCCTTAAGCTTAGTGTGCGTTCAAACCAGCAAATTGTGCACAGCGATATAACCTATTTGCGCCGAATTATTCAAAACTTGGTCTCTAATGCAGTTAAATACACCGATAATGGCCGTGTATTAATTGCCTGTAGAAACCGAAAGCATAATTTACGAATAGAAGTATGGGATACAGGCCCTGGGATTAGCGAAGTAGAGCAAGCTAAAATATTTAACGACTTTTACCGTGTTGAGTCGGGCGATAACAAAGGCGTAGGCTTAGGCCTAGGTGTGGTAAAACGTATGGCTGACTTATTAAGTTTGCCGCTTGATGTGCATTCTGAGCCAAATAAAGGTAGCCGTTTTAGCATTGAGGTACCTTATGGTGACGAGCAGTTTGTACAACAAAAAAGTACTACAAACAGCCTAATAGAAAACCGTGCAGCAATTAATATTGTTGCCGTAGACGACGACCCTGAAAATTTAGCAGCAATGGCAAGCTTACTTAAAAAGTGGCAAGCTAATTACACCCTTTTTGATAACGTAGATAATGTACTGGCGCATGCTAAAGAAAACGGTGCACCCGATGTTATTTTAATGGACTACCAATTAGGCAATGACTGCGATGGCATAACGCTAATTAAAACCCTGCGCGAAATTTGGCAAAGCCAAGTCCCTGCTATTTTAATTACCGCCGTGCGCGACACCGAGCTTAAGCAAGAAACCAAAGCCGCTAATATTCATTATTTAAGTAAGCCAATTAAACCGGGCAAACTAAAGGCACTGCTTAATCACAGTACATAGTGATCTAGTTAAAAGTATTCTAGTAAAAAGTGTTCTAGTTAAAAGCTATCAAGTAATAGCGTAAAACAAAAAGCCCAGTATCTTCACTGGGCTTTGCTTTATAAAGTGTTCATAAAATTAAACTGGATTTACTCGGCTTCTAAGCTTTTGGAACAACCAACTTAACCCCACCAACGAAAGCCCTAATCCAATAAACGAAAGCGCTTTAAGTAAGCCCTCCAAGTTAGCCATATCAATTAAAAACACTTTAACAATAACTGCAGCTAGTATGCCTAGGCCTACTTTTTGTATTAATAATTGATTTTTTAAATGACCAAAAATAACAGTACTCGCACCCAATACTAACCAAATAACAGAGTAGCTATAGAGCTCTGCATTGCTCGCCCCTTTTGATAAGTATATATAAGGACCTTGCCAGTACTGACGAATAAAGCTGTTTATTGCCAATAATATAAAGCCACCTGCAACGGCCAATATAAATGGCGTAGCTTTAGCATTTATTGGTTTTACAAGCTTGGCCAGCCAAAGCGTTAATCCTGCAGGTACTAACCACAATAGTAATAACCAGTTAAATATTGGCAGCTCACCTATGTAAAGTGATTCAAATAATGGGTTATCGTCAAGTAGTGTTTTAATAGCAAAAAGCCCTGCTAACCCCGCAAGTGTAAAACCCGCCACTTTATATAACTTAGCTAAAGTACCGGCAAGTTTTGCTCTGTGTAAATACACACACCCTAATGCCAGCCAGTTACAGGTAAGGAGTATTTGTTCGTAAAAGTTAAGTGAATCAAATTGCGGATAATGCCCTACTAGCTGATAACTTGTTTCGGTAGTAATAAAAAGCGCTAAACAATGAAGGGCTGCACCTTCGAGCCATATTTTAAGTTTTGATGAGTCAAAGCACTTAGCTGCGGCAAAAAATAACGCAATACATAACGGATAAACTACAATACTCCAATGCAAACCAAATACCGTAAGTGCATCGTAACTTGGTGTCCAAGGCGCAAGCGTTAAGCGCAGTAATAACGCAGCAACTAAGGCTTTTATAGGCCAATGCGGCATAGGCACGTTATAGCGTTTTATAAGTACGCTTATAAGTAATACTTGTACAGCCAGTGCAATGGTTAGGCCGCTGTCACTTAATAGCATGGTAACTGCTAACGTAATATTGGCATTAGCCCCTACCCAATAAGTAAAACGCTGAAATAGCGTTGTATTATGCTGCGCGAGCTTTATTAAAATAGCCGCCACTACAAACAATGCAACGGCCCAAAGTGGATATGCAGTACTTAACGCAGAATTAGGAATAAGCGTATATAAAGTAGCTATCATTACAAATGCACTAAATGCCCCCGTAATATGAAACGCTAAACGCTTAATCTGTTTTTTACCGTAATAGAGCCCAAAAGCGGTAAGTAACAACCCGAGTAATAAACCCAAACCATACTCATTTTTGAATACAAAGAGGGCGTCATCAAATAGATTTGGCGAAAGATGCGTGCGCTCAGCGCCTAATACTAATAGCGTTGAAATAACTAACGCTACGCCCTGCCAAATATCCCAACGGCTATTTTTAAGGACTAAAAACAACACCAATACAATACTTAACACGCCGATTGCTTGCCACTGCATATCAAAGTGACTGATCAACATAGTAAATATTAAGGGCGCAATAAAAGCGAGTAGTAATGCATGATCTGGAAGCACTTTAATTAAGCGTTTTAAACTGTGCGGGCGATGTTCAATAACATTTAGTTTTAGACCTAAGCGCGGTATAGCAATTAACCCTACAATACTAAGTAAAGCAAATGCCCCCATTAACCAAACGGTATTAACTTTAAGTAGCGTAAAACCAACTAAATACCAGCCAATGTGCCCTGCCCATAATAAATACCACAACCAAGCTCGCTGCACTTTATGTGCAACTAACGCAGCCGACAAACTTACAAAACCAACATACATAAATAACGTAAACAAGTTACCGCTGCCTGTATTAACCCATATTGGTACGCTGTAAGCGCCAATAATACCAAGCACGGCCAATAGCGGGCCTAACCTAAGCGCCATCGCGCTTGCACTAATTGCTATAATAGCTAACGCAAAAAATGCCACGGTAGGGCTCAGCATGTCGTAACTGCTGTAAGCTAAAAGCGTTAAAGCAAAACAGGTAATAAACCCGCCGCTTGCAAGCGCTGCGGGTATGTAATTATTAAAGCCTTCAAATACAATGCGTTTATGGTGTAAATAAGCTGCGGCTGCAATTAAGCTAAGCCCAAATAAGCCGCCTAAACTCAACCTCATTACAGGCGATAATAATCCCGCTTCTAGGCTGTATTTAGCTAAAAAGATGCCCCCAAACGCAAGCGCTATTGCGCCTATCCAGGTCATCCAGTTCTCTTCAAACCCTGCGCGCAATTTATTAAATAGTAATTCTATGGCTGATGCTTCAGCTGGTTTGGCTTTTTTAGGAGGTGCTGATGGCTGATTTATTACAGGTGGCGACGCGTTTTGGGACGTTAAGTTTGGCTGTGCTTTATGAGCAATTGGCTCTGTTATTGAAATCGCTGCCTGAGCCGTAGATGCTTCACTTTGAGGTTCACTTTGCGATATCGATTTATGTGTTTGTAGATGTGTTATTTTGGCCCTTAAAACAGCAACTTCTTGTTTTAATCCATTTAACTGCACTAGCGCTATTAAGCCGCAAATAGCACCGGCAACTACAACCAGTATTACTATGACGGCTAACCCAACTAAATCATCCATGGCACACTCTTATTAATTATTATGCCCTGAGTGTACCTAATTATTAATGAGTAGGTAAATTTTGTTCAATAAAAAAGCCTAAGTACTTAAAGTGCTTAGGCTTTATGCTACTTAATATGCTTAGGTTTATTCAACACTATCGGTAATAGTGCGCTCTAGGGTCATCTTATAACCTGAGCTTGTTGTTTCATCATGCTCTAAAATCAATATGTAGTTACCCTCTTGTGTAAAGTCCATATCGCTTTGTTGAATAAGCACAATTTGCTGGCCGTTGTCTTCGTAAACAACATAAACCGTGTAAATTTCGTTATCTACAACCTGCTCTTCTTGGTCATACTTATCTAGGCCATCGACTACGTTACTAGTGTCGTCTACCGTTTCGCCGTTAAGTGTAAAGTACACATCTACATCTGAAACCGACTGCCCTGCGTAGCTTTCAATTAGGTTTACAACCGATACCGTATGGCTGTAACTGCTTGGTGTTAGATTTTCTTCAACGCTCATCATACGTAAACCGTTATCTGCGTCGTTATAAAAAATACCCACCGCACTTTGCTCGCGCTCTAGCGTCATTAAAAAGTTATCAGCTAGTTTTGTACCTTCTTCGTCGTACATCGCTACGCTGTAACTATTAGGCGAAAGTTCAACATAATCGGTATAAGAGTCACTAGCGACTGTATTTGTTGTGTTTACAGTTGTACCGCGTGTAGCAGAAAAGCTTACTGGCGAGTAGTCATCAACCGTATTTATAAAACGTAATTGCCCCAGGGCAGATTGATGTTTAAGCTCAGTAACGTAGTTGTTATCGGTTACTACATCAAGCGTAATGCCGCCTTCTTCTGTAGCATAACTTGGGCGGATCATTGCTACATAACTTGCTTCATCGTATAAATAAACAGATGACGACTCGTACACAACATCACTGCTGCCCGCTTCTGTTATGTAAATAGTGTAATAACCTTCATCAACGCTTTGCAGATCTAACTCACTTAAATATTGAGCTGATGAGAAAAGTGTCGCGCTTTCAAATACGCCATCATCAGTTGCTAAGTAAATATCGTAGTTAGTGTCCTCTCCTGCAATATTATAAAACCCTAAGTTAAACTCACCCGTATCGCTTGAGATAGGTACGCTAAGCTCTGTAAATGTAGGCTCATCAAAGTTACCACTCATTACTACTAACTGTGTTTTGTCACTCTTAATAGAAATTTCTTGATCGCTAATTGTTATATAGCTGTCGTTAGCATCTAGGTACTCAAAACTTACATCATAAGTGTCTGTGCTGTAGTTATGGCGAGTAGTTACATCAGCAAAATCAGCGCCTGATCGCTCTGTTTCTTCAACAAACAAACGTGTGTATGGACTATTATAAGAGCCGTTATACAATTGGATGTAACCTGTAGAGCTTGAGCTATCGTCAGAGCCACAGCCCGACAAAATAGTAATTAGACTTAAGGGTAATGCAGCTTTTAGTAGGGAGTTGGTCATTAAGGTTATTCCTTATTATTAATATCCCCATTATGACCCAAACATTCTATTTTAATTTCATGATTTACAAAGCATTACCCTCACTGACATTTCCTTACGAAAACGTTAAAAAGTGTAGTAAATGTGCAAACAATAAGGACGTGTTTTTATATAATTAAAAACGCTTACGGGGCAACTTCAAAACGATCCCGACCTGTTTTTTTAGCTACGTATAGAGCTTGATCGGCACGCTTCATGACTTTATCGAGGGGCTCGTTAGGGGTTTGTTTTGCTACGCCAATACTTACTGTTAAATGGCGCGTATTTTTAACATTGATAGTGTGCGCAAGGTCTATTAATTGCTGACAAAACTCACTAACTTGCTCTATATTACTTGTTGGTAAATAACCTCCAAACTCCTCACCGCCCAAGCGAGCAAACTGCGCGTTTCCTTCAAATGCATTATTGTATGTAGTTGCTAACTGCTGAAGAATTGAGTCGCCCACATCATGACCAAACTCATCATTAATTGCTTTAAAGTGGTCTATATCGATAATTAAAATAACGTAAGGTGAGTGCTGAGCACCTTTAGCGTGCTGATAAAAATAACGTCTATTATGTACCTTGGTTAAATCGTCAATAATGAGCTCACGCGCTAATCGGTTATTAATACTTTGTACAAAGCGCATAGTTTTAAATAAACCATAGGAAGTTAAAAGCATGCCGCTGGTTCTACATAAGTCTTCAAAATAAACACTTACCCAGTAAGGCTGTACAACTAACTCATCAAGCACGTCTGCCGTGGTGCCAATACTCCATAGTAATAAACCAAAACTAGAAAAAATATATGCTTTTTTAGATAGCTCAGAGCATTGAACCATCCAAAACAGAAATATAATGACAGTTAAATTAATAAAATCGGTAGTAAAACCGTACACATTGTTTTGAACTTGTAAGGGAGGAAAGCTAGTTAGGGAGTAGGCTGAAAAAATAGCAATATAGATCAATAAAGCTAAACTTAAAACTTTATTGATCAAAGGCATTTTATAAAAGTTAGAAAGTTTAACGGTAAGTTTTACTGTTTCAATCATATTAATTGCTAGGTTTTTCAGTACTTCATTTGAAAACTATAGCACAATAATAAAAACCATCACGAAGATGAAAACCGTAATCCCCCTCAAATTTAAACTTAAACTTAAACTTAAACTACGGTACTAAGTCCCCACAATCCCAACACTAAAATAGTAATGCCAATCATCGCTTTAGTTTTATGTTTACTAATAATTCGCTCAGCTTCATTACCGGCATAATAAACAATAATAGCCAGGCCAAAGTAACGAATAGAACGCGCAATACCTGAGGCCAATAAAAATAACCAAATAGAGTACTTAGTCGCGCCCGCTGCAAGCATCGCTATTTGAAACGGAATGGGCACAATACCCAGTGTTATTACAAACCAAAAGCCTTGATCTTGCATTTTTTGTTTAACGTTTTCAAATTGCTCAGGGCTCGAAAGTGTATTAATAATCCAATCGCCTACTGCATCAAATAAATAGTAACCCAATGCATAACCAAACAATGCCCCCACTATGCAGCCTAAGGTCGCCATTAATGCTATAAGCCATAGCTTTTCTCGACGAGCCTGCATAAGAGGCACAAGCACTGCTTCAAGTGGAATAGGAACTATGGTTGACTCTAAAAACGACGCCACTGTAATACCGCTAAGCATATGCTTAGAGTCAATAAAATTACGCGTTTTTTCTTTTAGCTTTTTTTGAATTGCCATAGTAAATCCTTTTCACTTATCAGTAAGAACAAGATTATTCAATGAGCTAATAATTACATATTTAGGTTAATACACGCTGAAAACAGTGTAGTAAATCTACAGGTCCTAGGACGTATTGATCTTTGTGGATTGAAATTTGTTCAATCCAAGGAAGATTAAATCGCGACGCGAGGTTTGTAACCTAGTAGGCTCGGTAACTGCTCCTGCGTTACCCTACTGGCTTACATCCATGTAAGAATAAGTAAAAATCGAGCAAAGCTTCCGCGTCCTGCTCACGCCCCTTACCTACATCCATGTAGGCACAAAGAGTTAATCGTCCCTAGAAAGAACCCAGAGGGCAGCGCATTTGGTATTTATGCTGCGTTATCGCCTTATTTATGGGGAATAACGACACGACATAGGCTCTGCCTTGCCTAAAAACCAAACACACAGCTGCAAATTCAACCACCAATGATCAATACGCCCTACTGCATTAACAAATTAGTAATATCCATAAGAATATTTTATTATGTGTCAATGCAGTTAAATACCTACCAAAGCAGTTAAAAACTTATGCAAAGTGCGCGTTTTATTCCCTTTAGAAAGCAAGATATTGTCGATATGTGTAGCGAAGAGCTTAAAAGCAGTACACAAAAAACATCGTTTAAACAATTTTGTGATTTACTAGCAAGCCTTATTCATTACGATTACCACTCAACACTTGAATCACTTAAAAACAACTACGCACCGTTTGATCCCAATAGTGACACGCGATCATTAGCGCCAGTATCGGAGGATCAAAAAGCGCAGTGCCAACGAGATTTTGCTAAAGATTTTGCTAAGGTACTTAATGCAGCTAACTTTGAAGTGATCACCAATGAAGACTTACAAGATGCATTGAACGAAGAGTCACTATTTAAGGTGCGCCTTGAGGTTGAATTTGATGACTTTGAAGAAGTGGTTTTTTATCGCCGTGGCGAGTCGCAACTCACTGAAACCATAACCAGCTTTTGGGGCCTTCGTAAAAAACCGCTGCACTTTACTAATTACGACCGAGTAGCCGTGTTTATTCGCTTTAAAGACAGCGCTTATTTTAAAGCTAAAAATAAAATGCCTTTAGGGTTTGAGCCAAGTTCGACCATAGTTAAGCTGTTTCAAAATGTGCCAAAGGCCGATCTCGAAATGCTATTTCCTAATAGCGAAGTACGCATGCGCCCTATTGATAAAGCAATTATTGGCTCATCGGCTTTAATTGGCGGTGCGGTGGTACTTATAACTAAGCTTGGTGCATCAATTTTATTATTGCTTGCTCTGTTTGCTTTTTGGGGGGGCTTTAGAAGTGAAGCTGTCGAAATGACGCAACAACACTTTATTACCTTTGCTATTGGCATGGGAGTATTTGGCAGCTTTATTTTTAAAGAGTGGAGTAAGTTTAAAAACCGTAAAATTAAATTTATGAAAGCGCTTAGCGATAACCTCTACTTTAAAAACCTTGATAATAACGCCGGTGTTTTTCACACCCTTATAGACGCCGCCGAAGAAGAAGATATAAAAGAAGCGCTGCTTGCGTATACGTTTTTACTAAAATCAGAAAACGGCTTAACCGCCCAAACGCTTGATGAACAAATAGAGCATTGGTTTAAAAGCAAATACCAGTGCGATCTTGATTTTGAAATTAGCGATGCGCTTGAAAAGTTGGAGCGTATGCGCTTAGTAACGTGCACTAATGATGTGTATAGCGCAATAAATTTGGAACACGCAAAAACTATTTTGGATGAGCGCTGGGATAACTTGTTTCAATATAATTAACCTGCAAAGTTTACTTAACAACAAAAAGCAGCTGAAATTTCAGCTGCTTTTTACGTTATGTATTGAGCTTCAACTGGCTAAGCTGCTTGATGCCTATTAAACTTTGCATGCACTAATTTATAAAGTGCAGGCAATATTAATAGCGTAAGTAAGGTTGATGAAATAATCCCGCCAACCACAACCGTAGCCAGCGGCCTTTGTAGCTCAGCGCCGGTGCCAGTATTTAGCGCCATAGGAATAAACCCTAAACTTGCCACTAAAGCGGTCATAAGTACTGGACGCAGGCGCGAAAGTGCACCTGTTTGTATCGCATCGATTAAACTGAGCCCATCGGCTCTTAATTGTTTAATAAACGACAGCATAACCACGCCATTTAATACCGCTACACCACTTAGCGCTATAAACCCCACGCCTGCCGATATTGATAACGGCATATCGCGTAATAGTAACGCAAGCACACCTCCGGTCAGTGCAAGTGGTACGCCGCTAAATATAATTAACGAATCACGAAGTGAATTAAACGCACTGTAAAGCAGGCCAAATATAAGCAATAAAGTAACTGGCACCACCAGCGATAACCGCTTACTTGCCGATTCTAATTGCTCAAATGTGCCGCCGTATTCAATCCAATAACCACTTGGTAAATTAAGATCTGAATTTAAAGCGGCTTGTGCATCACTTACAAAGCTTGCTAAATCACGCCCTTCTACATTTGCAGTAACAACAACATTACGCTTACCGCTTTCACGGTTTATTTGATTAGGCCCTTTATCAATACTAATTGTTGCCACTTCACCAAGCGGTACAAATGCAAGGTCTGGGTTGGCACTTTTTGGCACGGCCACTGGCAAACGCGCAAGCTGTGATACATCGCTTGACCAGCGCTCATCTAAACGCACTAATAACGAAAAGCGTTTATCGCCTTCGTAAATAAGCCCGGTTTGTACACCGCCTACCGCAGCACTTACACTTTGCTGTATATCGGTTACTGTTAAACCTAACAGCGCCATATGATCGCGAAGCGGCGTTACCGAAAGTGTAGGCAAACCTTCCATTTGCTCAAGGCGTACATCAGTTGCGCCAGTAATGTTTTGCACCAAGGCTGTGGCTTTTTCGCCATACTGTTTTAATGTTGATAAATCATCGCCATAAATACGCACCGCAACGTCGGCGCGCACGCCTGCTATTAACTCGTTAAAACGCATTTCTATAGGTTGCGTAAACTCATAATTATTACCTGGTACTTCATTTACTAAATGGCGAATTTGCTTAACCAGCTCTTCTTTACTTAAAGCAGGATTAGGCCATTGTTCGCACGGCTTTAACATTAAAAAGGTATCGGCAACGTTAGGTGGCATAGGATCGTTTGCTACATCTGGAGTGCCAATTTTTGAAAATACTTTTTCAACTTCAGGTATGTCTAAAATGGCTTGCTCTAGCTCTTTTTGCATTTTTACCGATTGTTCAATACCGGTGCCGGTAATGCGCAGTGCGTGCATGGCTATATCGCCTTCATCAAGCTGCGGTAAAAATTCAGCGCCCATATTTTTAACTTTAAAGCCAAGTGCAATTACAAGCACAGCAGCAATGCTTAACATTACCCACGGCAACTTAAGCGATAAACCAAGCAGTGGTTTGTAGCCTTTTTTAATAACGCGCATAACCGCATTTTCGCTCTCACTCACCTTGCCACGTACAAATACCGCAATAGCGGCAGGTACAAAGGTAACAGCAAAAATAAGTGCGCCAACTAGTGCGGCTACAACCGTAAATGCCATTGGCTGAAACATTTTTCCCTCAACCCCGCTTAGTGCAAACAGCGGCAAATACACCAGCATAATAATTAAAATGCCAAATACTGCTGGACTGAACACTTCTTTAGTAGCGGCGGTTACAACACTTAAACGCTCGTTTAAAGTAAGTAGCCGGCCATGTTTATGCTGCGCAAGGCCTAATTGCCTTAAACAGTTTTCAACCACAATTACAGCGCCATCAACGATTAAACCAAAGTCGATTGCGCCTAAACTCATTAGATTACCCGATACGCGATTACCTACCATGCCGGTAACGGCAAATAACATACTAAGCGGAATAACCATTGCCGTAATAAGCGCACCAGTTACATTACCTAATAACAGCAGCAAAATAACAATCACTAGCACCGCGCCTTCGAACAGGTTGGTTTTTACGGTTGCTATGGTTTTATCAACAAGGGTTGTGCGGTCATAAACTGCTTCTACCACAACACCTTCAGGCAAGCTTAGCTGTACGTCTTTGAGTTTATCAGCCATGGCTTTTGCCACTACGCGACTGTTTTCGCCAATTAGCATCATGGCGGTGCCGAGCACGGTTTCTTTACCGTTATAAGTAGCAGCGCCGGTTCTAAGCTCTTTACCTAAACGCACATTTGCTACATCTTTAATCCGTACCGGTGCATCATCTCGCTTAGCAATAACCGTGTTAGCGATGTCATCAATGGTTTTTAATTGCCCTGGCGAGCGCACTAAATATTGTCCGTCAAAACGTTCTATAAACCCTGCGCCTTGATTACTGTTATTTAATTTAAGTGCAGTAATTACATCGCTTAGCGTGAGCTTATAAGCGAGTAGTTTTTCAGGCATGGGCGCTACTTGGTACTGGCGCTCAAAGCCACCTTGGCTGTTTATTTCGGTAACGCCTTTTACTTTTAATAGCTGCGGGCGAATAACCCAATCTTGCAGAGTACGTAAATCCTCTGCATTAAATGGCGTACCATCATCTTTTAATGCACCGTTATTTGCATGCACAGAATAAGTAAAAATCTCCCCTAGCCCGCTGGCAATTGGCCCTAAGTTTGGCTCAATATTGGCTGGCAAGTCTGAGCGAATACTTTGTATGCGCTCTGATATTTGCTGGCGCGCCCAGTAAATATCGGTCCCTTCATTAAAAATAACGGTAACTTGCGAAAGCCCATAACGCGAAATTGAGCGGGTGTAATCAAGCTTAGGAATACCCGCCATTGCAGTTTCAATCAAATATGTAATGCGCTGCTCGGCTTCAAGCGGGGTAAAGCCCGGCGCTTTGGTATTTATTTGAACTTGCACGTTAGTTATATCGGGTACGGCATCAACGGCTAAATTTTGTGTGTTGTATACACCAAACCCAGCAAATAAAAGCGTGAGCGCAAGCACCATCATGCGGCGTTTAACCGCAAAAGAAACGATCCAATCAATCATGCTGCCTCCTAGTGTGAGTGGCTTGCGCCGCTTTTTAATATATCGGCTTTAATTACATAACTATTTTGCGTTACGTACTCACTATTTGGCGAAAGCCCCTCAAGTACCTCTACCCACTCGCTGTTTTTAGCACCAAGCTTTACAGGGCGTACTTCAAATACATTGCCGCTTTTAATAAACACACTAGGTTTGCCGTTAAATTCCTGCACAGCTGTAGCCTTTACTCGCACTGCAGCATCTACTTTTGCAGTACTAATGTCGCTATTAACATGCATACCAGGACGCCAATGACCATCAGGGTTTGTAAGCTCGATTCGCGCACGCGCAATATGCCCGCCGCTCATCATCGGGGCTATGTAAAACACCTCACCTTGCGCATTTAAATGATGATGTAAATCGTACACTTTTGCGCTTTCTCCTATGGCGAGCTTTTCAATATTTTCAGGAAAAGCCGAGAGCTCGACCCATACGGTTTCAAGGTTTACTATTTGCATTAATGCGCTATTGGCAAGCTCACCGCGCTTTAAATATTGCTCGGTAATAACGCCTGTAATTGGGCTTTTTATGGTGTAATTTTGCAGTGTTTCGCGGTTGGTTATACTGGCAAGCTTATCGCCTTTTTTAACGTTTTGACCAATGCTTACAAAGATATCGTTAACTAAGCCGGTATAAGGCGCCATTACTTCAACGGTGCCGTGCGCGGTGGGTGCTATAACACCAAATAGAGTATCTGTTAGTTCAACGCTACCTGCTTTTGCTATCTCGGTTTTAATTCCTGCGCGTTCAATTGCTTGGGAGCTTAGCGTTGTACGCCCTTCTTCTTGCTCATAATGATAATTTATTTCAACGCCTTTATAGCGTGCCATTACATCAAGCTTAAAAGAATGCGGCTCGTTTACGCTCACGGTACTTACTAAATAGTCATCTTCAGCTTTGAAGCGAATAAGCTGTGGCTCTTCACTTAAACGTTGCACGTTTATGGTTACGTCTAACTGGTTTATATCCACAGCTTTATCGTTATTAAACCCATATATTCGCAGCTCGGTATTACCTGCAAACTGGGTTAACTTAAGCTCTAAATCAAGGGCGTTATTGGTTAGTAAAAATCCGCCGTGTGGGCCTTTTTGTGTGTGTTCGTCTTTGTGGCCTTCTTCGTGACCTTTTTCATGATGGCTATCAGATGCCATAGCCGTGCTACTTAAAAATGGGAATGTAAATAATTGCGTTATAAATAATGCGATAAGAGTGTTATTCATGATTGATGAGTCTCAATTAAAGGTTGGCCAGTTAAACGCTCAAGGGTAAGCAGCACTTGATATAGCTCGCTATGGATGTTGATAAGTGCGCGTTTAGAATCAAATAAAACTTGCTGTGCGTCTAGCAATTGCAACACCGATATTTGCCCTTGTTGATAGCTTTTTAAACTTTGTTTTATAAGCGTTTGTGCTTGTGGAATAACTTGATGTGTTAATAGCTGTGCCTGCGCAGTTTTACCTTGATAATACGCATAGAGCGTGCGTATTTGCTGGCGTAGCTGAACACGTAATTGACCTTGTTGCTCATTGAGTAGCGTAAGTTGATGCTTTGCAGCCTCAATATTACCGCTATTAGAATTGCTTAATTGCAGTGGCATTGAAAAAGAAAACACCAACGAGCTGGCATCAGTTTGCTGGTTATATCGCACGCCACCACCCAGGGTTAAATCGCTTTGCCCGCTTGAGCGTTGCAGCGACAAATTAGCCGTTTGCTGCATATATTGCTGCTGCAGCAGTGCAAATTCAGGTGCTGTATTTACCGCATCAAGTAGCACTGCTTCACTTTTAACAGCAGCTATTTGTGATAAATCGCCAGCATAGTAATTACTCACTTGCGGCTCTTGCCAAAGCTCGGTTAGAGCTAAGCGCGCACGCTCAAATTCGCTATTTAGCATCAGCGTATTTAAATCTACTTGGCTTAATGCATAACGCATGCGGGTTACATCAGCACTTGAGGCTGCACTCGCTTTAGCGCGTTTTTCAATTGCGTTAAGTGCCTGCTTAACGGTGTTTTTACGCTCACTATTTAAAGCAATTAACGCCTGAAATTTAAGTATTTGGTAATAGCGCTCAGCGGTGGTTGCTAAAAGTGCTAACCGAGTATTTTTATACTCAATTGTTTGCGCTTTTATATTGGCAGTGGCGTAGTTAATGCGGTTTTGGCGTTTATCACCCAGCTCTATTAATTGACTTAAAGCCAGCGTGTACTGCGCCCCCGAAAACGCATGAGAGCCGTGAGTTCCTAAAAAGTTTTCAGCTTCAAAACTCAGCTCAGGATTAGGTGAAAGCGCAGCTTGGGTTTTAAGCGCCGTTAATATTTTTTGATGATACGGGTAGCGTTTAAGTTCAGCATTTTGCTGCTCGGTATTTTTAAGCGCTTGCTTTAGCGTTAATACGTTTTGAGGCTCATTTTTTGCCAAAACGCTCATTGCAGGTAATGCGCACAGTAGCGCCACCAGCATAAGTGGTTTTTTATTCATATAGCATGTCCGTTTTTTAACAAACAGAGTTGACTTAATCACTACGCCTATTTTAAAAACAAGCGCAATTAAGCAACCTAAATATGTACATAACTAGCCTTATAGCGCACAGGCGCAGGCAGTTATTTACAAAGTGTTTAAAATTAAAAACTAGCTATAAAAATTTGGTGGCGGAACATCTGGTGGATAGTTTAAACCGCTATAGCACGCAGGCAGTGTAGCTTGGCTTTGCTCAGGGCTTATAGAGTGATTTAGCGTACTGTAGTAACCACAGTGGCAATGCTGATGGGCATGTATTTCAGTAGGTGATTGCGCATCTTCATCGTTTGCATTTGCTTGAGAATAAACATGCGTAGCATGATCAACTTCTTCTTGCAGGTGATACGCCGCCACATCACAGCTAATAAAGCTGTGCACAAGCACTAAAAGTATCACGACTAAAAAGTAGTTTGAGCGCATTACCTACCTAAAAACTCTAAAATGCAATTTAAGAAATCGCACAATACCTTAAATTTATTCAAATGTAGAGAGCCGCTTACGTTATTTTCTAAATTCACTTGGTGATACACCCACTGATTTTTTAAACCGTTTAGAAAAATTAAATATATTAGGATACCCCACGTAAGCAGCAATATGGGCAACAGGCCAGCGAGTATTTAGTAGTAAGCTTTTAGCTCGTTTAATGCGTAAATAAATAAGCTGCTGCATAGGGCTTTTACCAAATTGCGCTTGGCATAACCTATGTAAATGCGGTGCTGAGTAATGCACGTGCTCGCACATAACTTCTATTGTCCAATCAAACTGCAGGCGCTCTTCTACCTCTAAAAACAAGCTGGTTAATCTGTTTTGCCCACCTATTTGCGGCTCGCTTTGCAACGTAGCGTTTAAATAGTGGCTTAAAATAGGCATAACACCTTCGCGCAAAGTAGCGTTACTTTCGCTATATAAAAGCTCCATAGCTAAATGTAATGGCGCTAATTGCTGATTAGTTAATACCTTAGCCTGTGCTAAATTTAAATGTTGCCAACGTTTAGTGTTTGCAAGGTTTAGCCAAATCACATCCCACTTTTCGCTTGCTATTTTAACCTCAAAACTTTGCCTTGCAGGCAATATAGCTAAGCTATTTTCAGTTAATGAGTATTGGTTATTAACTGTTTTAAGTGTGCCCTGACCAGCCAAAGTATAAAAAAGAGTGTGTTCGAGCGGGTTAGTACGTGCAACACAATAGTCACCCAATAAATTAGAGCAACCTGCCAGCTCTATTTCAAGGTTTGGCATTTGCGAAAGCGTGGTTAAATCAATAAACCGCTCTGTACACTCTGGGCCAATATCAAGTACATCTACAATAGTGTTGCGCATAATTTAAAATGATAGTTTTGGACAAATAAAAGAGAGCTTTAAGCATAACCTCAACGCATTATTTTAGCTATATTTAAGCCACTATAATTGCCATACATGCAATAGGATACCAATGAACTCACTACAACACATAATTAACCGCCGTGATTGGGAAAACCCAATTTCAGTACAAGTTAATCAAGTAAAAGCGCACAGCCCACTCAATGGATTTAAAAGCGTTGACCATGCCCGTACTAACACACAATCACAAAAACAAAGTTTAAACGGCCAATGGGATTTTAAATTATTTGATAAACCCGAAGCGGTTGATGAGTCATTACTAAGTGAAACACTAAACAGCGACTGGCAAAGCATTACAGTGCCTTCTAACTGGCAATTACACGGCTTTGATAAACCAATTTACTGTAATGTTAAATACCCATTTGCAGTTAACCCGCCATTTGTACCAAGCGATAACCCAACAGGTTGCTACCGCACTGAGTTTACTATTACACCGGATCAATTAGCGCAGCGTAACCATATTATTTTTGAAGGCGTAAACTCGGCGTTTCACCTTTGGTGTAACGGTCAATGGGTGGGCTACTCACAAGATAGCCGCTTACCGAGCGAGTTTGATTTAAGCGAACTGTTAGTAGTAGGCACCAACCGTATTGCGGTTATGGTTATTCGCTGGAGCGATGGCAGTTATTTAGAAGATCAGGACATGTGGTGGCTAAGCGGTATTTTTCGCGATGTTAACTTACTTACAAAACCACAAAACCAAATACGTGATGTGTTTATAACCCCCGATTTAGACGCTTGCTATCGCGATGCAACGCTACATATAAAAACCGCGATAAATGCGCCAAATAACTACCAAGTAGCAGTACAGGTTTTTGATAATGAGCAAGCATTGTGTGAGCCACAAATTCAAAGCACTAACAATAAACGCGTTGATGAAAAAGGCGGCTGGAGCGATGTTGTATTTCAAACCATTGATATACAAAGCCCTAAAAAGTGGACCGCCGAAACCCCATACTTATACCGCTGCGTTGTAAGCCTGTTAGATGAGCAAGGCAACACAGTAGATGCAGAAGCCTATAGTATTGGCTTTAGAAAAGTAGAAATGCTTAACGGGCAGCTTTGCCTAAACGGCAAGCCGTTACTTATACGCGGCGTTAACCGCCACGAGCATCACCCTGAAAACGGCCACACAGTAAGCACCGCCGACATGATTGAAGATATTAAGCTAATGAAGCAAAATAACTTTAATGCTGTACGTACTGCTCACTATCCTAACCACCCGCGTTTTTACGAGCTGTGTGACGAGCTAGGTTTATACGTAGTGGACGAAGCCAATATAGAAACCCATGGCATGTTCCCTATGGGTAGGCTTGCCAACGATCCGCAGTGGGCTGGTGCATTTATGTCGCGCTATACACAAATGGTTGAGCGCGATAAAAACCACGCCTCTATTATTATTTGGTCACTGGGTAACGAATGCGGACACGGCGCCAACCACGATGCTATGTACGGATGGTCAAAAAGCTTTGACCCTTCTCGCCCAGTGCAATACGAAGGTGGCGGCGCAAATACCACAGCAACCGACATTATTTGCCCTATGTATGCCCGTGTAGATACACATGTTGCCGATGACGCCGTACCAAAATATTCAATAAAAAAATGGCTAAGCCTACCGGGTGAAACGCGCCCACTTATTTTATGTGAGTACGCCCATGCAATGGGTAACAGCCTAGGTAGCTTTGACGATTACTGGCAAGCATTTAGAGAATACCCACGCCTGCAAGGTGGCTTTATTTGGGATTGGGTAGACCAAGGTTTATCTAAAACTGACGAAAATGGTGAGCATTACTGGGCTTACGGTGGCGATTTTGGTGATGAACTAAATGACCGCCAATTTTGTATTAACGGCTTATTATTCCCTGACCGCACGCCGCACCCTAGCCTGTTTGAAGCTAAATACAGCCAACAGCATTTACAATTTACATTGCGCGAGCAAACTAAAAATCAATACACTATTGATGTATTTAGCGATTACGTATTTAGACACACAGATAACGAAAAGCTCGTTTGGCAGTTAATGCAAAATGGCATCTGTGTTGAACAAGGCGAGCATGTACTTAATATTGCTCCGCAAAGTACACACACGTTAACAATTAAAACTAAAACAGCGTTTGAGCAAGGTGCGCAATATTACCTTAATTTAGATGTAGCACTAATTAACGACTCACACTTTGCAAATGCTAATCACGTTATGGATTCAGAGCAGTTTAAGCTTATAAATAGTAATAATTTAAACAGTGAATCATTTGCATCAACTACAGAGCAAAGCGCTATAAGTGTTAACGAAACCGACTCCCACCTATGTATTGAAAACGATAAATTTAAACTTGTTTTTAGTAAGCAATCAGGGCTTATAGAGCAGTGGTTACAAAACGATACTCAGGTTATTAGTAGCCCACTGGTTGATAACTTTTATCGCGCCCCGCTTGATAACGACATAGGCGTAAGCGAAGTAGATAACCTAGATCCTAATGCATGGGAGGCACGTTGGTTACGTGCAGGTATAGGGCAATGGCAGCGCACATGTAGCTCAATTCACGCAGTTCAATCAAGCGTTGATATACGTATTACTTGTGTATTTAATTATGAATTTAACGGCGTGCTACAAGCAAAAACACAATGGCTATATACACTAAATAATACCGGCAATATTAGCTTAAATGTTGATGTGCAACTAAACGATACTCTACCGCCAATGCCGCGTATAGGGCTAAGTACAACGCTTAACAAGCAAAGCGATACAAAAGTAAACTGGCGTGGTTTAGGGCCTTTTGAAAACTACCCAGATCGCAAAGCCGCAGCACGTTTAGGTTATTACAGCTTAAGTTTAAATGAGCTACATACCCCGTATATTTTCCCAACCGATAACGGCCTGCGTAGTGATTGCCAATTACTGCGTATTAATAATTTAACCGTAACCGGTGCGTTTTTATTTGCAGCCAGTGAGTATTCGCAAAGTATGTTAACGCAAGCGAAACACACAAACGAACTCATTGCTGATGATTGCGTACATGTACACATTGATCATCAACATATGGGGGTTGGTGGCGATGATTCATGGAGCCCAAGTACCCATAAAGAATATTTACTTGAGCAAAAGCAGTACAGTTATTCTTTAACATTATCTGCTGAATAATTTAAACAAAAATAGCGGCCAAATTGGCTGCTATTTTTAATTAACACACACTATTTATTAGCGAGCTTTTTAGCTAATACGTTATCAAGAGAAAAACTTCCCGCTCCTTGAATTGCTAAAACTAAAGTTACTACAAGTAAAGTTAATGCGTATTCATAGCCATTGTTTGCCATAAATAAGCCATTACTAATATGTACGCTAAAAATAGCAATCAGCATAGTAAAGCCGGCAACTACAGCCGCTGGGCGAGTTAACAAACCAATTGCTAATGCAATGCCACCAAAAAACTCAGCGCTACCTGCCATCATTGCTAACCAATAGCCAGGCTCTAAACCAATACTCGCCATCCATTGGCCTGTACCTTCAAGCCCGTAACCGCCAAACCAAGCAAATAGCTTTTGTGCACCATGCGCCGCTAAAATAAGGCCAACTGGTACTCGTAAAATTAATGCTGCTACGCCTGCTTTTGAGCTAAGTAATGTGTTTAGTAATTTCATGAGTTTTAGTCCTGTTTTAATTTATTTAATCGTTAGGTTTTTCCTAACCGTTGAACACAGTTTACTATCATCATTAAAAAACATTAATACGGAACTCATTGGTTAATTAGCAACGCAGTATTTATAATAACCCATAAAAAAACCGCCAACCCAAAGGTTGACGGTTTTTTATTAACGTATTACTTAGGGCGTGTTGATCTTTGTGGATTGAAATTTCTTCAATCTAGGGGCGATTAAATCGCGGCGCGAGGTTTGTAACCTAGTGGGCTAAGTAAAAACCGAGCAACAAAGAGTTAATCGTCCCTAGAAAGAACCCAAAGGGCAGCGCATGTTTGGTATTTATGATGCGTTATCGCCTATTCATGGGGAATAACCACACTACATAGGCTCCGCCTTGCCTAAAAACCAAACATACTGCTGCAAATTCACCCACCAAAGATCAACACGCCCTAGTATATTTAAGTAAGCGCTTAGCTTTGAAAATTAAGCAACCGCTTGCTCTAAAATTTCGCGGCTTTCTTTAAGCGTAATAGCTTGGTTTTCACCAAGAGCAACCATGCCGTGAGCTTCAAGTTTGCCAATAATATTGTCAATAGCAGCGGCTTTATCATCGCCATGTTCAGTAAGCTGGGTCGCTACGTCGAGGCTGTGGTAAAACGCTTCAATTGCTGCAATTGTTTTCTCTGCTAAGTCTTCAGATTGCTCAAGACCAAATACGTTTTTACCCATTTGCTCAAGCTTTGCTTTTTTAACTGCAAATTGGTTACGTAATAAAGAAGGCTGAACAATAGCAAGTGAACGTGCATGATCAACACCGTAAGCCGCTGTAAGCTCGTGGCCAATCATATGTGTTGCCCAATCTTGCGATACACCAGAACCAATTAAACCATTAAGTGCTTGGTTAGCAGCCCACATAAGGTTTGCACGCCATGCGTCATCTTGGTTTTCAAAGTTATTACCTAAAGTTTTAAGCGTTCTTAAAAGTGCTTCAGCGTAACCTTCTTGAACTAATGCTGTTTCAGGGAATGTTAGGTACTGCTCACAGGTGTGAACCCATGCATCTACTAAACCATTCACAAGTTGGCGCTGCGGTAATGTTTTCATTACATCAGGGTCCATAATCGCAAATTTAGGAAGTACTTCTGGTGATGCAAACGGTAGTTTTTGCTTCGTTGCTTCTTTGCTCACAACTGAGTTTTGGTTAGATTCAGAACCCGTTGCTGGCAATGTTAATATTGCACCGATTGGTAATGCGCTAGTAATAGTATGCTTACCAGTAGGAATATCCCAACCTTCGCCATCATAAACGGCTGATGCGGCAATGTATTTAACGCCGTCGATTACTGAACCGCCGCCTACGCCTAATACAAAGTCGATGTCTTGTTCTTTACAAATTTTTACTGCTTGGTCTAGCACTTCAATTGTTGGGTTAGCGCCAACGCCCGAAAACTCAACCCAGTCAAAGCCTTCAAGTGCTGCTGCAACTTGGTCGTACACGCCGTTCTTTTTAATTGAACCGCCGCCGTACACTACAAGTACTTTTTGATCTTTTGCGATCAAATCAGATAGTGCCGCAATTTGTTGCTGACCGAATTGGATAAGAGTTGGATTTACGTAGCTAAATTTCATTATTTTGCTCCTAGGTGACGGTTAAATACTAAATAGAATGCTTAGTTACTAGCTAAGCCAAATTTCAATGAGTGCATATTAGTAGCAAAACAAACATAAAAAAAGCCCAATTACTCGCAAAAGCTTGCCTAAAACTATCAACATTGTTATTTTACGTAAAATACACTCAATTAAAGATGCCTTTTATGCCCACCATAGCCAATATGTTGCAACAATACGCCGAGCATAATCAATTACTCAGCTTTGAAGGCACCATGGAAACTATCATTCCAGGCGTGTATTTTCATCGAGCAACTAAAAGCTCGCCGCGCCAGCCGCTTATATATAACTCAGGTATTATTATTGTTGGGCAAGGTCATAAAATAATTCACTTTCCTGAACATCAAATAAAATACGGCGCAGGCGACTACTTAGTCCTTGGCGTACCGGTGCCATTAGAGTGTGAAGCATTTACTGATAACGACTTACCCGTTATGGGCATTGCCATAGATATAAACCCTGCAATGCTACACAAACTCGTTAATCAAATAATGCAGCATAAGCCTCTTTCAGCATCATCGTCTTCTGCACAAATTGGCGCAGTACAGTCGGCAACTTTAGATACAGCAATGGAGCTCGTTACTCACCGGTTATTAGCTGTTTTAAATAACCCCATTGAGGCTGACATTTTTGGCGAGGATATAGTAAAAGAATTGGTATATCGCGTACTTTGTGGTCCACAAGGACATACTTTAATAGGGCTTGCTATGCATGATGGGCATTATGCACGTATCGCCCGCACGCTCTCAACTATGCACAGTAGTTATGCCAATCAAATTACGGTTGAAGGGTTAGCTGAAGATGTAAACATGAGCGTATCGTCGTTTCATCGTGCTTTTAGGCAAGTAACGTTTGAATCCCCTCTACAGTATTTAAAAAAAGTACGCTTAGCTAAGGCTAAAGAACTTATAACCACTAGTGGAAGTAAAGCCAACGAAGCTGCATTAAAGGTTGGCTATACCAGCCCATCGCAATTTAGCCGCGAATTTAAACGCCACTTTAATAAAACACCTAGCGAAGTATTAACTCAGTTACATAGCTAGCCCACAAAAAAGCCACTATAAAAGTGGCTTTAAATAGTACGAGTGAAAAACTATACTTTTTTAAATAAAACCTCTGGGTTTACCATGGTTTTCATTTCAAGCACATTGCCATTTGGATCTTCAATAAAAAACGTTTCTTGCTCAAACTCATCACCAATAAAACGGCGGTATGGTTTATCTAGGTATTCAATACCCGCATCTTCAATACGTGTTTTTAACCCGTTAAATTCATCTTCAGATAAGTGAATACCAAAGTGAGGTACTGCTACGGCTCCCATATCAACATCATGGCGAACTGTTGGTAGGCGCTCAACGCTTTGGTGTAAGGTAAGTTCATTGCCCCAAAAATCTATATCTACCCAGCGACCTTCTTCACTATTACCCGTTTTACAGCCTAGTACGTCACAATAAAACGCTTTAGCCACTTTTAAATCGCCAGCCGGAATAGCCAGATGCAAACAGTTAGACATAAATAACCCTTGGTTAACACTTTAATACATTAAATTATCGCCATTATACATAATTTGTGATTTATAGAACATTAACAGCAACGCTATTAAGCATATTTAATACCTAAGAGTCGTTTAAAAAACACGCTTTTTAAATGTGTAATTACTTATAACATTTATTTGTTAGAGAGTATTAGAAAGCGCAAAAGGATTAGTTTAAAATGCGCCGCTATGATTAAATTCTTACTTTTAAAATTCATTACTTTCTTTTTAGGCTTTGTAGCTTGCTTTGCTATGCACACTACTTTTGCACTGCCTTTAGTAATTTCTGCCGCGCTAACGGGGCTTATTGGCTCTTTTATTCCTTTTCCTGCGTGTTATAAAAACCATCCTTATGCTGCAATTTATGCTGGTAGTTTTGCCGGTATGTGTTCAACCCATTTAATTACCAGTTACTGGGAAATTGCTATTATTTCGCTTATTGGCTCAAGTTTGTATGTGCTTACTATGAATATGTTTACAGGCTTTGGTGGCAAACTTGGCAGTGTCGCTTTTGCAAGCGTGGCACTTTTTGTATTAGCTAAAGGAATCGTACTATGAGTATTGAATACCCATTACTTGTACTGCTTGGTGCTTTTTTAACGTTTTACTTAGCTAAACATAGTCGCTTTGATGGTATAAGAGCATCCTCTTCACTTTCTATTATTGCTTACTTAATTTTTAGCGCATTGGATTTAAACCCCGATTTATACGCGATTATATTTTTTGGCGGTACATTTATTGGCATGAGCGCCCCGCATCGTTTTGGTATTTATACGGTAGCAAGCTCATCTGTTTTGTTTTCAATATTATTTGAATTTCTTGTACCAAAACTTGACGGCTACGGTGGTGCACTAGGTATTAGTGCATTTTTATCTGTATGTATTTGCCATACCTGTATTTTGTTAGGTGCCCCAAGAAGTAAAAAACCACCACCAGTTCAATAAAAAATTATTGAACTGGTCTAGTTTCTCCCTGCATTCGCTTTAATATAGTAGAGAAATTAGAGTGTAAAATATTCATGTTTTAAGCTGTTCTTTTTCTCTGCAAGTCTGTTAGAATCTTTCGCGAACTTTATTTACCCTAAATAAAGACAATCATATATGGATTTATGAAAATGAAAAAACTAATCGCAGTAGCTGCACTATCTTTACTACCTTTCTCAAATGCTATGGCTGACCAAGATATTGGTTGTGGTCTTGGTTCTATGTTATTTGCAGGTCAGCAAGGTAAAGGCGTTAAAATTTTAGGCGCTACAACAAACGGTACTTCTGGTAACCAAACTTTTGGTATCACTTTTGGTACTTTAGGTTGTGATGGTACTGGTACAGTAACGTCTTCAGAAAAAATTGCTTTATTCATCGACGGTAACATGGAGCAACTTGCTCGTGATATGTCAAAAGGTGAAGGCGAAACTTTAGCTACTCTAGCTGAAGCTTGGGGTGTTGCAGATCAAGATAAAGCAGCATTCAACGCGCTTGCTCAAGCACAGTTTTCTTCAGTATTTACTTCTGAAAACGTAACTTCGCAAACAGTTTTAGAAAACCTAAACACTGTTCTTGCAAGTAACGCACAACTTGCTTCTTATACTCTTTCTTAATCAGCTAAATTAGCCGGTTTTATACGTATAAATAAAGCCGCTGGAGTATTTCTCTAGCGGCTTTTATTGTTTAGTGATTATGAAAAAAATATTCTTTGTTTTATCAATTGCGCTGTTTAGTACTTACGTAAACGCTCAAAGTTTTAAAAATGACACCTTAGCAACCGACCCTTACTGGTTCAAATTAGGTCATTACCGTGGGGCCACATTAGGTGGTTGGAAAAGTGAAGTAGATAGTGCTGAGTTTTTTTTATCTCCTATAGGTAAAACAAGTCCACTGGACGAACTTGAAGCCACTATAGCCGCATTTAGTGGTAAAAATACTGACCCAAAAACAACACAATCTCACTGTCGGTTTCCAGCACGCTATAAATGGCTAAAAACAAAAATTAAAAATAACTGGCCCGCGCTTAATTGCCCAGAGCTTCAGGCGTGGCAAAAAATAATAAACCCAAAAGGGGTTACGTTAGTTTTTCCTACTGCATTTATGAATAGCCCATCATCAATGTTTGGTCACACCTTACTTCGTATTGATGCAAAAGATCAGACCCGCCATAAAGAGTTGCTCGCATTCGCAGTTAATTTTGCAGCAGAACCAAACGGCTCAGACAATGCAGCTATGTACGCACTAAAAGGCCTGATTGGCAGCTATCCTGGTAAATTTTCGCTTATGCCGTACTATAAAAAAGTACGCGAATATAATGATTTAGAATCTCGTGATATTTGGGAATACAAACTTAACTTATCTGAGCCACAAGTAGAGCTTATTTTATTGCACTTATGGGAGCTACAATCAGCTACATTTGATTACTTTTTTATTGATGAAAACTGCTCCTACCAATTACTTGCATTATTACAACTCGCACAAGAGAACCTTGATTTAACATCGTCATTTAATATGCAAGCTATTCCATCAGATACCGTTGCAATACTAAGAAACAACAACTTACTACAAACACCTAATTACCGCCCTGCTTTTGGCACTAAGCTTTACCATTACTCTACTCAAATGACTAACGAGCAACTTGATGATGCAAGAGAGTTAATGCAAGGTGGCTCCCTCAATACTCGTAATTACTCACAGTCGCAATTAGTCGCAATATTAGAAATGGCGTATGAATGGTTAAATTTTGAATTTTACGATAAAGCATTAAAGCGTGAAGAAATTGCACCGCGACTAACTAAGCTACTACTAATGCGCAGCAAATATAAAGTAGCTTCGCCATTTACTAAGCCAAGTCGTCCTATTGCTTCTCCAGAGCAAGGTCATGGCTCTTCTAAAGTAACGCTTGGAAGAACTGAGTATGCCCATCAAAGTGACTTAACAAGCTTTGCGTATCGCCTTGCATACCATGATTTATTAGATAGCTCAGCTGGATTTATTCCTGGTGCTCAAATTAGCTTTTTTGATATTGAAGGAGCCATAAGCGATAAGGGTAACACGCGACTTGAGCATTTTTATTTATTAGATGCTATGTCACTTGCACCCGATAACCGCGTGTTTGATAGCTGGTCTTGGAACTTTAAAATGGGCTTTGATCGTCAGCCTAATAATAATATTCAACAAGGTCGTTGGTTTGCTAAAGGTGGATACGGAAAATCAATCGGTAACCCAAACACGTTACACGGCTATTTACTTGGCCAAGTTGAATTTAATAATGGTGACATAACAGACAACCTAACAACAGGCATTGGTAGTGAAGCTGGTGCAATATGGCAAATAAATAACAGTCATAAACTCGCTCTTACAGCAAACATAACATGGTTAATAGATGGCCAAGCAGATAAACACAGTGACTTTGCAATAAAGTGGAATTACTCCTTATCACGTAATTTATCTATACGTACTGAACTTAAAAACCAACATTGGTATACAAGTAGTACATCGGCTAAATTTGCAATTCAATACTACTTTTAATCATTGCATATACCCACAAGGGCTCAATTATTTTTACAGCGCTTGTGGGTATATAAAACTTTACTCAATACACGTTCAATTTTCACTTCTTTAATTATGCAATAGACTCTCTACATACCTATTCATTTACTTATTTTATACATTTGAGTATATATTTCAGACAAGACCCTTTAAACTCAAAGTATTGTAGTTAGAAAGATTCTCTTATGTATCTGCGTGTTGTAGTTTTCATTTTCGTTTTTATTTTTTGCAGTAATGTAAGGGCAGTAAGCTCTCTTACTTTTATTGCCGAAGATTTACACCCTTACCATTTTAAAAACAAAAGCGGTGAAGCTGACGGAGCTTCCGTTGATATTGCTAAGGCTGTTTTAAGAGAAGCAAAGCTACAAGCTAAATTTGAAATAATGCCAATGGCACGAGCCTTTCATCAGCTAGCAGCTAATCCAAACACAATTATGCTCTCTTTATTAAAAACTCCCGCTAGGCAAAGTCAGTTTAAATGGTTAGGAGCGGTATACTTTACTGATGCCTACCTAGTTAGTTTAAAAAGCCATAAAGACGAAGTAACTCATTTAAATCATGCAAAATTTTATAAAGTAGGCACTATTCGTGGATATTTGAGTGCCAAATATTTAATAAAGATGGGGTTTGAAGAAGATAAAAATTTAATACTAGCTAGTTATTATCAGCAGGCATGGCAAATGCTTTATAAGGGTAGAACTGACTTTGTCCTTATGAATACACTCACCTTAGATAATGAACTAAAAATGTCAGGGCTCGACCCAGACTTAATAACTAAACGACTTCATTTAGCTGATTTTCCTTCAATACTCTATTTTGCTGCTAATAATCAGCTTGACGATAAAACAGCAAACTTAATCTCGCAGGCATTAAAAACTATAAAAGTAAGTGGCGAATACCAAGCCATTTTAAAAAAGTGGCAACTCCCTCTTCCTCCTTCTATAAATTAAACCTATTTAAATAAGTATATTAGCAAACATCAAGCGCTACCAAATATGATGAAAAACACCTCTGTTTAACAATTTTAAATAACATAATAACGTTAACCAACCCTATTGGTTAACCAAAACACCGTCATTAAAATAACAATTAATTATAAAAAACTACAAATTGGTAAGTTTTAATTTTTAAATTGGTATGTTAGATTGAAGTTAAGCGACGCCTGTACCGCGCAATTTTTACTTCATCACACAGAGACAATAATGATAAAAAATACATCCACATTTAAACTTACGGCTTTAGCCGTTATCACACCTCTACTTTTTACGGCTTGTTCAAGTACCCAAAGCACTAATCAGCAAAGCGATGCGCCGGTACCTGCAACAAAGTTTGATTTATCACACTGGAAAATAAATGTACCAGTTGATTTAAACAACGACGGTAAAATTGATGAAATAGATGTAGAAGAAATTCAGACTTACGCACACCCTGATTTTTTCTATCTTGATGATAAAGGCTACATGGTATTTACCTCCCCTAATAAAGCGCTTACAAGTGCTAACTCTACTAATACCCGTAGTGAACTTAGACAAATGATCCGTGGATCAAATACTAAAATTAAAACTAAACACTCTAAAAACAACTTTGCTTTAGCTGTTCACCCGCTATCTGAACGATTTGGCTCTGTTGGTGGAAAGATGGAAGCAACGTTAAAAGTAGATCACGTTGCGCTACGTGCGACTGATCCTGATAAAAAAGCGGCTTACTCGGTTGTTGTAGGGCAAATTCACGCAGGTAAAGATCAGGCACTTATTGATACCAAGCTTGGTTATGGCTGGGGCAATGAGCCACTTAAAATATATTACAAAAAATGGCCAGGGCATAAAACAGGCTCAGTTTTTTGGAACTACGAACGTAACTTACCTAAAACCAATCCTGACCGTAAAGACATTACTTACCCAGTTTGGGGTAATACATGGGAAAACCCTAACGAGCCTGGCAGTGCCGGTATTGCACTAGGTGAAGAATTTAGCTACACGGTAAATGTGTATAAAAATGTTATGCACCTTACATTTAGCGCACAAGGCAAAGAAGACGTTAACTACTCTATTAACTTAGGTAATAACGTAGATGCTTATGGCAAAGTGGACGAAAAAGACCATCCACATGGTTACGCTGCAGATTGGCATTACTTTAAAGCCGGCGCTTATAACCAATGTAGCACTAAGAGCGCTAAAGGTATTTGGTACCCAGGTTGTTTAGGCACTGGCGATTGGACTACAGATAAACAAAATGGCGATTACGCTCAAGTAAGCTTTAGTAAACTAGAGTTAAGCCCAGCGACACCGCCAACAAAATAACTAGGCTAGTACAGCCTCAGATAAGTAATTTTTTAGTGATGTAAACAATGGCGTTGGTAGATTATTAATATCGCACCAGCGCCACTTTAAACATTTATTAGGCTCTTTAAGCTCAGGCTCTCCGCCTTCAAAATCAGCTTTTACATACAACGTAATATAGTGTTTGTTCTCTGCTGTAAAAATATCATTGGTAAAATCAAGCTTAGTAACTTTACTTACCTTTAAACCTGTTTCTTCAAACACTTCTCGTATTGCACATTGTTCAACACTTTCACCAAACTCTAAATGTCCACCAGGTGTTGCCCATGTATTAGCACCATGCGCGCCAATGCGCTCACCTAGTAAAATTGTGTTTTGATGCTTTATGATAACCGCAACCCCTACTCTTACTACGTTACTCATATCGTATTTTCTCTTATTTTTACTGCCCGCCATGCTGAACCACACGCTTTATGTTGTCAATTTTGTATTTTTAAAACCAGTGTATTGATTAACTTTTAGCCGACCAAGGTCGAATAGCTTGCTTGCTAAAAAAAGCCTACATTTTGTAAGGTCTCTCACACACAAATTTAGTTTTAGGAGCCTTACATGTCAGGCAAATATAAACAGCAATATAATGGTTTTAAACAAAACCCAGCCCAATTTTGGCTCGAACAAAGTAAAAATATTCCGTGGTATAACCCCCCCACAAAAGCATACACACAAGACGACGACGGGCTTTACCATTGGTTTAGTGACGGGCAATTAAACACCAGTTTTTTAGCACTAGACCAACACGTTATTGCCGGATTTGGCGAGCAAACTGCACTGATTTACGACTCCCCAGTCACTAATACAAAGCAAACTTATAGCTACTCACAACTACAACAAGAAGTTGCTAGATTTGCAGGCGTAATACAATCGTTAGGTGTTACAAAAGGCGACCGCGTTGTTATTTATATGCCAATGATCCCACAAGCTGTTATTGGTATGTTGGCGTGCGCTCGTCTTGGTGCTATTCATTCGGTGGTATTTGGTGGGTTTGCTGCACACGAATTAGCTGTACGCATTGATGATGCCAAGCCCAAACTTATACTTAGCGCCTCATGCGGTGTTGAAGTAAACAGCGTTATTGAATACCAACCACTTATTGATAACGCAATAGACTTAGCTGCGCACAAAGTAGAACACTGCGTTATTTATCAGCGTCCACAAGTAACCGCCACTCTTAAGCCTAAACGAGACATAGATTGGACTCAGGCAATGCAAACGGCTGCAAGCGCAGATCCGGTGCCTGTAAATGGAGATGATCCGCTTTATATTTTATATACCTCAGGCACGACAGGCACACCCAAAGGCGTAGTACGCGAAAATGGCGGTCACGCAGTGGCAATGCAATACAGCATGGCAACCGTTTATGGTATGAAGCCCGGCGACGTATTTTGGGCAGCGTCTGACATTGGCTGGGTAGTTGGGCACTCTTATATAGTTTACGCACCGCTAATGTATCGCTGCGCGACCGTATTATATGAAGGTAAACCCGTTAAAACGCCCGATGCTAGTGCATTTTGGCGCGTGGTAGAAGAATATAAAGTAAATGCATTATTTAGTGCCCCCACCGCCTTTAGAGCAATCAAAAAAGAAGATCCCAATGCCGATGGCTTTAATCAATACGATACCTCAAGCTTAAAACGTTTATTTTTAGCTGGCGAGCGGTTAGATCCTCCCACTTATGAGTGGCTTAAAGAAAAAACCAAACTGCCAGTGCTCGATCATTGGTGGCAAACAGAAACCGGCTGGGCTATTGCTTGTAACCCTGTAGGGCTTGAGTACTTAGCAATAAAACCTGGCAGCTCTACCGTGCCTACTCCAGGTTTTGACGTGCGGATATTAGATATGGATGGCAATGAATGCGCAGCTAACGAGCAAGGCGCCGTGGTAATTAAACTGCCACTTCCACCGGGTTGCCTACCAACAATTTGGCAAGATACCCCGCGCTTTAAAGCAAGCTACCTAAATGAATACGAGGGTTATTATTTATCTGGCGATGGTGGTTATATTGATGAAGACGGCTACCTATTTATTATGGGCAGAACCGACGACGTTATAAATGTAGCAGGCCATAGGCTTTCTACCGGCGAAATGGAAGAGATAGTAGCCGCGCACCCTGCTGTTGCTGAATGCGCTGTTTTTGGTGTGAACGATCCTCTAAAGGGGCAACTTCCTATGGGAATGATCGTGCTTAAAAATGATTTTATGGGCTCAAGTACCGACGTAGAACAAGCGCTTGTTTTAAGTGTTCGTAATCAGATTGGCGCTATTGCGTGCCTTAAAAATATAGTTAGCGTAGATAGGTTACCTAAAACTCGCTCGGGTAAAATACTGCGTAAAAATTTGCGCCAACTAGTCGATGGCGAAGAGCTACAAATACCTTCAACCATAGATGATGCCAGCATCTTTGAAGAAATAAACCAACAACTAACGCAAAGATAAACCCAACCAAGCTATCTAAAGCCATTTTTATAATGGCTTTTTATTTCATCCTTATATTTGATCCTTTTACTTAAGCTTAAGCTTTAATTTAACCAATAGCTGAAATTTTTTACTGCTTAATGCTTTCTTCTTTTAATAGCGTTATTAATTTAATCAATTTAAAAAGGAATGGTGTATGCCCCGCTTGCTACAAAAACTATTAACCACAGCCCTATTGTTTATAGGCTTTGCCACACAAGCCTATGAAATAGAAGACTTAGGAGATGGCTTACACCGCTTTATAGACGACAGACACCGCTCAGTATTTTTAATCACTCCTGAGGGTGCAATAGTTACCGACCCACTTAATAAAAAAGCCGCCACGTGGTTAAAGGAGCAAATTAAAACTCGCTATAACGTACCGGTAAAATATGTTGTATATAGCCATAATCACAGCGATCATATTTACGGCGCCGAAGTATTCAAAAGCCCGCACACCACTTTTGTGGCGCATAAACTCGCCGCGCAAGATATTAAAAACACACAAATGAAAACGGTAATGCCCAGCCTTACTTTTGATAACGAGCTACTACTTACCCTTGGTGATTCAACAGTAAAGCTTAACTACCATGGTCCAAACGATGGTCGTGGTTCGGTTAGTATATTATTCGAAAAGCAAAAAACCTTGTTTGTGGTTGATTGGATTGTTATTGGCAGAATGCCGTGGCAAAAACTGTGGAGTTACGATATTCAAGGCATGATTAACTCAACTCAAGCGGTACTCAAATATGACTTTAATACTTTTGTAGGCGGACATGCCGATATTGGCAGTAAAGCAGATGTAGCGCGTTACTTAAGTTATTTAGAGCTTTTGTATAGCCAAGTAACCGCAGGCGTTTTAGCCGGTAATACGCTTGACGAAATTAAACAAAATGTAAAATTAGACCAATTTAGTGACTTTAAACAGTTTGATGCATGGTTACCACTTAACATAGAAGGCGTGTACGAGCGTTTAATGGAAGAGTCTGGTATGGGTTGGCGCAGCGATTTATAAGTTTGAACTCAGTGGACTAAGCTCTGAGCTCTAAACTCAATATTGTAAGCATTGGTATTGGCGTATTTAACGCAGTACCAATGTACTTATTAATTAGTTAAATAGACGTCAAAAGCCATATAAGTCACCTTTACAATATCCTTACGTTTGCTTACAGCACTATACAAAAAAAAGTTTATCCTAGGCTTTGTGTTAAGCTACATAGGACTAATAAACATGAACTTATCTTTAAAAGTAGTTTTAGTAATGACGACCGCGCTTATTATGAGCGGCTGCACAGTATATCAACATGGTCCCAGTGCGCATAAACCACATAAAAAAGTCGTTAAAGTAGTTACGCCTGCTTTAGTAACTGAGCACAACTCTCCCAACATTGTGATCGTAAAAGCCAAGCCCACAAAACAAGCCTGCACTAAACACGATGATCATTGGCATTGTAAGGCTCGATAAAAACTCTTTGATTGAGTAAAATTAGCAATCTAAACGTTACTAATATCCGCTTGCGATCTTATTTTCAGCTACTTCCATACTTTTCTAAAATACTGAAAAAACCTGACTAGCAAAACTCGAAAGCATGGTTAATTAGCGTTCATACTTTTAATTTCCTCTATTGTGTACGGAAGGCTCTTCCTATGCGCGACTGAGTAGTAATTAGAGCATAACGGGATCAAATCTTTTATTGGGCAAACTACATTATTTTTAGTTATGTCATATCCAGTTAAAGCTCCTTTAAGTTCGCCTTTAACATAAGCATGGAGTATTTTCATTGTTTCGTAGCCACCACCTCTTTCAGGAGCAACTATTTTTAATACATTTCCTGAATCCAGCGATGGCTCTTAGACTCAACGAGAAAAGACTTTAAAACTTTAAACTCGATATCCTCCATAAGACTTCCGTGAGCTAATTAATAGCAGCAAGAGCAGGTTTACTTTAAGTGCTTTAAAACCGTTCATATTGATTGTTTATGCTAGATTTTTTCAGAATAGAACTTAAGGAAACGATAGTAAAACTCGGCTCTCCCACTATCACAAGATACTACCAAACTTCCGTCATATAAGTATTTAAGTGCATTTTCAACCGAAGCTTCAATTAAGTCTACCAACATCACAGGATTGACAATCGTAGACATGCTGTTATTTAGGTTATTAAAATCACCATCCCATGGTATGTCTGGATACTTTATCAAATCATCTGAATTTTTATCAAATACGAAACTATGATTTGGTTGGTTAGGTCGTTCAGCTTTCGATAAACATGATGCCGTATGCAAAAATGAATTTCTTAATGCATATAATGTTTTTGTATCTCTATCATTCTCAGAAAAACCACAAAAATAATATAGAGACTTTTTTATTGAGCTTGCATTAATGTCACTATAAGTAGGGATATCACTTCTTGAATAACAAAAACCAAGCTGATCTAAAACAGTGAATGCTGAAGCAAGGGGTAGAAAATTCTGAGAATATCTATAAAATTTAGCGTGCCTGATCTCTCCTATAACTAAAGGAAGAACAGATTGTATTTGTCCATGCTTTATGTCGTTATAGTCTCGAGCATTTAGATGAACAAATGCTAGTTCATTAAAAGTAAGCTCTTTTAGAACCTTATCTTTAATTGAATTATAATAGTCGATATATTGCATGTTACTCCATTAACCCTAATAATTTAGTAGCACATAATTCACGTGTATTTCCATTCGCGCTACACTCGCATCCTTTCTATTTATAGTTTTAGCAAATTACTTAACACATTACTATCACTAAGTTTTTTATATTCTCAGCGTTAAATTAAATATTTTTGAATGTAAAAAACCTAAGTATTAAGAAAGTCTATTAACTAAAATCGACCACCACTTCATAACGCCCAGGCATGTCGTTTACTTCGTATACCCAACCGTGTCGTTTTATTATTTTTTCGCTTAACTCTAATCCTAAACCGTAGCCAATATTGGCAGGCTTGTTTGTGTTATTAGCAGTGTGTGGCGTATCAGTTTGTTCGCTGCTATTTACTATAATCACACGGCTACCCTGCTGAGTAATTCGCACTTGCCCTTGTTGCGTATGCTGATACGCATTACGTATTAAGTTAGTAAGTACAATGTGACATGCGGTAGCTTCGGTATTAATAGTCGTATTTTGGTTATCGGTATTTATAAGTACATCAACTTGTTTTGAATTGAGTAAATAATCGAGTTCGTTACCCAAGGTCGTTATTTTTTCGGCTAGGTTTACGGGCTCTGGTGCACTTTGCTGGTCGTCATTTCTGCTAAGCCACAATAACGTCTCGGTTAAATCGCTCATGGTTAAACCGGCGCGCTCTATTCGCTGCAGTGTAAGGTGTTGTTTATCGCTTAAAGGTGCTTTTTCGCTTAAGCGGTTAAGTAATTCAACGTTGCTGCGAATAACCGAAATTGGTGTACGTAACTCGTGGCTCGCATAACTTAAAAAGCGCTGTTCTCGCTCAAGGCTGTCGTGAGCAGAAAGCAAGCTACTGCGTATTAGCGTTGCCAAGGTATTTAGTTCGTTATAGGTAAAGTCGGGCGGCGTGTTTTGTAAATTATTTTGATTTAGCGACTTAGCCCAACCGCGTAGTGACTCTACTGGTTTAGCTATTTTTTTCATTACCATAAACAAAAAGAAGGTAAATAAAGCAATTGCCGTAACCCCTGTTAACGCTATCCATGCCAACTTTTTTATAGGTTTATCGGGTGAGCTTTGTTTTTTAAGGCGCTCTTTTTCAAGCATAATACGTGATACGTAACGGGGCTCCCCTGCAGGATTTTGAAAATACGCTACAAAATAGAGGTCTTCCGGCATTGAAAAAAACGATGGTTTTACTTTGCTTTTTTGCAATACGCCAATCTCTGTAGGCTTTGTAAAGCGTTGCTGAATTTCGCTTGGCATGTCTTCCCAGCGACTCGCTATTTTAAAGCCAATCATTTCTGCAGGTTCACCGTTTTTAACCTCAGTAGATTGCGAAAGCGCATGCATTACGCCATTTAACCCTCGGTCTAAGCCATCAATAAAATAATTAACACTTAAAAACGAAAAACCAATTGCCATTAATGAACTTAAAAGCACCATGGTGGCAAAAAAATACAACCTCAGGCTGGGTCTAATTTTCATGCTTGTGTCCCATTTTTTAATTTTAGCGCAAACCCTACACTGGGTATTGTTTCTAGTACGGCTTGGCAATGCGCTTGCTCTAGCTGTTTACGCAAATGATGAATATGCACTTTTAAGCTATTGCTGTCTGGCTGATCGTCTCCCCATATTGCTTGCATAATTACCTGTCGGGTTACCGGTTTTTGCTGCTCTCGCACAAGCACTTCTAATAACTTAAAAGTAATGGGTGATAACTTTAAACTGTGCGCAGCCACTGTTGCTGTATGCGCGGTTAAATTAAGTGTTAAATTAGTAAAGGTAAGTCGCTTAACCTCTCCACTTTTACGCTTTGCTAATACTTGAACCCGCGCTACTAGCTCTTTCATCGCAAATGGTTTTACTAAATAGTCGTCACTACCGGCTGCAAACCCCTCAAGCTTATTGTCGAGGCTATCGCGCGCTGTCAGCATTAATACAGGTATATCAATGCCTTGCTCACGTAAAGTTTTACACATGGTTAAACCGTCCATTTTGGGCATGTTTACATCTAATATAATCATTTGATATTGATTACGTTCTATTAAATTTAAACCCATTACGCCATTACTTGCATGGTCACACTCTATTGACTCAATTTCGAGATAATCAACAATGGTGGTTGCCAAATCTATGTCGTCTTCAACCAGTAGTACGTTTATCATTAAGAGGCTACTTCCTGCGTTTTATTTTTAGCACCTAGCGATATTAGCACAGCATCAATACCGCGTTTAGCATCGGTTTGAATCATCAATAATGCCGGTATAAGTATTAAGGTAATAACAGTGGCAAACAAAATACCGTAGCCAAGTGATGCCGCAGCAGGAATTAAAAATTGTGCCTGCATTGAGGTTTCGCTAAGTAGCGGCACTAAGCCTGCGTACGTTGTAATTGAGGTAAGTAATACCGCACGTAATCGGCTCGTACACGACTCAACTATCGCATCGTGCGTGCTCATGCCCTCTTCTTTTACTAGTTCGTTAAAGCGTGAAACAAGTAATAAGCTGTCGTTTACAACTACCCCACTGAGCGCCAAAATACCATTTAATGACAATATACTAATGGTTAAGTCGTTCCACCAATGTCCTAAAATAGCGCCCACAATGCCAAACGGAATTGCTACCATAATCAACATAGGTTGAATGTACGATTTAAGCGGAATAGCCAGCAACACGTAAATAACTAATAAAGCTGCTACAAACATAGTGCTCATTGAGCTGGTGGTTTCGCTTTGTTGCTCTGCCTCTCCTGCAAAATACACACTTAAGTTAGGAAATTGCTGTGTTAACTCAGGAATTAAGTCGCGCTTTAAGTTAGCAACTAACTCGTTTGGAGCAATCACGTTTTTATCCACTTGGGCGCTTAAATAAATTGCACGAAGTCCATCAATGCGGGTTATTTCATCTTGCTGATATTCACTGCTTACTGTGGCTACGTTAACTAAAGGGACAACCGTGCCATCGGGTAGGCGAATACGCGACTGCATTATATCGGCAGGTGTTTTACGAGCATCTTCTGGGTAGCGTACACGTACTTTAACTTCGTCTTTATTACGTTGGTAGCGCTGTACAACTGCACCACCAAAGGCTTGCAGTACTTGCTTTGATAAACTGGCTGTATCCATGCCAAGCGCGCGCCCTTGTGCATTTAGGGTAAATTTAAGCTGTGGCTGACCTGGGTTTAAGTTGTCGTCTATTCCGTTAACGCCTGCGGTATTTTGTAAGCGCTCCTTAAATAGTGCGCCCGCCGCCATTACGGTTTCGTCGTCCCACGCTTTAAGCTCAACTTTAAAGTTATCAACCATTTTACGCGTGGCTAATATTTGTAATTTTTTACTGCCCTCAAGGCTACCTGCTACGCGCTGCCACTCTTGAGCAAATTCGCTTGCTGTAAAAGCGCCTTCGTTTAATAGCTCAACACTTACTTCACCGCTGGTGTCGCTGCTACTAATGACTTGTAGGCTGGTTATTTCGCTTTTGTCAGAGCTCAACTTAGTCATTAAGTTTTGCTCTGCTTGTAATGCACTTTGCTCAAGCGTTAATAAGTTTGTGTTTGTTTGCCCATAAGCGGCGTCGTTTTGCATAACTAAATCGGCTGTTACAGTGTCGCCTGCAATACTTGGGAAAAAACCAACTTTAACTGTGCCTGTCATCGGCATGCCAATAACTAATATAAAAAAGGCGATAAACGCAGCCACTACGGCGTATCTAAAGCGCAGTGAAAATTCAATAACCTTGCAGTAAATGTTTTTGCTAAACCAGCTTAAGCCGCTATCAGCACCATGTTGTATTTTTGACCACAGACCTGCTAAGCCTTTTTTAACTTGGCGTTTAGTACTAATGTGGGCTAAATGCGAGGGTAAAATAAGTTTTGATTCAACAACTGAAAGCAGTAAACAAATAGTCACTACAGTGGCAAATTGAGAGTAAATTTTACCTAAGTTACCTGACACATTCGAAAGCGCCACAAACGCAGCCACCGTGGTTAACACCCCAAATATTGTTGGCACAGCAACCTTCATGGTGCCTAAAACTGTATTATTTAATGTATCGCCATGCTTTTTACGTGTGGTGTAAATACTCTCGCCTACAACAACGGCATCGTCTACCACTATGCCCAGCGCCATAATAAAGCCAAAGGTAGTCATTTCGTTTATGGTTAGTGCGGTGTAGCCATCGGTCATAAAATAAAGCGTGCCAAAAAATACAAACGGCAAGCCACCAGCCACCCACAGTGCTACACGTACATTTAAAAATATGGCAAGTATTACAAACACCATAATAATACCGGTCACCGCATTTTTAGTAAGTAGCGATAAACGCTCGGTGATCATGGTGCTTTTGTCGTGCCAGCTTTCAAGCTCTACATTTTGGGGTAATAAACCGCTTTCGTGCCATTTATCTATTACGCTATTAGCTTGTTCAACAATGGTAGTTATATCGCTGTTATCGCCCATTAAAATTTCAACGCCTACGGCATTTTGTTGGTTATAACGGCTTAATGAGTTGCTATCTTCGGCAAATGAGTCGGTAACTGTTGCTACATCGCCTAACTTAATTTGTGTGCCTGATGCGGTTGTTAACAATACAATATTGGCAAAGTCGCGCTGCCAGTAAGCTTGGTCGGCGGCTTTTAAGCGTATAATTTTACTGCTATCGCGCAAACTAGTCGAAAGCGGGCTTGATGACTCATTATTAATGACCTCACTTACATCACTAATAGTTAAGCCATACGCTTGTAATTTACCTTCGTCGATTTCTATGGACATCATCGGGTCGAGCACACCCGATTGCTCTACGTCGCTAATGCCTGATTGCGCTAATAAATCGGCTTTAAGTTTTTCACCCAGGTTTTGTAATGTATGGCGATCGGCATCCCCAAAAAGTTGCAGCGTTAATGCATGATCTTGCCTACGGGCTTTATCAATAACAGGTTGCTCAGCATCTGCCGGAAAGTTATTAATAGCGTCAACTTGGTTTTTAACGTCAACAAGTAACTCATCGAGTGAGTAATCAGTACTTTTTTCAATGCTTACATGGCTGCCGCTAGCATCGGATGTAGAGGTAATACGTTTAATACCCGATACGGTTTCGAGCGCTTCTTCTATTTTTAACGCTATTCCTTCTTCGGCTTGCAATGCATCGCCACTGTCGTAAACCACCGATACCGAAATAGTATCTGGCTCTAAACTCGGAAAAGCCTCTTTACGTAAAGTCGTAAGCGACATAATACCCATTACAATCACACTAACTAACAATAAGTTAGCGGCAACAGAGTTATTTGCAAACCAATTAATAATACCGTGCAGCGGGTTATTATTGCTGGGTAATTGAGGTGGTTGATGAGGGCTCATTATTGTATCTCCTCAACTATTGGATTTACTTTCATGTCGTTTAAGTAACTAACAAGTGGGCGCGCCACCACTTTTAGATTTTTAGCACCATCTACTGGCGTAATATATACGTAATTCCCACGCTCAAATACTTTATTAGCGTGTGTGCTTACTAAGCTATTTTGATCATTTACGTACCAAATTAAGCCATCTTGAGATACCGCCGAAGCAGGCAGTTTTATTACGTTAGTTAACTGCTTACCGGCAATTTCTACCGCTAAAAATGTGCCAGGCAGTAACGGCGTTGTTTGCTCAAACGGTTTATCTAAGGCAACAATTACGCTGCGTTGGCGCGAGCTGTCATCAAGATGTTGCTCAAAACGTGCAATATAACCGTTCCATTTAGTATTAGTGGTTACATCAGTTAAAATAACATCGCCTGATTTATTATTTGCTAGGTTTTGCCACTGACTTAATGAAAGCGGTACCGTTATTTCTACTTTGTCAGTGCTGTTTAGCGTGGCAAGCGTATCGCCAATACTCACATAAGTACCTAAATCTATATCGCGCGATAAAATAACAGCGTCAAATGGTGCACTTAACTGGGTGTTATTTACATCACGCTGTGCGGTTTTAAGTGCATATTGTGCTTTATCGAGCGTAGCTTGCGCGGCTTCTAACTGCAGCGTTCTAAATACAAGCGGCGAGCTTGGCGCTTGCGTAACGCCTGAGCGATCCCATTCACGTTTTGCTTGATTACCTAAATCTTGTTCTTCTTGCAGTGCTAGTTTTGCATCAGCCAATGTTGCTTTTGCGCTAGCTAGAGCTTGTAAGTATTCGGTGTCATCAATTTGTGCAAACACCTGCCCTTTAGTTATTAAGTTACCGGTCGAAAATTGCTCGCTCATACTGGTTACTTCGCCTTTAACTTGTGCTTTTAAGCTAAGTGACCAATGCGCTTTAGCTTCACCGTGGCCGCTAACATAAGCCTGATAAGTGCTCGGAGCTGCATTAATTACCGATACATTTGGGGCAATAGCTTTAATAGCGGCTGGTTGTGGACTATTTGCTTTTTCAGCCATTTTTTGACCGTTATACATAATAGCAAGCCCTATACAAACAATAGCAACAAGCGTTACAACAACCGGTGTTGGCGAAATTTTCATGACGATACTCCAAGGCCCAAAGCGAGGCCTAAATCTATGCGGTTAGTTAAAAGGGTGTAGTTTATTTGGCTAAGCTGCGCTTGCAGGTCGTATACTTTTTGTTGCACTGTTAGCAAATCTAAAATATCAACCAAACCTTGTTGATACTTACTTTGATAGTTACTAAAGCTGCGTTTAGCGCTAGCAAGTGCATTGCTAATTTGCAGTTGCTGCTCGGTTAATGATTGCTCCTGCCCGAGTGCATTTTCAACTTCGTTTACCGCACTTAGCAGCGTATCTTGGTACTGCCAAAACGCTTGCTCGGCATTTAATTTTGCAATATCAACTTGCGCACGCAGTGCTCCACCTTCAAATAAAGGGGCACTTAAACTGCCTAATAAACTCCACACTGGGCTGGTTAATAATGATTGGCTTGGCGTGCTTGCAAAATCACTCAGTGATGCCGAAAGCGAAATACTCGGTAGTAGCTCTTTGTACGATACATCAACCAAGTAATGCTTTGCCTGAATGTTGTAATAGGCACTTTGTAAGTCAGGTCGGCGCGCCAAATCTTGCTCTGGTAATGTACTTAATGGCTCAATAACGCTTGGCAGTGTTAATGTACTTGGCAGGTTTTGAAGTTTATCAGTGCCTACAATTAGCATTAAAGCACGCTTTGCTTTTGCTATTTGTTCTTCGTAATCGGCAATGGTCGCGCGGGTAGATGCCGTGCTAGTACGGGCGGTATCAAGCGCTTCTAAATCACCTAACCCATATTGGTAGCGCTCTACAATACTTTGCTCATTATTTTGTAAAACAACTAAACGTTGTTGCTCTATATCGAGCAAATTTTGCTGCAAAATAATGTTTAAATACGTGCGTATCACGCTGGCTACTAAGGTGTCTTTAGCGCCTTGATAAGTAGCTTGATTACTGGCAATAGTCATATCTTGCGCGGCTACGTTGTCAGCAATTTTTTGCCATATATCGGCTTCCCAACTTATACCTACTGATGAGCTGTATTGCGTGCCTTCGGTTTTACTGCGCTGCGCGTCAAATCCTGCATCTACACTAAACCACTGACTTGCAGCAGTTACATCACGCTGCGCATAAGCTAGTTTTAATGCAACATGCACTTGATTAAACGATGGGTTATTAGTAACAGCTTGCTCAATAAGCGAATCAAGCCCTTCTATATTCACCAAATCGGTAATGTAATTTACTTGCTGTGCGTTACTTTGCGTGTACTGCCAGTTTGTATGTTGTTTTAGCGACTGCTCAGTACTATTACCTTGATAGCTTGGCTGACTACTACATGCAGCAAGCGTACAACTAAGTGCAAGTAAAAAACCGGTTGAGTGCTTTTTAAAATAAACCATTTAACTATGCCTAATTCGTACTATTACACATAGCTTATTAGGTCGAGGGTTAAGGAGGGGTTAAATGATTTAATCTAAATATTGGGTTGCTAATTTAACAGTAAAAAGTAGTCACTTTAGATGTTTTATATCGTTATAAGTTTTGTAATTGCTCTATCAACCATTTATGAATAGGGCTGTTATTAGTACGCGGATGCCATGCGGCTATTACTTTAAATGTAGGGGGCAGAGCTTCTATTTTTAGCTGTTTAACTTTGCTGTTTGGTAATAATCTTGATGGGTAAAATGCGAGCATATCGGTTGTATGTAAAATGTCGGGCACCGCAGAAAAACTTGGTACCGACATTACAATATTACGTTTTAACCCTTGGCTTTCAAACCACTGATCGTGTGAGCCGCGCAAATTTGCACGAGATGGCGACACCACTAGCTGTGGATGCTTTGCAAATTGCGCCAAACTCAAAGGTTCAGTGTAAGTAGTGTTACCTATACCGGTAATACACAAATGTTGTTCTTCAAACAAGGTGATATAAGAAAGGTTGTCGGGTATAAATTCTGGAAAGCTTATCAGCAAATCAAGCTCGCCTGCCGTTATAAGTTGATTAACGTTATCTGATGCAAAGTCGCGCACAATCAACTTTAAACCTGGCGCTTCGCGGCGGGTAATATTAAATAATTGTGGCAATAAGGCCTGCGTGGCGTAGTCGGTTGCGCTTATGGTAAACACACCTTTATAAGTTTGCGGGCTAAACTGCTCGGGCTCTAGTAACGACTCTAATTGCTTTAAAATATGATTAACAGGCGCCTTGAGTCCTTGCGCTTTAGGAGTAGCAACCATGTTATTGCCTTGGCGTATAAACAAGCGATCGTCAAATAAATCTCGTAGCTTTCGTAGTTGCTCACTAATGGCTTGTTGCGTTAACCCCATTTTTTTGGCTACTTGCGAAAGATTTTGCAGTTCTAATAAGCTACTGAGTACTCTTAACTGTTTTATATCGAGCCGACTAATACCATTCATAATTGTATGCTGCACAAAAAAGTGTTGTTTCAAATTGTATCTTTAAATATCTATGCTGCCAATGTTGCTTAACCACTATTTAAGCCTTTGTTTGCTTTATAAGAGAATTTAAAATGAAATTAGATTTAGTTAATACCGCTCCTTTATTCTCATCAATTGAGCTTGGCCCTTTTACACTTAAAAACCGTATTGTGATGCCTCCTCTTACTCGCTCTCGCAGCACTCAGCCTGGCAATATTCCTAATGAATTAATGGCTGAGTATTACTCGCAGCGCGCATCGGCTGGCTTTATGGTTACCGAAGGCACACAAATAGAACCTCGTGGGCAAGGTTACGCTTGGACCCCAGGTATTCACTCGCAAGCACAAATTGAAGGCTGGAAAAAAGTAACACACGCGGTACACGCTAAAGGCGGTGTTATTTTTGCTCAGCTTTGGCATGTAGGGCGCGTATCGCACGCCACACTGCAACCAAATTCAGGTAAACCGGTTGGCCCTTCAGACATTGCAGCTGACAATGTAAAAGTATTTATTGAAACCGCACCTGGTGAAGGCGCATTGGCTGACCCAAGTGAGCCTCGTGCATTAAGTACTACTGAGGTTGGCGAGCTAGTAAACATGTATGCGCAAGCTGCACGCAATGCTCTAGAAGCTGGCTTTGATGGTGTGGAGCTTCATTGTGCTAACGGCTATTTAGTTAATCAGTTTATTTCTGAGCATACTAATAACCGTGACGATCAATACGGTGGAACGCTTAGTAATCGCCTGCGCTTTTTAAAAGAGATAGTTGAAGCGGTAAGTGACGTTGTAGGCGCAAACCGTTTAGGTGTACGCTTTGCTCCTTTATTTGAAAGCACAGATGAAACACGAGTGTATTTAGGGCTTGTTGAATCAAACCCTCATCACACTTATATCCAGGCAGTTAAAGTGCTTGAGCAAGCAGGTATTGCTTACTTATCGATTGCGGAAGCTGATTGGGATAACGCTCCCGATTTACCACAAGAATTTTATAAAGCAGTACGAGCTGAATTTTCAGGTCGCATTATTTATGCTGGTAAATACACAGTAGAAAAAGCGGTACGTATTTTAGGTGAAGGTTACGGTGACTTATTTGCATTTGGTCGCCCATTTATAGCTAACCCTGATTTACCAGAGCGTATAGCAAATAATTGGACGTTTAACGAAGCTGATGCAGCCACTATGTATGGCGGCACTGAAGTAGGTTATAGCGATTATCCTTTTTATCAAAAGTAATTAACCTGCAAAGCCAAGGAAGGCTTAATTACTAATTTCGTATCCATTTTTTGTGATACCACTAATCATTTTGGTGTATTAAAACGTTCCTAAAATCGTCAAAAACTAGAAATTATGTCAAGAACCGTCAGTAAAATGTAAAAAGCTGTAAGCATAACTCCGTTTGCTGTTGTATGTCAGTTAACATTCAGTTTGAGCCGCTAGTATTGAACCCAGTTATGTAAAAACATAAACGAGGCAATATTATGAAACTTACTTTTTTACTACCTGCCCTGCTCGCCATTGGCGCAGTATCAGGCTCTGCGCTTGGAGCACAAAACGAGCGAGAGAATGATAAAAGCTTTAAACGCGATCACGACAAACGTGTTGAATATAAACGCGATGAACGCCGCCATGAAAAAAAGCAGCGTATTGAGCATAAAAAAGAAAAACGAGAAGACCGTAAGCAAGAAAAACGTAAACTTGCTAAGTACAAACAGGAAAAGCGTGAACTACACCGCTACAACCAGCGAAAATATAACTACTTAACAAGCCATCATAATTCAGTCCCTTACAGACAAAATCGATTTATAAACCATTTACCACGCAATAGCGCATCAATCAGATTTAATGGTATTTCGTTTACGTTTAACGACGGCCTTTATTACCGTAAAGCTAAAAGAGGCTACCATGTTGTTAAACCACCTAGAGGCCTGCGTATAAATACGCTACCAAGAAATTACAGGCATTTTAAACACCATAATACGACTTACTACACTTATCAAAATGTGTACTACATTGCAGATAATAATGGTTATACGGTTGTTGATGAGCCATCAACTCGCCTTAATCAGGCAATAAAAGTGGGTAATGTGAATGACTATAGCTTGGGCCAAACTTACGATTCATTGCCTCAGACAGCACAGGCCGTAATAATTAACTCACAGCAGTATTTTAAATACGGCGATATTTATTTTTTACCGCAAATAAGTGGTGACGACATAAAATACCTTGCCATTAAGCTAGGTTAAACTCGCTATAAATTAAAAGGCCTTACTGTAAATAGTAGGGTCTTTTTCATTCCCCTCCGTAGGTAGTAATTTACAGCAATAAAATCAATTCTCTCTAAACATTAACATGTCTTAGTATTTGTAAGCTTTTTTGTTAAACTAGCTCGCATATTAATAGTGAGAGTGTATTTATGTCGGGTGAGTTTCCACGTGCTGGTTTTTGGCGCCGTTTTGCGTCGTTGGTCTACGATACGTTAGCCATTATTGCGTTTGCGATGTTAACTGTAGTGCTGTATTTATTTGCAGTACAGGGGCTTATTTCTCTCGATGTAATTAGTTTAAATGGCGCAGAGGATGTATCTGCATTTATTCAAAATTCAACTCTTCTTTCGGGTATTCGTACCGCTCTTTTAATTATTGTTAGCTTAGTATTTTTTGGCTACTTTTGGACTAAAAGCGGGCAAACCATTGGCATGCGTGCATGGCGTTTAAAAGTACAAACTCTTGAAGGTAATTTAATTAGCTGGCCGCAATCAATTACCCGCAGCGTTAGCGCTTTACTCGGTCTAGGTAATTTGGTGGTGTTAGTCGATTTTAAAAACAAAAAAGCACTGCAAGATTACATCTCTAAAACAGAAGTTATTGCGCTTACTAAAGAAGAAAACAGACGTATTTATAGTGAGCTTGATTAATACCTGCTTTCCAGAACTGGTAATTAAAAAGCAAAAAGGGTGACTACTGGTCACCCTTTTTAATGCTTTGAATAGGTACTCTATACCCGTTTATTCATCAAATATGTCGCAAAGCCTATAAATATAATACTGGGCAATACCGCCCCTATAATGGCAGGTATTTGGTAAACCATAACTACAGGGCCAAATATTTCATTAGTTAAGTGAAACACGATCCCCGTTACAACACCCATAATAATACGTGCGCCCATAGTAACGGTACGCAGTGGGCCAAATATAAACGAGAGCGCCACCAGCAGCATTACCGCTACAGATACAGGCTGCATAAGCTTACGCCACAGTGCAAGCTCGTAGGTACTAGTGTCTTGTTCGTTTTGCTCTAAGTAAGTTAAATACGACCAAAGCCCAGTAAATGAAAGTGACTCTGGTTTTACCGACACAACTCCTAACTTTTCAGCGGTCAATTGCGAAGAATAAAACTCTTCAGGTAATTGCTCTGTTGTGGTTTTTTCGCTAGTAATAATAACCTTATTTACGTCACGAAGTAGCCAGCCATCTTTTCGGCTCAGTGCATCTTTTGCTTTAGTGATTTGGGTAAGCTCTAACGATTTGTCAAAGTGGTACATGTGTACCCCATTGAGCCTGCCGTTTTCGTCAACATCTTCAATATTAATAAAATTGCTGCCGTCTTTAGCCCATACACCTTTTTGTGTGTTAAATACATCGCCGCCATGTATTGCTTGGTTACGCATTTCTTTGGCGTGTAATTGCGCTTCAGGTGCACCCCATTCGCCAAGTGCCATCATGCATACAGCCATAAATATGGCCGTTTTCATCACAGAGCCAATTATTTGTAAGCGCGACATACCAGCCGCTTGCATCACTACCAGCTCACTGTTTGAGGCAAGTGCCCCCAAACCCGTTAAGCCACCAATTAGCGCAGCCATCGGAAAAAACACCACTAAATCGCCAGGTATTGTGTAAAGCGTGTAAAGCATTGCGGTCATTAAATCGTAACTGCCACGCCCTACCGACTTTAGCTGGTCGATAAACTTAATTAAGGTGCTAATACCAACAAGTACCAACAATGCAAAGCCGGTAGTTTGTAAAATACTGCGGCCTAAATACCAATCAAGCGTTTTCATCATGAGCCTAACTCCCGCTTAGTTACAACGGCTTTAAGCCAAGCGCCCAACGGTCGCCCTTTTATAATTAATAATCCACCTATAAACAAGGCACTTAGATGAATCCACCACAAGCCAATTGAAGGCGGAATTTTGCCATCTTCAACTGCAAATTTAGCGGCATTTAGTAAAATAAAATAGCCTAAGTACAAGCTTATAGCAGGCACTAGTTTTGCAAATTTACCTTGGCGAGGATTAACCACACTTAGCGGTACTGCCAGTAAGGTAAGTAACGGAATTGATAATGGAATAGCGAGTCGCCACTGCCATTGAGCAATAGATTCAGGAGTATTAATGGCGAGTAATTGATTAGTAGGCACAGCCTCTAATTTACGGCGTTGGTGCTCTATTTCTTGTTCTCGTATTTGTACGCTGTAACCATCAAATTCTGTTAAGTTAAGTGCAGGCGTTGTGCCATCTGTTTCGTAACGTTTACCGTCTGTTAGCACGAGCTGTTGCTCACCATTTACTGCTTCAACCACAACACCTTGCTCTGCATATACTAAGCGCGCTAGGTTGCCTTTTTCGCTATCGGGTAACTGTGCAACAAATACCTTATTGAGCTCTTTGCCACCCTTTTCAATATTATGAATAAACACCACGGCTTTTTCGTTACCGGTTTCTTGGAACCGCCCAGCTCTGAGTGCGGATAGCCCCGCATCGGCTTTGGCTTGTTCTTTTAATTGATACTCTTGCTCGCTTGCCCACGGCGCTATATACATAGTCAGTGCTGCGGCTAATATAGCAAGCCCTACACTTGATATAAGTGTTACGCGCACAACATACCATTCACTTACGCCACAGGCTTTAAGTACGGTCATTTCGCTATCGGCGTAAATACGGCTGTAGGCTAAAATAATGCCTAAAAATATACTCAGCGGAAGTATTAGCGAGGCTAGTTGTGGAAGTTTTAGTGCAATCATCGATAGCACTAATTTAGCAGGAATGCTGCCCTCAGAGGCATCACCTAAAATACCAACTAACTTTTGTGACAAAAATATTGTCATCAAAGTTAAAAATACGGCGACCTGCGATTTTAAAACCTCAGCGGTCAAATAACGGAAAATTAGCAATGCTCGCCCCTGTTAAACATGGAATTTCACTACGATAGTGAGAATTGAATAGTTAAATAGCTATTTTACCCAATTAATACCGGCAAATAGGCTATTATTATAAGCCATCAAAATTAATTATCCTACCTAAGTGCACGATATAATGTTGCATTAGTAGCCCTTAAGCATATAAAGTTCAATTACACAGTAAGAGTCTAACAAAATCAGCTAAAATAAGAATTATCCTTACATAAGTTACGTAGATAAGACTAGAAAATACTTTTTTAGCCCCAACTTAGTAACTTAAACGACTCAAAACCAGGAGTAACAATGGAATTTAACGTAAAAAGTGGTAGCCCAGAAAAACAGCGCAGCGCATGTATTGTGGTTGGCGTTTACGAGCCACGTAGGTTATCCCCCATTGGTGAACAACTCGATAAAATTAGTGATGGTTATATCTCTAATTTACTTCGCCGTGGCGATTTAGAAGGTAAGCCAGGCCAAGTTTTATTATTGCATCATGTACCTAATGTATTAAGCGAGCGCATATTGCTTGTTGGTTGTGGTAAAGAGCGTGAGCTTGATGATAAGCAATATAAACAAATCATTTCTAAAACTATTAATACCTTAAACGAAACGGGCTCTATGGAAGCAGTCTGCTTTTTAACAGAGCAACACGTTAAAGGTCGCGACACCTACTGGAAAGTACGTCAGGCAGTTGAGACAACGCAAGACTGCTTATATACGTTCAACCAACTGAAAAGTAAAAAAGTAGACCCTCGTCGTCCACTTCGTAAAATGGTGTTTAACGTACCAACACGACGCGAACTAACTATTGGCGAAAGCGCTATTGAGCATGGTTTAGCCATTGCTGCAGGTAGTAAGCTATGTAAAGACGTAGCTAATATGCCACCAAATATTTGTAACCCTGTGTACTTAGGTGAACAAGCACAAGAGCTGGCAACTGATTTTGACAACATTACTGTTGATCTTATTGGCGAAAAGCAAATGGCAGAACTTGGTATGAATTCTTACCTAGCTGTTGGCCGAGGTAGTGATAACGAATCGATTATGTCGATTATTAACTACAAAGGCGCCGCTGATGACCAAGCCCCTATTGTACTTGTTGGTAAAGGTCTAACGTTTGATTCAGGCGGTATTTCATTAAAACCAGGCGAAGGCATGGACGAAATGAAATACGACATGGGCGGAGCAGCAGGCGTTATTGGCGCAATGCGTGCACTTGCACAAATGCAATTGCCGATTAACGTTATTGGTGTTTTAGCGGGTTGTGAAAACATGCCTGGCTCAAATGCGTATCGCCCAGGTGATATTTTAACAACAATGTCAGGGCAAACAGTTGAAGTGTTAAACACCGACGCTGAAGGCCGCTTAGTATTATGCGACGCACTAACATATGTTGAACGATTTAACCCAGATACGGTTATTGACGTAGCAACGCTAACTGGCGCGTGTATTGTAGCCCTTGGCGCGCATGCTACTGGTTTACTATCAAACCATAACCCACTTGCACACGATTTATTAAAAGCGTCTGAGCAAAGTGGCGACCGTGCATGGCAGTTACCGTTATGGGATGACTATCAAGATCAACTAGAAAGCCCATTTGCTGACTTTACGAACTTAGGTGGACGCTCTGCGGGTACTATTACTGCGGCATGTTTCTTATCTAAATTTACTAAAAAGTATAATTGGGCACATTTAGATGTTGCCGGTACAGCGTGGCGCAGTGGCGCTAAAAAAGGCGCAACGGGCCGTCCTGTTCCTATGCTTACTCAGTATTTATTAAATCGAGCGGGTGTAAGCGAAGCTACGCACGATTAATAATCTATTTAGCTATTTATAAGGCGCCATTTGGCGCCTTATTTATTTGTGTATTAATTGAAGCAAACCCCGTTATATGGCAAAATCTGCCTCTTAATTTGTGTATATCAATTTGGTATACATTCAATGTCATGGGAAACCCCGATACAATGAACATGAACGCTAAATTTTTCGTTCTAAAGCAACAAGATGAGTCTAAAGCGAAGGCTGACGATCATTTTGCATTGGCAGCTCAAATTGCGGCCGATCAGTATCGAAATGGGCAGCGTGTGTTTATTTGTGTTAACGATAACGAAGCAGCCTGTGCCATTGATGAAATAATTTGGGCATTCGATCCAGATAGTTTTGTGCCACATAATTTACAAGGTGAAGGCCCTAAAGGCGGCGCACCTGTAGAAATTGGTATTACGCCACCTGTTGGCAATCGTAAAGTTTTAATTAACTTGGCTACTCAGTTACCGGATTATATTCGTCGGTTTAACCAAGTTTTTGATTTTGTACCCGTAGAACCAGCTGCTAAGCAAGCAGCCCGCGAGCGTTTTAAAAAGCTACGCCAACTCGGTGCCAATCTCACCACGCAAGATATTAATAGCTAGCCAATCAGGCAAACTAACCAACTAATTTAAGTACTTATTTAAGGTTCTGTGTAATGGATAAAACCTACAATCCGCAAGATATTGAACAGTCTCTATATCAAGACTGGGAACAAAAAGGCTACTTTAAGCCATCTGGCCAAGGCGTACCATATTCAATTATGATCCCGCCGCCAAATGTCACTGGTAGCTTACACATGGGCCACGCCTTCCAAGATACAATAATGGATACCCTAACGCGTTTTAAACGTATGCAAGGTAACAACACATTATGGCAAGTAGGTACTGACCACGCAGGTATTGCAACGCAAATGTTGGTTGAGCGTAAACTGCATGCCGAAGAAGGCAAAACACGCCACGATTTAGGCCGCGAAGATTTTATTAATAAAATCTGGGAATGGAAAAAAGAATCTGGCGGTACTATCACTAAGCAGCTTCGTCGCCTTGGCGCATCGGTTGATTGGGATCGTGAACGCTTTACCATGGATGATGGTTTATCTGAAGCTGTTAAAGAAGTGTTTGTACGCCTCCATAAAGAAAACCTAATTTACCGAGGCAAGCGCCTAGTAAACTGGGATCCAAAATTACACACGGCTATTTCTGATCTTGAAGTTGAAAACAAAGACAAGCAAGGCCACATGTGGAACTTACGTTACCCATTAGCTGATGGCGTTACAACACAAGACGGAAAAGACTACATAGTAGTAGCAACAACACGTCCTGAAACCATGTTGGGTGACTCGGGTGTTGCAGTAAATCCTGATGATGAGCGCTACACAGATTTAATCGGTAAAGAGATTTTATTACCCATCGTTAATCGTCGTATTAAAATTGTTGCTGACGAACACGCCGATAAAGATAAAGGCACGGGCTGTGTAAAAATAACCCCAGCGCACGACTTTAACGATAACGAAGTGGGCAAGCGTCATCAAATGCCTATGATCAACATTTTCGATAAAGACGCCGCTATTCTTACCCAAGGTGAAACATACACCTTTGACGGTAAAGAGCTTGAGTTTGATGCACCAATACCTGAGCGCTTGCACGGCCTAGATCGTTTTGCAGCGCGTAAAGCAATTGTGGCAGAATTTGAAGAACTAGGTTTACTTGAAAAAATTGAAGACCATGGTTTAACGGTTCCTTACGGCGATCGCTCTGGTGTGGTAATTGAGCCACTGCTTACCGACCAATGGTATGTACGTGTTGCACCACTTGCTGAACCTGCAAAAGACGCTGTTAAAAACGGCGACATTCAATTTGTACCTAAGCAATACGAAAACATGTACTTCTCGTGGATGAACGACGTACAAGATTGGTGTATTTCACGCCAGCTTTGGTGGGGTCACCGCATTCCAGCTTGGTACGACAGTGAAGGCAATGTATTTGTTGGTCGCGACGAAGCTGAAGTACGCCGTGAAAACAACATTGCAGATAACGTAACACTAAGCCAAGACGAAGACGTACTTGATACGTGGTTCTCGTCAGCACTTTGGACTTTCTCTACACAAGGTTGGCCTGAAAATACCGATGATTTAAAAACCTTCCATCCGTCTGACGTGCTGGTAACTGGTTTTGATATTATTTTCTTCTGGGTTGCGCGCATGATTATGATGACGCTGCACTTTGTGAAAGACGAAAATGGCAAACCACAAGTTCCGTTTAAAACCGTGTATGTAACGGGCTTAATACGTGATGACAATGGCGATAAAATGTCTAAGTCAAAAGGTAACGTACTTGACCCACTAGACATGATTGACGGCATTGAACTTGAAGACCTAGTACAAAAACGTACTGGTAACATGATGCAGCCAAAACTTGCCGCTAAAATTGAAAAAGATACGCGTAAAGTGTTTGCAGGCGGTATTGAGGCACACGGCACCGACGCCCTTCGCTTTACACTTGCTGCAATGGCATCTACCGGTCGTGATATTAACTGGGACATGAACCGCCTTGAAGGTTACCGTAACTTCTGTAATAAATTATGGAACGCGAGCCGTTACGTATTAATGAATACAGAAGAGCAAGACTGTGGTTTTGCAAACGATGCACAAAAAGAGCTTTCATTAGCTGACCGCTGGATTTTAGGTCAATTTGAGTCAACAGTTAAAACATACACTGAGCACCTTGATAACTACCGCTTTGACTTAGCTGCTAATACGCTTTACGAATTCACTTGGAACCAGTTCTGTGATTGGTACTTAGAGCTAACTAAGCCGGTATTATTTAAAGGTAATGAAGCGCAACAACGTGGTACACGTAATACACTTATTACCGTACTTGAAAGCTTACTGCGTTTAATGCACCCAATGATGCCGTACATCACTGAAACGATTTGGCAACGTGTTGCACCGCTTGCAGGCCTTGAAACAGCAAACACCAGCATTATGGTTCAGCCGTTCCCTGTATATAATGAAGCAAGCGTTGATGCTAAAGCGATGGACGACTTAGAGTGGGTTAAACAATTCATTTTAGCTATTCGTAACATTCGTGGTGAAATGGATATTAGCCCAAGTAAACCGCTTAGCGTATTACTTGCTAATGCATCAAGCGACGACGTGCGCCGTATTGAAGAAAACAAATCATTTTTAGCATCACTTGCAAAAATTGAAGAGTTTACAATGCTTGAAAACAAAGACGACGCACCTGCATGTGCAACGTCTTATGTTGGCAACCTTGAGATCATGATCCCAATGGCGGGCTTAATTGATGTAGAAGCCGAGCTTTCACGTATTAATAAGCAACTCGAAAAAGCAGAAAAAGGCCTAGCACAAGTGCAAAACAAACTCGCTAACGAAAAGTTTGTTAATAACGCACCTGAAGCGGTACTTGCTAAAGAAAATGCAAAACTGGCTGAGTTTAGCGATGCTAAAACTAAGCTACTTGAGCAAAAAACTAAAATAGAAAGCTTATAAGCTTTCATAAAATGCCTATTAACACTATTTAATAGGCATTAAAAAAGCCGCTCACTTTAATTAAAGTGAGCGGCTTTTTTGTGCCCAGAGCCTAAGATCTAAGCATTTATACAAATATTAGAATTTGTAGTTGTACTGAGCGCCAATAAGTACTGCATTACCTTCTGACTCAAACTCAAATCCATCTTCTTCAAAGTTCTGAGTTTTACCACGGATGATACTTACACCAAGATCAACGTTAGAGCTTTGATCAATTGTGTAGTTACCACCGAATGAGAACCAAAAACGATCTGTATCTGGGATAGAGATCGACAGGTGATCTTGTGATACTGGAGACTGATCAAATGCTACACCAGCACGAAGTAATAAATCTTCGTTATATTGGTAATCTGAACCCACAGCGAAACGGTATGAATCAGAGAAGCTTTCATCTTTATTAAATGCGCTAAACTTATCGCCAGTTGGAGCTGTAACTTGTGCTTCTAATGAATCAAAGCTACTCCAACCTGTCCATAGAATACTGTAATGAAGACCAAGTTTTTCATCTAACTGATGAGAACCTGAAAATTCAGCTATTGCAGGAAGTGTTATTTCAACAGAACCAGGTAATTCAGTTCCATTTAATCCACGATAAGCTGTTGGTATTTGATTCGAGTAATCACCTTCGAATGTAATATCTGTTTCTGTACGATAATTAAAACCAAAACGGCTGTTATCATCAAGCTGATACATTAAACCAACATTTAAAGCGTAACCTGTGTCATCACCTTCCAAGTTCACAACTTCAGTGCTTGAAGCAAATGGTAAACCAGAGCCAGCATGACGCACAATAGTTGCATCAGCGTAAATTACGTTTAAGCCAATACCATAGCTAAACTTTTCAGTAACTTTATAAGCAACGCTTGCATTTAAGTTAACGGTGAAGATTTCTGTTTTACCAGCAATCTGTCCTGCTGAGTAGTCATCGTCAAAGTCTGTTGATAAACCAAAGTTAGAAAATGCACCAAAACCAAGCGATACTTTATCGTTATAAGGCATAGTAAAGTAAGCTGCTGGTACCACTGCACTTGGTGCAATGCTATCGTCATCTAATGAAGATTGATCAATACCAGTTGGCGCGCCTTCACCTTCTAAGCTTACATCTGGAATTACACCAATAGCAGCAACACTTAGTTGTTTATCTTTAAATAAAGTCATTAGTGCAGGGTTACGTGCAACTACAGACGCATCGTCTGCGATAGAAGCTTCACCAGCGTATGCACGGCCTAAACCCGATGCATTTTGCTCTGATAATTGAAACGCAGCTGCAAAGCTATCAGCTGAAACAAATGCAAGCGAAGCTGCAATAAGAGTTTTAGAAAATTTCATTGTTGAGTCCTTAACCAAACTGACTGTCTGGGTACTATGTGTGTTGTTATTAGGATTTGAAACTTTGCTACACTACCTTAATTTTTTGTAAAAAACTCTATGAATGCGTCAAAAAACAGCAAAAAACATGTTATTTAACGACATTTTAACAACTATTTAAAACTCATCGGATGAGAAATGTGTTATTAGAGTTAAAGCTCTAATTGTAATTAATTATCATTTAGATTGACTTGAAATATATAGCAAATTACACTCACTATAAAATCGCAAAGGAAGTAAAACTGTGATCATTTTATTTATTATTACAGGGCTAATATTTTGTGGGGCGAGTGTATTTTGCTTTTACAAAGCAAACTACTGCGCATGCACTCAAGCAGGACAATGCGATAACCCCGTAAACCATTATTGGTTAGGGGCAATGTTAAATGCGTTGATTTCTTTAGCGCTTTGTTGTTTTGCATTGCATGTAGAGTTAGGTACTTTGCTATGGTTAACACTGATGGGGAGTTGTTTTTTGGGTGCGTTTATTTCTGCAAAACAAACTAAAAAAAGGCAATGCAGTAAAACTAGTTCAACAAATGCTCTTTTAGCAGGCGAGACAAATTAATCTGATAATCAAGAGGCTTAACACTTGCTAGTATTTTCAGCTCTTGGGTGTGCTCACTTAAATCTATGTCTTTAGGTGTAACATGATGATTGTGCTTAGCATTATAAAATAGCTTAATTTTAGGTTTTATAGGATTTAATACGTTCCCCTCAAGCACTAAGGCTAAACGTTCATTCGTTAATTTTACAATAGTTCCTACCGGATGGACCCCCAAGCATTTTATAAAGCGTTGTACTAGTTCACCATCAAACAAGTGTTTATTGGCTAATAAGTAGCGTAATGCATTAATAGGCTCATCACCCTCTTGGTGCATTCTATCGGCTGTCATAGCATCGTACACATCTACAATTGCCATTATACGCGCCGGGCGACTTAACTTTTCAGCCTGCAGGCCTCGCGGATAACCAGAGCCATCTAAACGCTCATGATGATTTACTATCATATCGAGCATAAGGGGAGTTATACCCTTCTCACCTTTAACTAAACCTAAACCTTGGGCAACATGCTTTTTAATTGCTGCTAGCTCGTTATTACTTAGTTTAGTTGGCTTGGAAAATATACCCTGCGGTAATTTAGCTTGGCCTAAGTCATGAAGTAACGCCCCCATTGCAAGCTCTTGTACAACAGCCTTTTCATACCCTAAGTATTTAGCAAATACAGCAGTAAAAATGGCGCAGTTGATCATATGCCGCCAGTTATAGCTATGTTTGTCTTTTATACGAGTAAGAATAGTCATAGCGTTAGCATTACGAAAAACTGAGCTGACTATCTCGCCGGCAATTTCATCAAGCACTTTTATATTAACACTCAGGCCAGATGTTAAATCGCCATATAATGATTGTAACTTTCGGCCATGCTGATCGTAATTTACAGTCGCTTTAGCAAACTCCTGTTCGATAGAAATAGCTATAGGGGTTTTTTCTACTTTTTTTTGGCTATTAGATGTTTTAGGTGCGCTTTGGGGCTTATATTTGGCAGGAACTGGCGCATCACCTTTAGTAAAATCTATAAGCAGCTCGAGCACCCCTTCAGACACTAAACGCTTAATAATAGATTTGTCGCGCACCAAGCCACTGGTCTTAATTTTTATGCTATTGATCCCCTCGTGTTGCTTAGTAACGCTATCAACGTACATACCAGGGGTGAGCTCAGACACAGGCAAAGTAATTAGCATAAAGGTGAGATTTTTTACATTTAAAGTAGATGTACCTTAAATAGCATTAATTAAGCTTAAAAGTCTAGTTTTTGAGTTGTAAGTAGTGATATATAACTACAAAGGATTACTTGCTGTATCACTCTTATTAGCTGTAGTGGGTAACCTTATTTTATGGATAATTAAAACCCTCTTCTATTTTCTTAATAACCTACAACCATTTAGCACTTAAAAGACTATTTGAGTATTATTTTTACGCTTTTAAACAAACTTAATTAACCTAATTTGAACATAATGTGGTTTTTCCTCGGTCTAAATATACACAACAGCTATAAAAATTTAAGAGCATCAACGTATATGACAAAATTAAACCACCCCGTATCAAACTTAAGTGTAGCGGCAATAAGCACCGTTTCTCCTTTGAGTCATATACTAAAAATAGCCGCTCCGCTGCTCGATAGCCTATTGGGCATCAATAAGCTGCGTGATATATACCTCTGTAATAATTTATCGGGTTTAGATAAACAAGAGTTTAGTGAAAAGCTGTTAAATGTATTAGGTATAAATGTGCTTGGTGCACAAGGTGTTATTGACAAAATACCAAAGCATGGCCCTTGCATAGTGGTATGTAATCATCCTTATGGCATGATTGAGGGCGTAATAATTGCAAATTTACTCACCCATTATCGTAGCGATACAAAAGTAATGGCTAACGTGGGTTTAAAAATATTTAAAGAAATTAAAGACTATTTTATTTTTGCTAACCCACTAAAACCAAAAGCAGCCATTAATACCAGCGCAATAAAACAGTGCTTTAGTCATGTTAAAAATGATGGCTTACTTGTGGTTTTTCCTGCGGGAAGAGTGTCATTTTTTCAATCAGAAAAACAGCGTGTAACTGACGGGCAATGGAATCGCTTAGCCGCTCAACTAGCTTTAAAAACACAAGCTCCTTTATTGCCTGTATTTATTAGCGGTCAGAATAGCTCAACCTTTTATAACTTGGGGCGTGTTTACTACCGATTTAGATTATTAATGCTAATACGCGAATTACTTAAAATTCAAAAAAGCTCTATTAGCTTAAGCGCTGGTAATTTACTTACACCCAAATTATTAAATAAGTTTGAAAAAACTGACGACATAAACGCACTTGCGCGCTTGCAATGTTACTTAAACGATGAGCGCTTTATAACGCCTTGGCAAGAGGATAACCAATCAACACAGCTCAAAGCCATTATGCAGGAAGTTGATAAAACAAAAATGAAAAATGAGCTTGCTAACTTGCCAAGCGAGCAGCACTTAGTCGACTTTAAAGGTTACTCAGTTTATTACGGCTACCAAGAGCAAATACCTAATTGCGTTACGGAAATAACACGCCTCAGAGAAATAACCTTTCGCACATTAAACGAAGGAAGTGGCGAGCCATGCGACACAGATAAGTTTGATGCGACTTACATGCATTTGTTTATTTTTGATCATAAAAATGAAGAAATTATTGGTGCTTATAGAATTGGACAAACCGATTTATTACAAAAAAATAGCGACGTGAGCGCTCTTTATTTATCGCAAATGTTTAACTTCGAACCTTCTTTTATTAATCAGCAACAGCCGTGCTTAGAAATGGGTCGATCGTTTATAGTTCAAAAACATCAGGGCAGTTACCATGGTTTATTACTGCTATTTAAAGGGATTGGTGCGTTTATGGCGCAAAATCCACGCTATAGGACTTTATATGGCACGGTTTCATTAAGTAAACTTTATGACCCTCGTTCTGTTGCAATTATTGACCATGCAATGGTTAATAACAAACAAGGTGTTAGTGCCAATACGCCTTTTAATAATAAGCTCCACCCAGAGTATGAAGACTTTATTAATGACCACACGTTAAACATAGGCCATGTTTCAGCATTGGTTATGGGAATAGAAGAAGATAAAAAAGACATACCGATTTTATTAAAGCAATACCATAAGCTAGGCGCTCAATTTCATTGCATGGGCATTGATAGCAACTTTAATCACACGCCAGGATTACTTTTAAGTGTGCACCTACCAAATGCGCCTGAAAAGCTACTTAAGCTCTACCTTGGTGATAAAAAGGATGATTATATAAATCACTCATAATTTTTACCTGCTGTATTAATATAGCAGATAAAAATTGAGCAAAAAAAGTCGACGCTATTAATTGCGTCGACTTTTTTAGTTATGTAACAGCTATAAAAATATTTAGTTAAGCAGCAGCCACTTTTAAACAACCAATGCTACTAATGAGCTGAGACTGCTTATCAAAATAATTAAAACGTATAGTGTTACCAACTTTAATATGGCTAATACTGACCGTCATTGCATCTTCCCTTAGCATATTTACGCCATATTGCCCTTGTTCGGCTTTACTGTAATGAAACGCTAAAAACTGCTCACTTTCAGGATGTCTTAAATCAATAAGTTGCTTAAATTGTTGTTTACGCTTTTGTGTAACCGTTTCAAGCTCAACACCTGATGACGTAGCAAGTGGTTCAACTTGGCAGTGGATCAACTGCTTTGCATCCCACCTAACAAAAACCACGTTATTGTTATTTATCGATAGTCCATCCGGAAAAATACATAACTTAAAAGGCGCGTAGCCCGATAAATCCATGTTTTGTAATTGGTACAATGCAGGGGCTTTATTGCTCAGTAAATGAGGGATTAACAAACCTCTACTATGCTTTACCGCAGTTATATCAAATACACTTTGGTAATCGTTTAATAATGCGAGTGTTTGCCCAAAATGCGATACCCCAAGCCAAGTACCTCCTCCTTGCGGATCAATGGGGAAAATTGCATTGCCCTGGTGCTTACTTGGAGCGATTGCCGTTTCTCGTGTTTTTTGCTCATCGCGATTAAAAAATAGCTCGTAGCCATCATCAGTTAAAAAGTAGCTTAACGTGCACATTTTAATTTTGCATCGATTTTGGTTGTGCTGGCTGGCTATTTTCTCTTAAAAAAGTAGCTGTACTTGGTGCTAAACCAAAGCTTTGATCGAGCTGCGACTTTTGAGCAAAAGAAATTTGTGAAATCATCGCGTAATGGTGCACAGCGTGACTGCCTACAAAAATAAGCTCTCGCGCAAGTGATGTGGTTACTGTTTGTACATTTTTGCTTTTAATCGAAACTTCGCTTGAAAGTGATAACGGTTTATTAAAATCATCTGGACTTAGCTGTTCAATCCACGTTGTTATTTCGGCAATTTTTTTTATTGCAGCAGTTGGAGAGCTTTCAATATCTCCTCCTCTTAAGCGGCAATCATAATCTACTTTTTGCGTGCTAAAGCCGGTCATTAAAGATTGATAATGATCGATAATATGTCGCATATGAGCTCCAGCCGAGCTAATAAAGTTAGGAGTGATGACTTGGGAATAGTCCTCTTTAGTTACACCTTCAAGATAAGCGTGTCCTTGAGCTAGTATCTCTAATTGACTATTTAACATTAAATCGGTCTTCCTCATTTATCACTAAATCTTATATGCAAATAATTACAACATGATTTTTGGATGCTAATTTTGCATTGTATAAATAACTAGAAAGCTGTTTTTAAAATTAACTTTCAAAGTTTTTGCAGTAAATGCATTTTTAAATACAAGAGTAATTAATAAGAAGCTAGGTAATATAGGGAGGATAATTAATACATATAAAAGCAAATGGCGCTCTCGGTAGGGATCGAACCTACAACTCAGCCTCCGGAGGGCCACGTTAGGGGGCAGATAAATAATGAATATTCTCTTCTAGCCTAGGAACCTCGATACTTCCAGCTAATTTAAACTAATTCTAAATAACTCTATTTAACTGGAGCAATGTCCCATTATTGTCCCTGCTCCTGCAAAAATCAACCTTTGCTTTCCTACTCTTCTGTAAGGAAGCATTTTGCAAAAAATAATGGCTTTGTTAGAGAGTGAGCCTCGCAGAAAATGTTTTTGATTGGAGATTGCTCAATCCTGTTTGCATTTACCTTCTTGCGCTCAGACTCCTTAAAATGTAAGTATTCTGCACTAGAAAGCTCACTATTATATGATTCAAACAACCAAAATGCTTCATTCATAATAAACTTCTTATTAAGTAATGTTAAATATTGCTCTTCGTAGCACACTTTTGATAAATAATGAATTTCATTGAAAAACCTAGCCCTAAAAAAACCATAGCCAATAGCAATAGGAGCCATTACTTCTAGTTTTAAAAATTGACTTTGAAATAGATGTGTCGGTTCAAGTTTTTGAGGTGAGGCTTTATCGCCTTGCAATACAGGAACAAATTTCCCCCATTCATTATTAGGGAAAATATAATTAATAATTTCATCAATAGTACATAACAACTTAAACGCTCCCCCAAACATTCCAAATTGCAAACGCTCAGAAAGACTTGCGGTCAATCTTTCTAGCTCATTATCACCTTGAACTAATTCGTAATCCTCCTTCAGTATATTAGATAGGTGTCTGGCAATAATAAATATGGCCTCAGGAACCGAATTCGCCTCAATAATTTCGAATAAACCACTAGGCCCTTCAATAAATGCAGACAAACTACCTGGAATATAACGATCTACCCATTTAGGAGTAGTTTCTGTGCTTGGACGAGTACCTACTCTGAACTTATCTGAATCTTCAGAAAATATTGAACAAAGTTGCACATCACCTGAAATTGAAAATATTTGTTGGGATATACTGTCCTTGCCAAATATATCCTCCAAAGTAGGTTCCTCTAATAACTTTTGTAATTTTTCTGCGTCTCCATGATTTGGCTCGTTTTTTAACTCATTTAGAATCAGCTCATTCCTAACATACCAAAACCAGTATTGCGCCCTTAACTGACTAAGTATTTTGTACATTTCAATATTCCAATTAACTATCCTGTGCTGGGGCACATAAATTGAAAACTTTGCCCCAGTATTAATTTTCATTATTTGGCAAAATTATCTCACACAAAACACAAGGATGTGAACAAGGAAGCAAACATGGACGAGAAACTTTATACAACCGAAGAAGTAGCAAATATCCTCAGGACAAGTGCAGCTCAAATTCACAATATTTTGAGCAGAGATTATGAAGGCACCGAATTACCGAAGAGTATCCGCATTGGTCGGCGCCGCCTTTGGCCTGAGTCAGAAATAAAATCATGGATCTCAGCCCAGCTGTTAAACACAGCAACTAATGGGTTTAAACCTGAATCAAAGCCTAAACCAAAAACAATCAACCGTATTTAAACCCATTCACAAGGAGGTGAATAAATGAAATTCAACTTTGGGTTTCGCAAGAAACCATCAACGCCTGTATGCACTGACAAGAAAAAATTAGATACCTATTGGGAGCCACCTGCAAAGTTACATTCTGTTTCACTTGAAGAAGTAACTCTAGACCCTGATTACCTTCCTGAATCAGTGAGAAACTTCGTATTCTCAAATGCATACAGATTAAATGATGCATCACCTGAATTTGTTGCTGGCGCCGTTATAGCTTGTGCCGCAGCGGTCATCGGTAACAGTGCTGTGATTCAGCCTAAACAAAACGACGTTGGCTGGACCGTAGTTCCCACCATATGGTCATGTGCTGTCGCTGAGCCTTCAAAAATGAAAAGTCCTGCGTTAGATGTGGCACAAGCTTTAATACCAAAAGAGAACTCTTCTGGTAAGCCAACCAACCTTGTTATTGGTGATGTAACGAAAGAAGCATTAACACTTAAGCTTGTTGAAAACCCGAAGGGAATTCTGTTTTCTCGGGATGAACTAGCAGGTTGGCTTACCGGGCTATATTCAGAAAGTAGAGCCGCTGAACGAGGTTTCTTTTTATCTGCTTTCAATGGTAACTCGACTCATATAGAAAGTCGCATAAGCCGTGACGACGTTGAACTGGAGGCAACAGTTTTATCACTATTAGGGACCATTCAGCCCAGTATGCTTGCTCCTTTACTTGAGTCCAGAAAAGAAGGAGAGAAAAACGATGGCTTACTTGAAAGAATACAGTTGTTGTTTTATTCAACAAAACCTGAGCAACTGTAGTGGTACAGTGATTTTGGCCACCCATTAAGAAAGAAATGTTATGCTGATAAGCATACAAATTTGGGTGAAAAAATGACGAAATTAAAACGCGCATCGTATTCTGCAGCAATAAAATTAGA
>NZ_JACJEP010000014.1:0-116657 GCF_014164135.1 Pseudoalteromonas sp. SG45-1
CTGTGTGTGCAAATATGCGAAAGCTAATTCATATATGTTTTGGTGTAATAAAAAACCAAGAAGCGTTTAAGCTCCAAGAAAGTTAAATACGACCTTGAAGCTTAAAATGAGAGATGGTATCTACAATAAACACCACATACAACTAGCTTTGGGGTGCTCATTGCATTGGTGGACCGTTGGGTTTCGTGTCACTCAACCCAACCTACGCAGCTATAAACATGAGCCTAGCGCTAAATAAATCATTGTTCATGATTACTGCTTTAAAAGCCGCTTTTCTGGATTGTTTAAGTACTTTAAGCCAATGGTAACTATGCGTGTATGTACCATTGTTATAACGCGTATTTGCACATTACCAATAACAACAATAGCGCCTTTACTGACTTCTCCTGAAAGCTTTTGGTTGATCACTTCTTCCAAGCTTATCTCTTCTGGGGCGTCTATGTGCATGTGATAAGAGTAAAATATATCGCCTACCAACGTTACCCCTTTCACTTTAAGTTCGTTGTGCGCTAAGTGGCTATCTTGATGGTTTGTTTTATCGGTTGCTGTAAAAACTAAATCAACAAAAGGTCTGTTATCTGGTTTTAAAACAACAAATAAGTGGTCATTTGCTTTTAACTTAGTTGAGCCTCGTGGCGGGATGATTGACGGACCTCGTGTGATCATAGCAACAACCACACTCTCAGGAAGTGCCGCATGTGACAAACTGCGCCCAGAAACCCGAGAAACGTCACTTAAGGTGTATTCTACAATTTCTATATCAATATCGTTTAGCGCTGTGATTTCGAGTGTTGCAGCGGCTAGGTCGGGCGGCGGCTCTACTAAATTTAGTTTTTTAGCCATCCACGGCATTGTTGAGCCCTGTAACGTGGCTGAAATTAATACCACGAAAAAAACGACATTAAAAATAAGCTCAGCCCCTGAAAGGCCAAATAATAATGGGAATATAGCTAAAATAATGGGCACTGAGCCTCTAAGGCCAACCCAAGATACAAATAAGGTTTCGCGATTATTAAAGCCAAACAGTTTTAAAATAGGCGCTACAGCTAATGGGCGAGCAACAAAAATGAGTGCCAATGCAATAAGCAGTCCTTCTAACCATACATCAACCAATGACGACGGATTAATAAGGAGGCCTAATACAACAAACATGGTTATTTGCCCAAGCCATGCTAAGCCGTCATGAAACAGAAAAATACCGCGCTTATATACAAATTTACTGTTACCTAAAATAACACCCGTTATAAATACAGCTAAAAATCCACTGCCGCCGAGCGTTGCAGAAAGGCCAAAAGAAAGCAGTCCAAATGCGGTTACCATCACTAAATACAAACCCGATGCATTTAGTTTAATGCGATTAATAAACCAAACCGATATTTTACCAATTAAAAGACCACAAATAGCGCCAACACCCATTTGTTGAGCAAATAACTGTAATAGACCCAGCCCTACTGGCATGTCATTAACGAGCATTTCGAGCAAACCAACCGTTAGAAAAATAGCCATTGGATCGTTCGATGCACTTTCTATTTCAAGGGTCGATTTAAGCTTTTTGTTTAAGTGAATACCCGCACTTCGTAAAAGTGCAAACACGGCTGCGGCATCTGTAGAGCCAACAATGGCGCCCAGTAATACACCTTGTAATATGGGTAGGTCTAAAATATAAGTGGCCACAAGGCCTGTAATTACAGCGGTAAATAACACCCCGATGGTTGCTAAAGCAGACGCGGGTTTCCACACTTGTTTAATTGAACTGGTGGGCGTTTGTAAGCCACCATCAAATAGAATAATAGCAAGCGCTAGAGTACCCAGAGCATGTGCGGCCTCTGCGTTGTCGAATGAAATACCTGCAATACCATCTTCACCTGCGAGCATACCTACAAGTAAAAATAGCACCAGCACCGGTAAGCCAACGCGTGCAGATAACTTGCTCGAGATCACTCCAAGTAAAATTAAAATGGCACTAACGAGAATGATATTATCAATTACAAACATAGTGTGGGTTTACAGCCTTATATGAGTTAAAAAGTAAGAATTTATAGCTACCAAAAAGCTTAAAGATCATGCTATACAATAACCTAAAAAATATAAATACGGGTACTTAAGTCTATATTTAAATAGTTTATTTAATAGCTAGAGCGTCGTTAAGCTTGGTAGTATTAGCCTCGGTCTTAATTTAAAAACAAAAAAGCCTGCAATAAGCAGGCTTTTGACTATTTAAGCAATCGTATTTTATAAAACAATAATGCTTGTTATTAAGTACGCTATAAACGTAAGGCCGCCACCAAATAAGGCATATGGTAGCTGCGTTTTAACGTGGGTGAGTAAGTCACATCCAGATGCAATAGCCGATACAGCGCTGGTGTCGGATATAGGCGAGCAGTGATCGCCAAATATACCACCACCTAAAATAGCACCTACCACAAGCGATGGCGGTAAACCTAGCGCTTGAATAAGTGGCACGCCAATTGGGATTAATATGGCAAACGTGCCCCACGATGTACCCGTAGTAAACGACATAACTGCGCCGGTTAAAAACAGCACCGGTACTATTAAGTAAATAGGTAGGTAGTCGCCAACAAGCGATGCTACAAATACACCAGTACCAAGCTCTTTAAGACTTGCGCCGAGTGTAAGCGAAAGCAGCACAATGGCGACCAATGGCATTAATTCGCCCATGCCTTTAAAGCCTGTATCAACTAATTGATGGTGCGTAAATTTACGCGAGCCAATCATTAAAAAGTAAGCCACAACAATGGCTAAAACCGTTGCATATAATACTGATTTAGAGCCGCTGCCCTCGGCTAGTACACCATTTCCGGTGTAATACATAAAGCCAACCATGCTGGTAATAAGCGTAATAAGCGGGATTAACATGTAACGCGCTTTAGAGCCTTTTACTTCTTCTTTTAAGTCAGTTGTTTGAAGCTCTAGTTTTTCTTCGGCTTCTTTCATTGGGCCATGCACTTTATCAAACGCGATGGTATAAAAAACAATGGTAAGGGTAATTATGGCGTAAAAGTTATACCCAACGCTGCCCCACAACACCGATACAGCCGACTCACCTAGCTCGTAGTTACCTAACAAACCAAGTACAAATGCACCCCAGCCATTAAGTAGTATTAAAATACACACTGGCGCACTGGTGCTATCAATAATGTACGCTAGGCGCGCTCGGCTCATTTTAAATTTGTCGAATAAGCCACGCGATAAAATCCCTGAGGTAAGTACGCTCAAGTTAGATTCTATAAACACCGCAATGCCGGTAAACATGGTTAAAAATCCCACTTGGCGCTTACTTTTTGCAATACCTTTGTTCATTAGCATATTAACCGTTGCTGCAACGCCGCCAGATTCGCGAATGTAGGCAAGCAAGGCACCTATTAAAATACTAAATATTAATATGCGTGTATTACCTGGCGAGCTGGCAACCGAAATAATACGTTCAATGGTATTTAAAAAAGTGTCAAACAAGCTATTACCTTCGCCCTGAAAGGCGAGTAAAAACTCAGAAGAAGCAACAGCAACAAGTAGCGCCATAATCACTTCTTTTCGCCAAAACACGATAGCAATCGCAATTAGCGGCGGTAAAATAGAATACCAATGCATAAAAAGTTAACCTTAATTATTAGCGAGCCACTCTCGCTTTGTACGCGTTTTATCGCTTATTTGTTAAGCCTAGCAGCATAAACTGGCTTAGATTTGTAAACCGCTTAGCTTAATGGATTGCCTTACTCAAGTCACCTGTAAATAAATCACTTAGAGTAATGCTGTTAGTACGTTTTAACCTATACGATAGCTTATTGATTTAGTAGCGCTTCATAAATAAGCGACACTACCGATCCGTACTGCGCGGTTTCAAATTGTTTACCTGTAAATTCGTAACGTTTTAGCGAGCCTTTAATTGCACTATGGCGAGCATTGGTAAGTAAAACAATAGCTAAATCGTAAGCGGGGTCAACTACGGTCACTGTCCCCGTCCAACCTGTGTGGCCATAAGCCTGCGCGCTTGCATAAGGGCCAAAGTGCCAGCGCCTTGCTTGGTTGTTACCAGCAAGCCTAAAGCCAAGCCCGTAGGTTTCATCGCTTGATTGCGGCGTTAAAAATTGCGCTAAGGCGCTTGAACTAAATAATTGTTGGTCGCCGTAGCCACCATTATTTAGTAATAGCTGGCAAAGCACGGCTAAGTCGTGAGCATTACTAAATAATCCTGCATGCCCTGCTACGCCATCAAGAGAATAGTAAGCGCGCTCATCATGCACTTGGCCTTGTAAAACAGTGGTACGAACATTATCAAACTTAATGCGCCCGTCTCGTGTGTTGCCGCTAAGCTCAGTGGCTGCAAATTGCTGTGGCTTAAAGCCTTTTTTAAGTGGATTAAATAACGTGTTAGTTAATTTTAATGGCGCGTACACTTGCTGCTCTAGGTATTCGTCAAGGGGCTGCCCAGTTATGCGCTCAATGAGTACGCCTAAAATCATGTAATCAATATCTGAGTAAACATGCTGCCCAGATGATTTACTACTAAAAGGCACGCTGGTAAGTAATAGCTGTTTGGTGGTTTTACTGTTTTGCGAATAAAACGTGTCGCCGTAGCTGCCATCTTTACGATGAAAGTCAAATACTGGCGGGTATCCAGCGCTGTGTGTGAGTAAGTCTTTTACTGTGCGCTTTGCTCGCCCTTCGCCTTTATATTCGCTTAGGTAGCTTTGCACGGGTTTATTAATATTTAACAGCCCTTCACTTACTAATTTCATAAGTGCAAAGTTTGTGGCAAATATTTTGGTGTTTGAGGCAAGATCAAACAAAGTATTAGTTTGCATGGGCTCTGGGCGTAGTAGCATTAAATCACTTTGCTGGTATTGCTTTGCATCGCCATAGGCGGTTAATTTTATTAGCTCGCCATTTTTAACAACGGCCAGCACAGCCCCAGGAAAACCTGCTTTAACATCGCGTTCAATTAATGTGTCTACTTCACTAAAATCTATATGCTTTTTTGGTTCATCGCTTAAAGTAGGAAATGCAAAACGCAGCGTTAAACTTGCGCCAGCAGGGAGAATATTTTCAACTTTAAAGGTATTAACACCGTTGTGAGTATTTTTTGCCAAACTGTAATTGTATAAGGTGTTGGCGCTTAGTTGGTTAACGTCGAGCTTGTTATTATTAATGTAAATATCGGCGCTTTGTGCGTTATGGTTTTGTATTAATAATTGCCCGCGTCCTTTGTAAGCTTTAAACGTTCCTCGGTTATTTACATAAAACCGGCTACTTGGATTTACCTCAGGAAACGTTACAACCACTTGTGCATTAGGCAGCTCTACAAGCTGGCTTTTTGTAAGTGGTAGCACCGAGCTAATAGGCTCAGGTGGTGTACTACAACCCACAATAATAAAGCTCAATGCCACTATAAAAGCTTGTTTGATATAACCATACCTTTGATTTTTTAAAGCAATAAACATGCTTAGCCCTTATTTATATAACAAGTAAGGCGCTCTTTGCGCTTTAAATTGCGCAAGTCCCGCCTGCCAGCTTTGTTTTATTTGCGCCTCTGATTGCCCTGCTTCAATAGCTAAGCGCAATTTATTAGTACCCGCTAGCTTATCCATAAAGTCAGCGCGCTCAAAAAACGAGATGTTATTTTTACTAAGCTCCGTGTACGCATTTATTAAGTAAGTTAAATTTAGACCTGTGATATTTGCTTGTCTTAAATCGAGCCCTTGTACGGTTTGGTTTTTAAATTTAGGGTTTAAAGCAGCGCCTTTAATTGCACGCGGTGTAAAATTAAAATCACCTAATGCTACTGGCGAATAGCCAATTACTTGAAATGCAAAGTCGGTGCCTCTACCAATACTGATAGGCGTTGCCTCAAAAAAGCAAAGTGATGGGTAAAGCGCAATGGCTTGATCGTTAGGTAAGTTAGGGCTTGGTTTTACAGGCAAGCTATAAGTACTTTTGCGAGTGTAATGATCAACAGGGATCACCGTTAATTTTAAATCGGCCGCTTTATTGATCCAACCCTCGCCCTTGATCATTTTGGCAAGTTCGCCAACGGTCATGCCGTGTAAAACAGGAATTGGGTGCATGCCTACAAACGATTTAAATTCTGACTCTAATATTGGCCCATCAACGTAGGCAATATTTGGATTGGGCCTATCGAGTACTAAAAATTCTATCCCCTGCTCTGCAGCGGCTTCCATCATGTAGTGCATAGAGCTTATGTAGGTATAAAAACGCACTCCCACATCTTGAATGTCAAAAATAATGACATCAACATCGGCTAAAGCAGCTTGGCTTGGTTTTTTATTTTTACCGTAAATAGAAATAAGCGGAATACCAGTTTTACCATCAACAGCATTTTTCACATGGGCGCCCGCATCGTGATCGCCACGAAAGCCATGCTCAGGTGCAAAAATTTTAGTTATGTTTATGTTTTTAGTCAGTAGAGTATCTACTAAGTGAGTTTCCCCTACGCTTGATGTTTGATTGACTACTAGCCCTACACGTTTATTTTTTAACTGCGGTAAATATTTAGCATATTGCTGCGCACCTACTACAAGTGAGTTATTAACTTCGTTGGCTTGCACACTTGCAATAAAAATGGCGCTAAAAATAAAAAACAACGTAATAAATAGGGTTTTAAACATACTGCAATATCCTTTTAAACAAGGCGTTTAAAATAACATAGGTAATAATAAAGAGCAGCTTTAGAAAAGGGTTAAGTGGGCTTGAGTAGATATAGTGATTAGAAGCTGTCGCTTCTCACGCGAGCAGGCTCAGCGTCTACAACGGATAAATAAACTCGGAGTTTAGATTTAAAGATTAGAGATGGTTTTGCTTGAAAATACCACCTCTCATTTTAAGCTTAAAGATCGTATTTAACCTTCTTAGAGCTAAACGCTTCTAGTTATTTAATTTCTTGGTCAATGAACCACTTAAAGATCTATTATACAAAGAGAAGTAAATGAGAAGACATAAACTCGGGTTTATTAGTTTAGCTTAGCTTTATTACTACCTCTAAAAGCGCAGCGCCTCTTAACCTCTTTGTGAATAAATTACTTATTTCTGGCGTTGCCAACAAATAAAATCTTATAAATTATATTTTTGAGGGGGGATTAGAAGCTGTCGCTTCTCACGCGAGCAAGCTCAACGTCTACAACGGATAAATAAACTCGAAGTTTAGATTTAAAGATTAGGGATAGCTTTACTTGAAAATACCACCTCTCATTTTAAGCTTAAAGACCGTATTTAACCTTCTTAGAGCTAAACGCTTCTAGTTATTTAATTTCTTGGTCAATGAACCACTTAAAGATCTATTATACAAAGAGTAGCGAAAGAGAAGTAAATGAGAAGACATAAGCCCGGGTTTATTAGTTTAGCTTTATTACTACCTCTAAAAGCGCGGCGCCTCTTAACCTCTTTGTGAATAAATTACTTATTTCTGGCGTTGCCAACAAATAAAATCTTATAAATTATATTTTTGAGGGGGGAATAGAAGCTGTCGCTTCTCAAGCGAGCAAGCTCTGCGGCTACAACGGATGAATAAGCGCGGAGTTTAGATTTAACGATTAGCACTGGTTTTACTTTTAGGCGTGCAGCTTGCTGACGCGACGAGCGTAGCTCGTAAATAAAGTATCAGTTATATCGGTGGCAAGTAACTAGAAGCTGGCGCTTCTCACGCGAGCAAGCTCTGCGGCTACAGGAGTGGTAGCTTACATTTCACTTTATTTTAGGCACAAAAAAACCGACTTAATGTCGGCTTGTTTATGAAAGTGGTGGGCGCAGGAGGATTCGAACCTCCGACCGCTCGGTTCGTAGCCGAGTACTCTATCCAGCTGAGCTATGCACCCACTTTCATAGATTGCTTATTTAAACTCTAAGCAGAGCGTATTAATTCAGGCATAAAAAAACCGATTTCCATCGGTTTATTTTTCTTACACTTAAAAGTGTATGAAAACATGAAAGTGGTGGGCGCAGGAGGATTCGAACCTCCGACCGCTCGGTTCGTAGCCGAGTACTCTATCCAGCTGAGCTATGCACCCACTTTCATTTTTACTATTACTTGTTTTTACTCTAAGTGAGAGTTTTACTTATTTATACTCTAAGTAGAGTTTATAAAGTGGTGGGCGCAGGAGGATTCGAACCTCCGACCGCTCGGTTCGTAGCCGAGTACTCTATCCAGCTGAGCTATGCACCCACTTTATAGTTTGCTTATTTAGACTCTAAGCGAGTTATTAAAGTATGGTGGGCGCAGGAGGATTCGAACCTCCGACCGCTCGGTTCGTAGCCGAGTACTCTATCCAGCTGAGCTATGCACCCATACTTTAAAATTTTACAAAACACGCCATTAAAAGAAATGGTGGAGAGGGAGGGATTCGAACCCTCGATAGAGCTACAAACTCTATACTCCCTTAGCAGGGGAGCTCCTTCGGCCACTCGGACACCTCTCCGTCTTGTGGGGCGTATAATAAAGATTTCAGAAAATATGTCAAACACTTTTCTACCAAAAACGACTATATGGTTATAGATTGCACATATGCTTGGTTTAAAAGTGTAATTAGTTTGAAATTTAAGCGGGTTACGTATTTTTATTTGAAGGATTAACACCTAGCACGGGAACTAAGTCATCAGTTAACTGAGCCAAATACTGTTCTTGGTAACCTAATTGTTGAAATTCAGCGATACAAGCACGGTAGTAAGCGTTTCGTTCTTGCTCTGATGTGCATTCTTCTGATAAATCATCTACTCGTTTGTCTTTCATACTATTATTCTAAGTCCTTTAAGAATCTATATTTAACTGCTAAATACTAGCAGTGTAAATTTCGTGCGTATTCTAGCTAAAACCTTTGTACAAACACAACATATGTTTAAAAAACAATCATACTAAAAAGTTATAGCACTGTTAGTTTTAATATTAAAAACTTCCAATAACAATAAGTTAGTGAAGCTGAATTGCACATTAATCAGCACTAATAATTACCTTTAATTTTTAGTGTAGTACTTATTAATTAAAACACTAATTATAAATAAAAAAAACGCCGCTATTAAGCGGCGTTTATTAACTTACTTTGTTTTACTAAAGCTTAGTCAGCTTGTGGACGCATATGCGGGAACAAAATAACGTCTTTAATTGTTGATGAATCAGTAAACAACATTACTAAACGGTCAATACCAATACCTTCACCAGCCGTTGGCGGTAAGCCGTACTCTAGTGCGCGTATGTAGTCTTCGTCGTAGTGCATTGCTTCATCATCGCCTGCGTCTTTCTCTTCAACTTGACGAGTAAAGCGCTCAGCTTGATCCTGTGCATCGTTAAGCTCAGAGAAACCATTTGCAAGTTCACGGCCGCCAACAAAAAACTCAAAACGGTCGGTAACAAATGGGTTTTCGTCGTTACGGCGTGCAAGTGGTGATACTTCCCACGGGTAACCAGTAATAAACGTAGGTTGAATAAGCATGTGCTCTGCTGTTTCTTCAAATATTTCACAAAGAAACTTACCTGGACCCCAAACACAGTTTTCAGGAATTTTAACGTGCACTTGTTTAGCGTACGCTTTTAACTCTTCAAAATGGTTTTCTGGGTCGTTAAATACTGCAGCATCAAACTCAGGGTTATATTTTAAGATAGCATCCGCCATACTTAAACGTGTAAACGGTTGACCAAAGTCGTATTCAACTGAATCGATAACTTCGCCGTTTTCGTCCTTAGTTGTATTAACTACAATTGCACTACCTAGTACGTTTTCTGCAACAGTACGTAGCATATCTTCGGTGATGTTCATCAGGTCGATGTAATCAGCGTATGCTTGGTAAAATTCAATCATTGTAAATTCTGGGTTGTGACGTGTAGATAACCCTTCGTTACGGAAGTTACGGTTAATTTCAAATACACGATCAAAACCACCTACCACTAAGCGCTTTAAGTAAAGCTCTGGCGCTATACGTAGGTACATGTCGATATCAAGCGCGTTATGGTGAGTTACAAACGGACGCGCAGATGCACCACCAGGTATAACCTGTAGCATAGGTGTTTCTACTTCCATAAAGTCACGGTCTGCTAAAAAGCGACGAATGCCTTCAACTACTTGTGAGCGAATGCGGAATGTTTCGCGCGTTGCTTCGTTAGTAATTAAGTCAACATAACGTTGGCGGTACTTTGTTTCTTGATCTGATAAGCCATGGAATTTTTCAGGTAACGGACGAAGTGACTTAGTTAGTAATTGATACTCAGTCATTTCTACATATAAATCGCCTTTGCCCGATTTATTTAGCGCGCCTTTAACACCTATAATATCGCCAGTGTCTAGCTGACCATATTTTTCTTTAAGGTCTTTTTGAACATCTTTAGATGCATACGCTTGTACGCGACCTTTCATGTCTTGAATTACAAAAAACGGTCCACGCTTTGCTAAAATACGTCCAGCAATAGACACAACTTCTTGTAGTTCAACTAATTCTTCTTTGCTCTTATCACCAAACTGGGCTTGCAAATCAGCCGTGTAATGCTCACGACGGAATTGGTTTGGATGACCGTTGGCTGGGCAATTTTCGCGTATCGCGTCTAACTTGCCACGACGCTCAGCGATTAACTTGTTTTCGTCTTGGATTTTATCAGTCATTTTTTAGCTCTTTATTAGCTTGGTGGTTATAGGCCAGATTTAAGGCTGGCTTCAATAAATTTATCTAAGTTACCGTCAAGTACCGATTGGGTATTGCGGTTTTCAACGCCTGTGCGTAAATCTTTAATACGTGCGTCATCAAGTACGTATGAACGTATTTGGCTACCCCAACCTATATCAGATTTAGCGTCTTCTTGCGTTTGTTTCTCAGCATTTTGCTGCTGTAGCTCAAGCTCAAATAATTTAGCTTTTAACTGCTTCATCGCTTGGGCTTTATTTTTATGCTGTGAACGCTCGTTTTGACACTGCACTACGGTATTTGTTGGTACGTGAGTAATACGAACCGCCGATTCGGTGGTATTAACGTGCTGACCACCCGCGCCTGATGCACGGTAAACGTCTATACGTAGGTCTGACGGATTAATATCAATTTCAATATTATCGTCAATCTCTGGGTATACAAACGCAGAAGCAAATGAGGTATGACGACGACCACTTGAGTCAAACGGGCTTTTACGCACTAAACGGTGAACGCCTGTTTCTGTACGTAACCAACCGTAAGCGTATTCGCCAACAAAGCGAACTGTTGCGCCTTTAATACCGGCAACATCACCGTCGGTTGCTTCAACTAGCTCAACTTTAAAGCCTTTAGCCTCGCCCCAACGTAAATACATACGAAGTAGAATATTACACCAGTCTTGTGCTTCAGTGCCGCCAGAACCCGATTGTAAATCAAGGTACGCATCGTTTGAGTCATGAGGACCTGAAAACATACGACGAAACTCTAAACCTTCTAACTGCTCGTTTAGATCGCTAAGTTCGCTTTGTGCTTCATCAAAGGTATCTTGATCTTCGGCTTCTACAGCAAGTTCAAGTAGACCTTCAACGTCGTCAGTACCGGCTACAAGGTTGTCGATTGTTTCAACAACAGCCTCTAATGCTGATTTTTCACGGCCAAGCGCTTGTGCGCGTTCAGGCTCATTCCATACGGCTGAATCTTCAAGTTCGGCGTTAACTTCTTCTAGGCGTTCTTGTTTAAGAGCGTAGTCAAAGGTACCCCCGAAGCAATTCAGTACGTTCGCGAATTTCCTTGATTTGGTTAATCACAGGATTCACTTCAAACATGTACATCACTCCAAAATGGCTAGGTAATTGCGCCCCTTTACATGGGATTTTCGCAACAAATTATCGTCAAATGATAAAAACGCCCGATTTTAACAAAAAACCGCGCGCTTTATTAGCCTTTTATGCATGATTTGTGCATATTTTTTAGTGCACTTTTTCAAGCTCTCTAACTATTAATTGCAGCGTAAATTTACCTCTAAACTCATTTATATCGAGTTGATAGGCTACTTTTACAAACTTCGCTTCTGTGTCGGGCCATTCTTTTACATCAATACCAAAGGCAATGGCGTCAACTAATCGCCCTGATTGATGCTTTAATACAAGCTTTAAATGCTTTTCGCCGACTATGCGCTGCTGTATTACTTCAAATGTGTGCTCAAACACCGGCTCAGGAAATTGCTGCCCCCAAGGGCCCGATTGCTTTAATAGCTGGGCAAACTCCATCGTAAAACAGTCGTTTGGCAGCTCGCCGTCGGTAAATACAATGCAGCGTTTACTTTCTTCACTCAGTTGCGCACTCACGGCAGCATCAAATGCTTTTTTAAAGTCATTAAAGTGTTGCTCGTTAATACTTAAACCAGCAGCCATTGCGTGGCCACCAAATTTATTAATTAAGTGTGGCTCAGCAGTATTAAGCCCTTCGAGTAAGTCGCGCATGTGCAACCCTTCTATAGAGCGGCACGAACCTTTTATTTCACCATTTTCGCCACCAGCAAATATAGCGGTTGGTCGGTGGTATTTTTCTTTTAAGCGACCAGCCAAAATGCCAATAACACCTTGATGCCAATCATCTTGAAACAAGCAGATTGCGTCAGGGACGTTATCGTCGCTAAATGCGAGTCTATCAAGCACGGCTTGCGCCTCGGCTTGCATGCCTTGTTCTATTTCGCGCCTTGCAAAGTTTAAGCTATCGAGCTCGCTGGCAATACTACGTGCTTGGTTTATATCGGTGCTAAGTAGGCATGCTATACCCAAACTCATGTCGTCTAATCGCCCTGCTGCATTTAAACGCGGCGCAAGTGAAAAGCCAAAGTCGCTTGCGCTTAAGCGCGCAGCATTGCGGTTAGCCACTTCAATAAGCGCGGTAATGCCTGGGCGTGTTTTACCACTGCGAATACGTGCTAAACCTTGATGTACTAAGGTGCGATTATTTGCATCAAGTGCGACCACGTCAGCAACCGTACCAAGCGCTACAATGTCGAGCAAGTTAGCTAAATTAGGCGGCGGTTGCTGCTCAAAATAACCAAGGTCTCGCATTACGCATCTCAGTGCTATTAGTAAGTAAAAAGCAACGCCAACGCCTGCTATAGATTTAGACGGGAAGTTACATTCGTGCCTATTTGGATTTACTATTGCATCGGCATTTGGCAGCTGCTCACCTTGTAAGTGATGATCTGTTACCAGCACTTTTATACCAACCGCTTTTAAAATATCAATACCAGCAATACACGATATGCCGTTATCTACGGTGATCACTAAATCAGGCTTTATTTGTACTATTTGCTCTGCAAGTGCGGGGCTTAAACCATAACCTAAGCTAAACCGGTCAGGAATTAAGTAATCTAAATGCTTAAAGCCAAACATCTCAAGGCCTTGCATTAATGTTGCAGTGCTTGTTGCGCCATCAGCATCAAAATCGCCGACTATTAATATTTGGCTTTGCGTCTTTAATGCTTCAATTAATAAATCGCTGGCTTTGTCGATATCTTTAAACAACTTAAAGTCGTGAAGCGTAGCTACGCTGTTATTTAGCTCGTCGGCATTAAATACATTGCGGTTAGCATAAATTTGTTTAATTACAGGGTGTAAATTACTCGGTAGATGCGAGTCGTCAACGTTTTCACGCGCAATGATCAATTTTTTCATGCAGAGTTTTAACTTATTGGGTCGTATTAAAAAGACAAAAAAAGGCCATTAAGGCCTTTTTATTAGCTATAAAACGTATTACGACGCTTTGTTAGCATCTAATGCTGCTTTTAGTGCTGCTGCTGGCTGGTAACCTGGGATCATCGTACCATCTTCTAAAATAATGGCAGGTGTGCCGCTAATACCAAAGCTTTGACCTAATTGGTAATGCTCTGCAACCGGTGCGCTACAGCCTGCAACTACTTTAGTGCTTGTACCCGACTTAGCTTCCGTTAGTGCTTCTTGCTGATCGCGTGCACACCATACGTTCATTAAATCGGCGTAGCCTGAACCTTGTAAGCCACCACGTGGAAACGCAAGGTACTTAACGGTAATACCCGCATCAAGTAAATCGTCTAACTCGCGATGTAATTTACGACAGTAACCACAGCTAATGTCGGTAAATACGGTAATACTGTGTTTTTCGTTTGGTGCTTTGTACACAATCATCGAATCTTCGTATTCTTTAATGCCCTCAACACGCACGCCGTTTAATGCTTGCTCTGTTAAGTTGTTACGATTATTTAAATCGATTAACGTGCCTTGCATTAAAAATTGACCATCTGGACTTGCGTAAAGCACGCCCTTATTAGTGATCAACTCTTTTAAACCCGCTACTGGGCTTGGGTTAATTTGCTTTACAGTTACACCAAGCTCGGCAAATTTAGTAATAATAGGATCATTAGCATCTGGTGTTACAGCAACGCCATTTGCAAATGCACTAATACTTGTGCACAACATGGCACCTGCTAACATTAATTTTTTCATAACTTCTCTCTATCCTAAAAACACTTAATATATTGACCGGCTTAATAATATTTACTTTCAAACTTACGCTCGCGGATGATGCTCTGCGTGTACCGACTTTAACCGTTCATTGGCAACATGGGTATAAATTTGCGTCGTTGATAAATCGCTATGGCCCAACATCATTTGTACCACACGTAAATCTGCCCCATGATTTAATAAGTGCGTAGCAAAAGCATGGCGCATGGTATGGGGCGATAATGGAGACTCAACTGATGCCAAAATAGCATAGTGTTTAATTCTATGCCAAAAGGTTTGTCGCGTCATGCCTACTCCGCGCTTAGATGGGAACACAAAATCGGTGGCGTGTTTTATCATTTGTGCACGCCCACCCTTTAAAAACTGCTCCAGCCAATACATGGCTTCTTCACCCAATGGCACTAAGCGCTCTTTGTTACCCTTGCCTTTTACAAACACAACCGCTTGGCGCAAATTAATTTGCTCCATACGAAGCCCAACAAGCTCACTTACACGCAACCCCGTTGCATAAAGTAGCTCTAGCATGGCTTTGTCGCGCAGTCCCATCGCTTCTTCTGTGTTGGGCGCATTTAACAATGCCTCAACTTCAGCTTCTGAGAGTGTTTTAGGTAACGACTGTCCGGCTTTTGGTTGAGCTATGTTTAGCATGGGCGAATCACTAATTATTTTTTCGCGTACAAAGTACTGATAAAAACGCTTTAGCGCACTAATGCTACGTGCTGTACTGCGTGGTTTTAAACCTAAATCAACTCGATGGGCTAAGTAGCTTTCTATGTCTAGCCCCGTTACCGTCATTAAATTTTCGCCCTTTAAAAATAGGCAAAACTTATCTAAATCACTGCGATAAGCGCTTAATGTATTTTCGCTTACGCCTTGTTCTAAGTACAGGCTATCTAAAAAGGTTTCTAGGTAGTCGCTATTACTGCTCATACTGCTGTTATTTTCAAAAGAATCGTCAGATAGCGTTGTCACATTATGCTCTCATGCTTTGCTAAGGTATCAATTAAAAATACCTTACGGTAAACTTGAGCCTATCATATCAGGCAATTACACAGTGATAAATACGATGCAAATTGGTTTATTTTTTGGTTCTACTACGTGCTACACCGAAATGGCAGCAGAAAAGATTCGCGACATTATTGGTGCCGATATAGTTACCCTGCACAATATTAAAGACGAGCCACTAAAAAATGCAGAGCAGTACGACTTTATCATCTTTGGTATTTCAACATGGGATTTTGGTGAAATACAAGAAGACTGGGAGTCAAAGTGGGACGACATAGCCGACGTAAACCTAAATGGTAAAACCATTGCTTTATTTGGCATGGGCGATCAACAAGGTTACGGGCAGTGGTTTCAAGATGCGCTAGGCATGCTACACGACGAAATAAATACGCAAACATTTACTCAACTTGGTTTTTGGCCAAACGACAGTAGTTACGAGTTTGAAGCTTCAAAAGCATTAACGCCTGATGGTAAACAGTTTGTAGGACTCGCGCTCGACGAAGACAGTCAATACGAGCTAAGCGATGAGCGTATTGCAACATGGGTTGAACAGGTAATGACTGAATATAGCGAAACGCTTTAATTAATTAGCTAATAAGTAAAAAGCAAAAAGCCCGCAACTAGTTTAGTTGCGGGCTTTTTAACTAGGGTCTGTTGATCTTTTAAGGTTAAATTTGCAGCAGTCTGTTTGGTATTTAGGCAAGGCAGAGCCTATGCAGTGTGGTTATTCCCCATAAATGGGCGATAACGTAGCATTAATGCCAAACAGGCGCTGCCCAAAGGGTTCTTCCTAGGGACTACTTACTCTTTGTTGCTCGGTTTTTACTTAGCCCACTAGGTTACAAATCTCGCGCCGCGATTAAATAGCCCCTAGTTTGAACAAATTTTAATCAGCAAAGTTCAACAGCCCCTAATAATATGAGTAATTTATTGAAACGTCATAACATTGGTCGTTTGTGGGTAATATCCATTAGCCATTACAATGTACGGCAATAAATTACTTAACCATTTTTGTTGTACGCTTTGGCTGTAATTTAAGTAAAGCTTACCTTCGTGAATATAAAATGCTTCTGGATCTATCCCTACGGCATTCCCCTCATCAGCCATTGCATAAGCGCACCAGCCACCGTATTGCGGTGCATAACGCTTTGGGTTTTCTGCAAATGCCGTTTTGTTTTCTTCACTCGAAAAATGCCAGTCGGCACCTAAATAACTAAACGTATATTTGTCGCTGCCTTTAACGGCTTTATTTTGGGTAAAATAAGCAACACTGTCATACCCTTTAATAGCCGCGTTATTAAACCAGCCCGTGTTTACAGCATCATCCTTTGCGTTTGCCCCACCGCTTATTAACAGTGTGCTAAGCATTATTAAAGCAACTATGTACTTAATCATATTTTACCCTTTTATTTACTCAAAATTTTATGCCAATTAAATATGGCAGGCTTAGTGAGTAAGAAAGGCAAAGCGCAAAAATGATTTCAGTTAATGCTTAATTATTTAACGTTTAGTAATTAAGTAAGTAGTTAAACTTACTCAACTCTTAGCCAATATTGGTTTCGGTAAAAAAAGCCAATGTAACCGCGCACTTCGAGCTTTTTACCTTCATCTTGCGGGGTTAATTGTAAGGTGTAGGTTTTACCATTTGTTGGGTCGAGTATTTCTCCGTCTCCCCATACGCCATCATCTTGTGCTTTTACATCGGTGATTATGGTCATTCCTAAAATAGGCTGATCTTTTAGCTCATCATCACACTTACTGCATATATCATTTTGTTTTGCAGGGTCTAGAATGGTTTCAACTTTGCCGCTTAATACACCGTTGGTTTGGGTAATACGTACATACGACTTAGCTTGGTTTGTATCCTCATCAATCGTTTTCCAAAGGCCTACTGGCGTAATAGCAGCAAGCACACTTTGGCTTGCAAAAATGGTGGCTGCTAACGTGCTAAGTAATGCTATTTTATTTAACTTTTTCATTATGTTGTCTTTAAATCAAGTGACTAATGACTTAATCATAACAGGTGATTTATAAACACACTACCAAAGCGCCCCACCTAAAATAACAACAAACCTAAACTAATAATCATTAGTTTAGGTTTAAGGATCTGTAGCATAAAAAACAAAGCAACGTATTACCTTACTTTAAAAACAACATCCCCTATTTTTAGATTTGAATATTCAGGCTCAACTAAAGATAATTCGTTATTATCAATCATGCTTTTAAGGTATCTAATCTCTTCAGGATTTTCGACATTCATATACTTTGAGCGCCACTTACCCATGTCGAATAACCAGAAATATGCGGATATATTTTCATTACTTTCGTCAATCACTATAAAATCGAGTTCATCATCTTTGTTTAAATCCATGCCAATGAAATAGTAAGTATGTTCTTTTAAAGAGTTACGATCGTAAAAATGTTGTTCAGAAAATACTGCCTCTATTAAACCTTGAGGTATTAGCACTTGTGATGGCCAAAATACACTGCGCTCAATAAAATCATCGACTGTGTGTTCAAGCGTTAAAGCAAACTCATTATTTACATACATCCTATCGATGATAGCGTATTGCTCTGGGTGACTCGTTTCAATTTTCTGTTTTAATAACTGCATAGCTAAATAACCTTGGCGACCTAAGCTGTGCTCAAAATAGTAATAGTCAAACTTTTCTATTGTTACTTTATCTGCATCTAAACGCGCTATTTGGCTGTTTGTAGATAAGCTTTGAAAATTTAATAAAGGGGAGTTAACAGCAAGCATACTAACGAGCACCACCCACCCCATCACAATATTTATTTTGCTAAGCGGCTCTAGCCAATTGTCTCGCTTTGTTATAATTCCAACAAGATAACTAAACGAAAAACACGCCAATAAAAACCAAATCAAAATGCCCCAACAACGATCTACTGTTAGCCCATGCTGCTCTACCCGTAAGTAAATTCCATAGGCAGAAATAACACTATAAACTGGAAGTAACGCAACACTTATAAAAACGAGTCGGTGCAAGAGCATGTGATAAGGGCGAACTGATGAGTCATCTTTATAAACAGTGTTAACAAAAAACAACGTGAGCACCTGCAGCCACATTACTAATAAACTGCCACTTCCGGTCTCCCATAATTTATTGAGTCCGGTAAAAGGAAGTGTTGCTAAAAAACCGAGAGAAATAACTGATAATACAGGCAATAAAAACTTAATTAAAGTTTGTAGTAAAAAAGCGATATTATCTTCAATGTTCAAAAGCTTTCTAAATATGACACTCGCAAAGGCAAATGCGAGCGTTAAGGTTGGGATCCAAAACCATTCATTTCTTAGTAGCTCAGAGAAAAATTCTATATCTAAAATATCAAATAAAGCCGCACCTAAATTTAGAATTCCCCAAAAAATAAGTACAAACAGCCAGCATTCTCCAAATATTATAAAATTACGCCAAGAGAGCTTAAATAAACGACTGTAACTAACATTTTCTGAGCTACCAAATTGTTGTATGTACATAAGGCCTTTAAAGCCAGCTATTAAACTAGTAAAAATAAAAACTGACATTAAAGTGTTATTACTTACGTACTCTTGAGGCTCTTGCTGAAAGCCAACATACGCCCCCAATAAAGATAACAACAAGGAAAAAGGAAGGATTAAAAGCAACGACGTTTTTATATTATTTTTATTAACGGTCATTAGCATTAATAAAGGAAAGCTCATAGAAAATGTAATAAGTGAGACTAACCATGTAGGGCTTGTTGCTGGCCACACATTATTTTCTATACTGCTATACAAAAGGGTAAGAGCAATAGCCTGTAATACGGCAAGTATAATTATAAAAGATTTTGGTAACTGACTATCCATATCTGTTCTCAACAATGGTTTTAGTCAGTTTGCGTTATTCGTTCCTACTTTACAATTGCTTCACATTTTCAAATAAAATGCTTTGCATAGGGCTATATAATCAGCAGTGTAGGTATTATCTAAGTTTCTAATACACAGAATTGATGTTTCTATATCGCTTTTTACGTAGCTAAATGCCATTAAACTGCGGCTAATATCTTTATTGGGCGTGGCTTTTACTTGGCAATGAGTATTTAAATAAAGCCCATTTTGAGTAGCAAGCTCAATAAATAATGCACCTTCAACGCTTGGGAGTATTAAGCTAAAGCGAGAGCGGCTATGGCTTAAACGTTTAAACGCATTTATTAACTCTTCAAAACTTAAGCCGTCGGTATGGCGTGCGTTATTACGCGCAGCATTATCGCCTTTTAAACTGTGATTAAAATACGGTGGATTAGAGATAACAACATCAAACTTAACTTCGCTACTAAAGCTTTGAATAGTTTGGTGCTTAATACTTATTGTTGGCCACGGACTATTAGCTACATTTTGTAATGCTTGGGTATAGGCGCTTTTGTCAATTTCTACCGCAGTTATATCAAGCTCATTACTGCGCTGCTTACACATTAATGCTAGTAAGCCGGTGCCAGTGCCTATATCAAGTAATGACTTTGCACCGCTTAAATTAGCCCATGCGCCAAGCAAAATGCCATCGGTAGAAACTTTCATTGCACAGTGGTCGTGTTCAACTTTAAATTGTTTAAATACAAAACCAGACATTTTTTCACCTTTTCATTCACCAAGCGCAGCATAGCGCGTATAATCAGGGTAATTGTCCCTTATTTTAGACACTCTATGCAATTTTCTGAATTTGATCTTGATAACAAGCTACTCGATGCCATTAATAAAATGGGCTACGAGACGCCAACCAGCATTCAACAACAAGCTATTCCTGAAGCACTACAGGGGCGCGATATTTTAGCATCTGCGCCTACTGGTACAGGTAAAACAGCGGCATTTTTAATTCCGGCTATTCAGTACTTACTGGATTTCCCACGTCGTGATCCTGGTTTTGCGCGCGTCCTCGTTATGACCCCGACTCGTGAGTTGGCTTATCAAATTCATGAACAATGTGAACTGTTAGCTAAACGCACACACCTAAAAATTGGTGTAGTAACAGGCGGTATTAACTACGGCACGCATAAAGAAATTTTCGAAAAAAATAACGATATTTTAATCGCCACACCAGGTCGATTAATGGAATACCTAGAAACCGAAAACTTTCATGCTGAACACGTAGAAATGCTTATTATCGATGAAGCAGATCGCATGTTAGACATGGGTTTCAAAAAAGAAATGAGCCGTATTTGTGACGAAGCTAAAAATCGTCGCCAATGTTTTTTATTCTCAGCAACACTCGAAGGTGACAGCGTAGAAAGGTTTGCTGAAAAAACATTAAACGACCCTGCACTGCTTGAAGCTGAATCGTCACGTAAAGAAAAAGCTAAAATTCACCAGTGGGTACATTTAGCCGATGACTATCATCATAAACTAGAGCTTTTAGTAAATACCTTAAATGGTCCAGACGTGACTAAAGCAATTGTGTTTGTTAAAACCCGTGAGCGTTTAGAAGCACTGATTGGCGAGCTAACCAATAACGGCGTTAAAGCAGCTTGGTTACGCGGCGAAATGCCACAAGACAAACGTATGAAAGCCATGGAAAACTTTCACAGTGGCAAAACACGTATCTTAATTGCTACCGACGTAGCTGCACGTGGTATTGACGTATCTGACATTAGCCACGTGATTAACTTTGATATGCCGCGCACTGCCGACGTATACGTACACCGTATTGGGCGTACTGGCCGTGCTGGTAAAAAAGGGATTGCAATATCGTTAGTTGAAGCACACGACATTGGTATTTTGTATAAAGTAGAGCGCTACGTTGAACAAAAACTAAAACGCCGTGTAATTAAAGGTGTTGAGCCACAGCATAAAGAAGCTAAGCCGCCGGCTAAAAAGCGTAAAGATCCAGTAAAAATGAAAGCCAAGAAAAAGGCCAAGGTTAAAAAGAAAAAGTAACCTAACATATTTTTATTCTAAGCCGACTTTTGTCGGCTTTTTTAATGCAAGCCTTACAGGCTCTGGCGTTTGTACCTGTTACATATGTAACCCAAGCATGTAACTCATACTCATTTAAATGTAATTTTTGCCCACCTTAATTTCCACTTAATAAAATTATCTTATATTTCATAGCGTTAATATTGGCACCGAAATTGTAACTACAAAGATAACCTAGCCGATGGAATTTCCATTTTGTGGCTGCACTATTCACCGTAATGTAAGGATTAAGTTATGAACCGCTTCAAGTTAACTATCGCTTTAGTATCATTTTGTTGTTTATTTTTATTAGCTTGCGCTACAAAGGTAAGTGCAGCAACCAATATGGCCGTAGTAAGCAGTGTAGCCACTCAACCTAACCTACAACAAACTATCACCAACACCCTACGAACTAACCCTAACCTAGCGTTAAGTGATATTCGTGTGCAGGTAAAAAATGGTGAAGTAGATTTATACGGTGAAGCACAAACTGGTTTTCAGCGCGCACTAGCTCAAAAATTTCTAGAAAATATAGATGGGGTTAAAATCATTCGTAACAAAATTAGCGTTATTTAATACGCACCACAAAACCTATTTGTATAACTAATTCATAAGCGCGGCATGTTACTCCAACACAAGCTGCGCTTTTTTATATTCTGTTTTAAGGCAAATTTTGCAGCTGTGAAGAAGATAAAATAAAGCCTAAGCAATACGATTATTCCTCCCCCTAAAACGATAGCTCACACTTATACTTAAGAAGATAGATTTAGAATTGACGCTAGCGTGTTTGTCTTTGCTCTTTTAACCCTTAAGTTAACCCAATTGATACTGAAAAAGCTTACACAGATTCTTAAGCCGACCTAACGGGCTTAAAAAGGATGATTTATTTAGTTATTGAAATAGATGAGAGCGTTTTTCAGAGTGTGCGGCAAGGCAGTAAAAAAATCGCTGGGTAAACACTAATCTTACTTGTTAATACTCCCATGGCCAAACGCAACTAATTAGAATTGATATTCAATAAACACAAAACTAGGTATTTAAACTTTTAGCTAATAATCCGTTTATAAAAAAAGCGCAATTTTACTCTGTAAAAATGCGCTGTTGGTAAGTAACTATTTCCCAATGCTTTTGCCTAATGAGTTTTAACTAAATTACTCACTTTGGCTAGAGTCAGCACCGTCGCTACTGTCTTTATTGGATGACTGCTGGCTTATTTTATCGCTTATCATGGCATCGAGTTTTTCACCCCCTTTAATGCCAAAGTCGAGCGTACGAATTGGGAAAGGAATACTAATATCAGCTTCGTCTAATGCTTGCTTAACGGCAACAACACCTTTGTGGCGTACCGTCATAAAGTCAGGCTCGCCTGGGTATTTAATCCAAAACCACACCAGTAAGTTAATGCTGCTGTCGCCAAAACCTTCAGCGTATACAGCGGTTTCGTCTTTACGTATTACAAAGTCAAATTCGTTAATTTTATCGACTATAACGTCTTTTGCTTTTTCTATGTCGTCACCGTACGAAATACCTACAGGTACTTCTATGCGCCTTATACCTAGCGTAGTGTAATTTTTTAGTACATTTCTAAATAAGACTTTGTTTGGTACAAGTATTAGTTGCCCGTAAAAGCTCTCTATTAGCGTGTTACGTAGGTTTATAGAATGCACCGAACCAAACACATCATCGGTTTCTATTACATCACCTGTTTTAAATGGCTTACGTACACCCATTGCTATACCTGCAATTAGGTTTTCGGTCATGTCTTGAAACGCAAAACCAATGGCTAAACCCACAATACCCGCACCAGCAAGTAGCGAAGTAACAGTGCCTTTTAAGCCAACAAAATCGAGCGCTATAAATAAACCTATGCACAACACAATAACTTTAAATATTGACGCCATTAAGTCGGCAATTTGCGTTGAATCGAGAGAGCGGCGCAACACGTTTTTCATCAGCTTGCCAGCAAAGCGCGCCAATATTGAAAATACTATGGCAATTACAATTGCCACTATAAAATTAGGGATATGGCTGATAACAACATCAAACCACCCTCCGAGCTTTTCCTCTATTAGTTTTTCGGCTTCGCCAACTGACGGAATACTGATCATTTTGTTTGCACCTATTTAATTAATAATCTCATTAATATTAGATATAGTTGCAAATATAACGCCAGTATCAAAAAAGCCATGCAATGCATGGCTTTTCAATTGTTTATTTAAGCTTATGACCTAATTTTGTTCGTCGCGCATAAATACCGGCTCAAGCTCTTTAACTGTTGCCTCAGGGCTAAAGTAATAACCCGCCACAGTAAACTCTTTAAGCTGACTTAATTGCGTTACTTTATTTTCGATAATGTAGCGCGCCATCATGCCGCGTGCTTTTTTAGCGTAAAAGCTAATTACCTTGTATTGACCGTTTTTACAGTCTTTAAAGTGTGGGGTAATAATTTGTGCATTTAATGCTTTTTTATCTACCGCTTTAAAGTATTCGTTTGAAGCAAGGTTAACGAGGTATTGTGCGTCTTGTGCTTTTAATACGTCGTTTAGTTTGTTCGCTATTACGCTGCCCCAAAACTCGTATAAGTTTTTGCCACGCGAGTTTTCAAGCTTAGTGCCCATTTCAAGACGGTAAGCTTGCATTAAATCAAGTGGTTTTAATAAGCCGTATAAGCCAGAAAGGATACGTAAATGGTTTTGTGCGTAATCAAGCTCGCTAGCTTTAAGCGTGCTTGCATCTAAACCGCCGTATACATCGCCATTAAAGGCAAGCACTGCTTGTTTAGCATTACTTTGTGTAAACGGCTGCGCCCACTCGCTAAAGCGTGCTGCGTTAAGCCCAGATAGCTTATCGCTAATTTTCATTAAACTGCCAATTTGCGCTGGTGTTAGTTCACGGCATACTTTCATGAGCTCTTCGCTGTGCTCTAGTAATTCAGGCTGAGTGAACTTGTCTGTTGCGGGTGGCGTTTCGTAATCAAGATTTTTTGCAGGTGAAATAACAGTGATCATAGTTAGCTATTGACTTGTAATTTATTTAGTGTCAATTTCAACATTAAATGAAACGAAAAGCACGTTTTGTTTAAATAAATCCTCTCTTAATAACCCATGCATTGCCGTTTTTCTATTGATAAGGACATAAGACCTATCAAGCATTGTCACACTGTTGCAGTATGGATTGTATATATTAAGAGTGATTAGATTTTTCTTTTAACTTGCTTGGAATGAGGAAAGCAAATGACTTCAGCTCTACATAGGCTAAAACAACATTCATCTATCGTAGCCGACACTGGTGATATTGAAGCTATTAAAAAGCATCAACCAGAAGATGCAACTACAAACCCGTCGCTTTTATTAAAAGCGAGCGAGATTGAAGCATATAAGCCTTACCTAGATAAAGCTTGGAGCTATGCAAAAGAAACCGAGCAAGAGCCAGCTAAACAACTTGAACTAGCATGTGATTACTTTGCCGTGTTACTTGGTAAAGAAATTAGTGAGATTGTTCCTGGTTATATTTCTACTGAAGTAGATGCACGCCTTTCGTTTAATACACAAGCGACTATTGATAAAGCACATACTCTACTTAGCCTTTACGAAAAAGAAGGTGTAAGCAAAGATAAAATTTTAATCAAAGTAGCGTCTACGTGGGAAGGCATTAAAGCCGCTGAGCAGCTAGAAAAAGAAGGTACTAAATGTAACCTTACTTTATTATTTAGCGATGCCCAAGCTCGCGCATGTGCCGATGCAAACGTATTTCTAATTTCGCCATTTGTTGGTCGTATTTTAGATTGGCATGTTGCTAACGGTATGGAAAAACCAACCGATCCGCTACAAGATCCAGGTGTTCAGTCTGTACGCAGCATTTTTGAATTTTACAAACGCCATGACTACAAAACAGTTGTGATGGGTGCAAGTTTCCGTAATACAGGCGAAATTATTGCACTTACAGGTTGTGACAAGCTAACTATTAGCCCTAATCTTTTAGAAGATTTAGGTAACCTTGAAGGCGCACAGGAATACTTGCTAGAAACAGATATTCCTAAAGAGCCAAAACCAGAACCACTTACAGAAGCGCAGTTCCGTTGGTTACATAACCAAGATGCTATGGCTACTGAAAAACTGGCTGAAGGTATTCGCTCTTTTGCTGATGCACAAGAACAACTAGAAGCGCGTTTTAAAGCAATGTAATTTGCTATAATCGTGTTTTAGAAAACGTCGCAATAGCGGCGTTTTTTTATGCCTAAAATTGGCTACTTCTCTATTTAACCTTCATATAATCTTCGTATAAACCTTCATCAATTAATCACACTTATGTAACATAACTGTCACTTTTTTATTCTATTTTAACTAGGCCTGTGGTATAGGTATTCTTGAGGTCAATAAAATCAATAGGAGAAGTTCATGGATAGCCTAAACGATATATTAGAGATATTAGAAGGACCAGATACAACAAGAAAAACCTCTCAAAAAAATAAAAAAAGAAAATGGCGTGAAATAGAAGCAATAAAAGACAAACAGCGCCTACGTAAAGAACTACAAGAACTAGACTACTTTACAGACAGTATTGCAATTGATGAGCTCGATTTTTAATTCAATACGCCCCAACTAAACAAAAAGGCTTCCAGAATCTGGAAGCCTTTTTTAATGGTTTAAACAATTTGAGTTCTTTAGAATAAATTAGATTTGCCAGTTAATTAGCTTATCTTTTTGGGCTTGCAATAACTCATTCGTTTGTGAGAAATGCTTACAACCAAAAAAGCCTCTATGCGCCGAAAGCGGCGATGGGTGCGGCCCTTTTAAAACATGATGGCGAGCGCTATCTATGCCTTTACCTTTTTTTTGTGCATGTGCCCCCCATAAAATAAATACCACACCTTCGCAGTGCTTATTAATATGGGCAATTACATTATCGGTAAATTGCTCCCATCCTAAATGCTTATGTGAATGCGCTTGCCCTTGCTCCACGGTCAATACTGTATTGAGTAAAAACACGCCCTGATCTGCCCAGCTTTGCAGGTAACCATGCTCAGGAATAATAAACCCGCTGATATCGACAGCTAACTCTTTGTACATATTTTTAAGCGACGGTGGCAGCTTTTTTACATCAGGCAATACCGAAAAACACAAGCCATGCGCTTGCCCTTCCCCGTGATATGGGTCTTGTCCTAAAATTACAACGCGGATGTCATTAAGTGCGGTGGCATCAAAAGCACTAAATACTTGAGCTTCAGGCGGGTAAACAGCAACACCTTCATTGCGGCGATTAGCCACATACTCTAACGTTTGCTGCATGTAAGGTTGCTGTAATTCACTTTCTAAAAATGTAGCCCAATTGCTCATTGTGTACTCTTAATCTGTTTACGTGATGCGTCTATTTTAACACACATATCCGCGAGTCCATCTAGCATGCGCGGAGTAAAACGATGTAATAAATCGGCATTTACGCTAATAAATTGATCATTTTTAACTGCTGGTACTTCTGGCCACTTTTGCCAATTAACAACCGGCTGTGGTGTTTTTGATTTTTCATCAGGGATAATAATAACTTGCGGCTTAGTAACAATAACATTTTCGATACTAATTTGCGGATAATCTGTAACGCTATCGGCAAATACGTTACTTACATGGCATGTTTCAATCAGCTGATTTATCCATGTGTTTTTACTTACTGTCATCATGGGCTCAGCCCATAACTGATAAAATCCGGTAATATCTTTTTTATCTTGCTGGCTTTTAACAATCGCGTTTAGCTTTTGTGTAAATGCATTTGCCGCTTGTTGGCTTTGCTCAATATTCCCTGTAAATTCACCAAAAGTAAGTAACTCGTCGGCTACACCCGCGATTGTGACGGGGTTACTCAAATATACTTTTATACCTAAACGCTCTATTTGGGCCAAATCTTCGCTTTGGTTTCCGTTTTTCCACGCAATTACTAAATCAGGTTTAAGCGCCAACACTTTTTCAAGCGAGATACCGTAATAGCCCCCTATGCGCTCAATACTTTGGGCTTCAGCAGGGTAGTCGGCGTAATCAACCGTGCCCACAATATTATCGCCCGCCCCGATGGCAAATAGGTTTTCGACTATATGTGGTGCAAGCGCGATTATTCGCAGCTTTTTAGAATCCCTGGTCTGCTCTGCAAGTGCACTGCTCGATACACTAAAAAGCAGCAGCCCAATAAAAAACGCTTTAAACATTAGTAATCAAACCCTTCGAGCGCTTTTATGCCTGAGTCGAATGCATGTTTTACATTACGCACTTCACTTACTGTGTCGGCAAGGTCGGTTAAAGTACGATGCGCTGCACGCCCTGTAATAATAACTGACTGCATGGGTGGGCGGTTATTAAGCGCTGTTACTACTTCATCTAAATCAACATAGCCGTATGTCACCATATACGTAAGCTCATCGAGTAATACTAAATCAATACTGCTATCAGCAAGCATGCGTTTTGACTCTTGCCATGTTGCTTGGGCGGCTGCAGTATCGGCTTCTTTATTTTGTGTATCCCAGGTAAAACCGGTGTTCATTACAACAAACTCAACGCCTGCACTTTGTAATAAATTACGCTCGCCACACTCCCACGTACCTTTAATATATTGGCAAACAGCTGCTTTTTTACCATGCCCTACGCAACGTGCTACAACGCCAAAGCCCGAGGTTGATTTGCCTTTACCGTTACCGGTAATTACCTGAAAAATACCTTTTACATCTTGCGCTGCCGCAACACGTGCATCCACTTGTTCTTTTACTTTTTGTTGGCGCTGCTTATGCTTATCGTTGTTTTGTTCAGTCATTATTGTGCCCTTCATAAATCGAGATAATTTGCTGTATGTTTAAATGCGTTTCGCACATGGTTGCTAATCGTTCTAACTGCTGCTCGCGGTGAGCGGCAATACTAATTGGGTTAATTGAGGCGCTTGGTTTTACCCATTTTAAAATTTGCGATGTAGCATCGGCTTCATCAAATAAGCCATGTAAATAAGTGCCCGCAATGGCGTTATCATCGCTAATAAAGCCATCAAACGTAAAGCCATGTGGGTGGCTTTCATCAAAGGTTAAAAATGGCTTATTAAGCGCTGCACCTTGGCTAATCCCTGCATGTATTTCGTAACCACTACAGGGTGTTGATTGGTTATTTAAAAGCAGTGTAGCGGTTATTTTAGTTAATACTTTTTGTGTTATTAGCGTGGTTTCAAAATCGCACAGAGCAAGCCCATTTACTTGCTTTAATGATGACTCAATACCATCTGGATCATTGAGCGTATTGCCCAGCATTTGCATGCCGCCACAAATGCCAAGTACTTTACCACCATAGCGTAAGTGGCGTTTAATTTGAGTGTCCCAACCTTCATTTTTCAAAAAGGTTAAATCGCCCAGCACGTTTTTACTGCCTGGGAGAATTATCAGATCAACGTCTGGGATCGTTTGCGTATGGCGCACGTAATTTATATTAATGTTTGGGTGCAAACGCAGTGCATCAAAATCGGTGTGGTTACTAATGTGGGGAACAAGCAGCACTGCAATATTAATTGAGGCGTTGGTTACGTTATTATCAATTGCGACGGCGTCTTCAGCATCAAGCGCAAGGTCGTGTAAATAAGGTAATACGCCAAGTACGGGTTTGTTTGTGTATTCTTCAAGCCAATCAAGCCCGCCTTGCAGCAAACCTATATCGCCTCTAAAGCGGTTTATAACAAAGCCTTTTACGCGCGCCTGTTCTGACTCGCTTAACAACGCAAGCGTACCTACCAAATGTGCAAACACACCACCTTTATCAATATCAGCAATTATAATTACTGGGCAATCTACCTCTTCGGCGTAACCCATATTGGCAATATCGTTTTCACGCAGATTTATTTCAGCAGGGCTACCTGCCCCTTCAACGAGGAGTAAATCAAAGCGTTTAGCTAAGCGGTTATGTGAGGTAATTACTGCATCCATCGCCACTTTTTTATAGTCGTGATATTTGCCCGCTTCCATATTACTAATGGCTCTTCCGTGAATAATCACTTGTGCGCCAGTATCGCTATTAGGTTTAAGTAATATAGGGTTAAAGTCTATTTCTGGCTCTACTTTAGCTGCTATTGCTTGCAAAGCTTGCGCACGACCAATTTCGCCGCCATCTTTTGTTACTGCGCTATTAAGTGCCATATTTTGTGGTTTAAAAGGTGCAACCTTTACCCCACGCTTAGCAAACACCCTGCAAAGGGCAGCAACTAAAGTGCTTTTACCAGCATCTGATGTAGTGCCTTGCACCATTAAGGTTTTCATGGAATTACACCCTTCGCTTTCTAAAAAACAATAAACTCAAAAAGAACACGCTACCAATAGCTGCAGTAATAACACCTACGGGCAGTTCTTGGTTTTTCAGCAATGAGCGCGAAAGTACATCAACCCACACCATAAATGTACCGCCCACCAAGCTGGTTACCAGTAAGCCAGCGATGGTGCCTTGGGATATAAAAAAGCGCACAATATGCGGTACCATTAATCCTACAAACCCAATACCACCACACATAGCCACCAGCACAGCGGTAATTAATGAGCTTAAAACCAGCATAAGTATTCTAAAGCGCTGAACCCTCACACCTAATGTAATTGCGCTTTCATCGCCCAGTAACATAGCATTTAGCTGCCTTCTAAAGCTCAGCATTACAAACGTACACAATGTAATTACCAATAAAGGCAACCAAAGCGTAGCCCACTGCGCACGCGAAAAGCTGCCCAGTGTCCAAAATAAAATAGCGGCTACCGCCTGAGGGTCGCTCCAATAAAGCAGCAAGCTGGTAAATGCACTAAATAAAAACGACAGAGCAACACCAGCTAATAACATTGATTCTACCTGTGCACTTTGCTGCCTACCTGCAATAAGTATTAATAAACTCATAGCGAGTAAGCTACCTAATAACGCTGCTGCCGATAACATAAAACCTGCGCTAATACCTGCTAATGCCATAAGTAACACCACGCCAAATGAGGCACCCGACGATATACCAAATAAGTAAGGATCGGCTAAAGGGTTACGCGTTACCGTTTGTAAAATAAGCCCCGCAATTGCTAAGCCAGAGCCTGCTAAAAAGGCGAGTAATGTGCGTGGCATTCTTAGTTCAAAAATAATACGCGTATTAAAAGACGCATCATTTGAGAGCAAAAAACTATTAAGTACGTCTTGAAGTGAGGTCTCTGCTGCACCAAAACTAAGTGCTGCAAATAAACTAAATAAAGCAGCCGCAGCACTGATGAATAGCGCAAGTGAGTGGCGAGTATTAACTGCGCTCATATTATTCGTAACCATAAAAGTAAGTGATATGAGGGATGCTATTTCCCGACTTCGATATTTGCGGGTGATTATTTACTTGGGCGCAGACACCAAAAACGTCGCCTAGCATGTTTTCGGTTAATACCTCACTTGGCGTGCCTGTATGTGTAATTTCACCATTTTTAATAACCACTAGTTCATCGCATATTGCAGAAGCTAAGTTTAAATCATGAAACGATGCAAACACCGTTACACCCAACGATTTAGCAAGCTCCATTACCTGTATTTGGTATTTAACATCTAAATGGCTAGTTGGTTCGTCCATTATTAACAACTGAGGTTGCTGAACTATGGCGCGGGCTATCAAGGCACGTTGCTTTTCACCACCCGAAAGTGACTCAAAGCTTTGATCGCTATGATCTGCCAACCCTACAGTGTTGATAGCTTGGGTAATTTTTTGTTTATCAATGTTAGTTACTGAGCTAAATAGCGATTTATGAGGCGTTAGCCCAAGTGCAATAACATCAAATACGCTTAAGTTAAATTGCGACGGGGTTTCTTGTAAAACAACCGCTACTTTTTTTGCGTACTCATCGCTTTTTAGCTGCCAAATATCGGTGCTGTTAAACTCTACAACGCCATCGCTGGGTTTATTAAAACGATATAAACAACGCAATAAGCTCGATTTACCTGCGCCATTGGGGCCAATTAAACCAACAAATTTACCTGTGGTTATTTTAAGGTTTATTTTTTTGAGGATCGTTTTATTGCCAATACCCCACGATACGTTTTTAACGTTTAGTAATGGTATATTTAATGGCGTTTGAGTGTGCAATAGTCAGTCCTAGACGGGATTAAACTCACTAAAAATGCGATAAAAATACTAATGCACTACAAGAAAAAATGAGTAAACCCGCTCGTTAAAAGAATTCATACCAATTGCATTAAATTAGTGATTTATTATAGCGACAAATAAATAGCTTAATAACAAGGCGGAAATTATGACATATACTTGTTCTATATGAATAATTTTTAACGAAGTTAGTAAGTTATTTAATTCGCTAGAAAGATCATGTTTTTAATAAAATTGGTATTATACCATTTGTATCTGACTTAAAGCTTTGCGCTAATTACAGTTGCGGGAACAGTCGAGGACTCGCACCTCATTCCAAATGAAGCTCTATTATGGGCGGCTAAGTAAATAATTTAAAGCAAAAAAAAACCGCACTCAAAAGAGCGCGGTTAAAAAGGGAGTGTTTTAACTAATTTAGCGAATAGTTAAAACTTGTATTCCATACCTAAGCCTACGTAGTCTTGGTCAACGTTGTTGTCCATGTCGAAGCTTGAGTAAAAGCCAAATACTTTAATGTTTTTATTTAATTTGTGATCAAGACCAACTGATATTGCTGACTTATCGTCGCTGTCGTCAAAGTCCATGTCTTGGTATTGTACTTTAAATGTGTTGTTACCCATGCTGTAAGCTGCATTTAATAGATAACCATCCGCTTCTGCGCTGCCGTCAACTTTTTCTTGTGTTTGGTACATTGCACCTAACTTAAAGTTTTCAACTTTACCTTGGATTGACGCGCGTACTACATCGTAGCCATTTACTTCACTATCGGCTGCGATAGAGGCATATACTGCGCTCTTTTTAAGTGCCACGTCACCGTAAGTAACCGCCATTGAGTAACCGTTATCAGCGTCTACATCATCTTCAGCTACAAAAGTAGCAAGTACTTTAAAACCTTCGTATGAGTTTGATGAATAACTAACAGTATTCCCTAAACGGTTTTCACCTTTAAATACATTTTTAATATCGCCTTCAAGGTCGTTAAACAAGTCTAACTTACCTTGAGATTGTTTAAGCGCAGTATCGTTACGACCAATAACCACTTGGCCAAACGCACCTTTTAAACCAACGTATTGGTTACGCGCAGAAATATTGTCGTCGTTATCGCCTTTTGAATCAGCATCAGACACATCAACTTGAAACTCAAACTTATATACCGCTTCTAAACTATCATTTATTTTTTCAGAACCTTTAACACCAAGACGAGATGCATTACTTTTTATCTCAGTAAAAGATCCTTCGCCGTCATCAGATGATTGCACTGTTACATTCGCTTTACCGTAAATGTCTACATCGGCAAGTGCATTAAAAGATAAACCACTTAATAGTGCTAAGCATAAGCTCGATTTTACAAATTTCATGTTATTTCCTTGGATAATCACAAAAGACTAATTTTTAAAACTGCTGCATTTTGTCACCGCTAAATGACAGTAATATTACAATGGAAATATTAATGTCTTTTTTTATTAATAAAAATGCATTAAATTTGAAATCAAAATAACATGAAAGCCTAATAAACGGCCGAACTTACTTACTTTTCTTTAATGACAAGCTTGGGGTCATTTGCGATAGTAAATTAACTAAGGTTTCTATTAACTCTTTTTGCTCGTTGTCTCTGTGATACGCTATAAACACGTCTCGCGAGGTATTTTCTACATCTTTAACATGAAACAGTTCACCTTTTTCTAAATGCCCTTCTACCAATACTTGAGGTATAAATGCACTGCCGCCACATTGCAGTATTAAATCAAGTGCAATACGTCCTGTGCTGGTTCTAAAATAAGGCGGTGTTTTACCGGTAAACTGACGCGCATGCCAAAGTGAGAAAGTAGTTCCCCAATCAACATATACATACTGATTATCAAAAAAGTTTTCGTTCGTTGCAGTGTCGTATCCGCTTACGGGAATGATTGGCAACTCACAGATTCGCTCTACCACTAGCTCGTCTACTTTTGGTGGATCAAACAATATTGCCAAATCAAGCGTGCGTTCTAATAACAGCCGAGTGCTTTCTTGTTGTGCTTTAACTTCTGCGACTAATGACACGCCCGGCATCGCCGATACAATATTTGTTATACCAAACTGTAAAAAAGCATCCCAAATATTAGGCGTTCCTGCTAAGCTAATTTGCTTATGCATATTATCGGCAAGCGCAACATCCACTTTGGCGCGTTGCATGCCCGTAATAATCATTTGTGCATGGGGTAATAAGCGCTCGCCAGGTGCTGTAAGTTGAATGTTATTACGCTGGCGAATAAACAAATTAACACCAAGCCCTTGCTCTAATTGGCGAATTCTAAAGCTCACTGCAGACTGCGTAATATAAAGGTTTTCGGCCGCTTTACCAAAGTGACGCGTACGCACTACCTCAACGAATGTTTTTAATAAATCGATATCCAATTTTTTATCCTCACGATAAAAATAATTTGTTTAATAAATTGCCAAACTTGCATCATACTCCAGCTAATTACTAAGGTATGAGGATAAAGCTATGAGCAATAACATTTCATTACTACGCCAAGCATTTGTTAGCCAACGTCAATTTTATGATGATCAAAACTTTCCACGAGGCTTTAGCCGCAGCGGAAACTTCACCTTATTAGAAGCCAGCATACTTGAACAACACGGAGTTGTTTTAAAAGGCTTATACAGTAAAACAATTGAGCCGCAAAACGAACACCAAGAACAGTTTGTAGCAGTCGTAACTGGCTCACAAGAACCTACCAACCCAATCGAACGAGCTTGGGTAAAATACTTAAAACTAACGACCTGCAAAACTAAGTTTCATACTTTATTTGGCCGTTCAAAAATGTCGAGCCCGGCGCCGATTAGCCAAGAGTATTATTCAGAAGCGGATAATCTGTAAGTATTTAAGTTATTTGCTTTTTTGCGTTTTAACAGTTACAACTTGTATAAGCAAATATTTTTGCAAAATATATATAGGGTTGTTCCGTGACGCGAAAAATACTAATAGTTGAAGATACACCTGCCATGGCGCGAGTGCAAAAGCACATCGCGCTTAAGGCTGGTTATGAAGTTGATATAGCTGAGTCATTAGCGCAAACAAAAGAGCTTATAAGTAAAAATAGCTATTTTTGCGCTGTAGTTGACTTCATATTACCTGATGCCCCATTAGGTGAGGCAATACCTTGTACTATTAATGCAGACATTCCAACTATTGTAATGACGGGCAATATTGATAAAAAAACTCGCGACACTGTAGAAAAATACCCAATCATCGATTACATCATTAAAGAAAATAAACAAGCTTATCAGTACCTCGAAAAACAGTTACAGCGTCTGCCTCGCAACGAAAATGTAAAAGTACTCGTTGTTGACGACTCTAAATCGACCCGACGATACATTTGTAGTTTATTAGTGCGCCATAAGTATCAAATTATTGAAGCACAAGACGGACAAGAAGCGTTAAACCTGCTTGAAGCTTCACCTGATATTTCAGTTATTATTACTGATAATGAAATGCCCAATATGAATGGCGATGAACTATGTAGCGAGATTCGCCGCTTATACAGCAATGATGAAAAAGCTATTATTGGTATTTCGGGTTCTGACTCTGTAGGGCTTTCTAGTTTATTTTTAAAAAATGGCGCAAACGATTATTTGCACAAACCTTTTAATAGCGAAGAGTTTTACTGCAGGCTTAGTCAAAACGTCGATATGTTAGACCTTATAGCCACCATAAGGCGACAAGCCAACACGGATTATTTAACTAATTTACCAAATCGTCGTTACTTTTTTGAAGAAGCTGAAAAATCATTAAAGCAAATAAAACATACTAAAGGTGACGGTGCTTTAGCTATGCTTGATATTGATCACTTTAAATCAATTAACGATACATACGGACACGATGTTGGCGACGAAGTATTAAAAGGGCTCTCTATTTGCTTCAGTAAATACTTCAAAAAGCACTTAGTAGCGCGCTTAGGTGGTGAAGAGTTTGCAGTTTATTTTATAGATGCAGATAAACAAGAAGCCCTTAAACGCCTTGAAGGCTTTAGGTATTTTATAGAAATGAATAGCCAAGAGTTTAGTAAAGCTAAAATAAAATTCACCATTTCTATTGGCTTTGCAAACGGGCCTGTTTATCAAATTGATGAACTTTTAAAACAGGCCGACTTAAAGCTTTACGACGCTAAAGAATCTGGTCGTAATAAAGTAGTTAGTTAACCATTTTATTAGTTAATTATACTTCTGCGGCTGTAATAGCCGCTTTTTTACGTTTGCGTGATTGATGATAAGAGTCCCAACTAAAAATAGCCAGTGCACTCCAAATACATGCAAATGTTACTACACGCTCTGCATCAAACACTTCACCATAAAACACCACAGCTAGTATAAACATTAAGCTTGGCCCAATGTATTGAAAAAAGCCAAGTGTAGTATATTGCAAACGCTTAGCTGCACCGGTAAAACACAGCAGTGGTAATGTAGTTACAATACCTGCACTAATCAGTAGTACATTAGTATGCCAATCATTAGCTGGCAGGCTTGATGTTGCTGTAGGCACCATTAACCACCAATAAATAAGTGCGACAGGCAGTAATATAAGTGCTTCGAGTAAAATGCCAGGCAAGGCTTCAACCGGTAACTTTTTACGTAATAAACCATAAAGTGCAAATGATATAGCCAGTGAAAAGGCAACTACCGGAAACGAGCCAAAACTAATTAGCTGCAGCACTACACCGCTAAAGGCAAGGGCTACTGCTACGCCTTGGAACTTACGCAGGCGTTCGCCTAAAAAAAGCATACCCAGTAATACATTTAAAAGAGGATTTATGTAATAGCCCAAGCTTGCATCAAGCATGTGGTTATTATTTATAGCCCATATAAATAAACCCCAATTAAACCCAAGCAGTGCAGAGGTTATAACAAGCATAAGCAAAAGCTTAGGTTGAACGATAATGCGTTTAATTTTACCCCAATACCGTAAAACACTTACTACCAATACTAAAAACACAACCGACCAAATAACCCGATGCATTAAAATTTCAAAAGCAGAAACATGCTGAATCAACTTAAAGTATATTGGCGCAAGGCCCCACATTAAAAAAGCAAGACAAGCAAAAATAGCACCTTTACGCTGCTCAGTATCAATCGACATAATACACACTTAGTGATTTAAAAGGCCGCTAGTTTACTTGCCATACGCGTTTTATCCAACTAAATACGTGCCGGTTCCAAAAGCAATTTGAACAGACTGTTCGTTATGTAATTCCATTCTGCATACACATACTTTATTACCTGAACGAATAAGTGTTGCGCTGGCAGTAAAGCTCTCTCCTTTACCAGGGCGCAGATAATCAGTACGTAAGTCGATAGTCCCAAGTGTGGCTAATTTTGTTTGCACGCTTGTAATATCTAAATCGGTGAGTTTATCAATTACACTTGCTGCAGCAAGCATACCGCCTACATTATCAAGTACGGCTGAAATAACACCACCATGGAGTATTTTTTGCGCAGGATTACCAATTAGTACATCCTGCCACGGGAACGTAATTTTGGCCTGTTCAGGGCTTAACGACTCAACCGATATTTGTAAAAACTGGTTAAACGGCATGCCATTTACAAATAACGCGCCCACTTGTTCAATTAACATTTCTTTATTCATTATTATTCTCTATGTCAAAACAGGTAAGATGAGTAAAACATACATAGTGTAAAACTACGAGACTTCACTTAAATAATTTATCAAGTAACTCAGCTAAAGACATCTCACTAAAAAACCACTAAAATACCCGCCAATGAATACATCAACTCCACCTTCTAGCACCCTTGTGCGTAAACCCGAAACTGTCCTCAAACAAGTGTTTGGCTACAGTGAATTTCGCGACGGTCAAAAAGCAGTTATTGATGCCGCTATTAACGGTCAAGACTCGCTTGTATTGCTTCCTACTGGCGGCGGAAAATCGGTGTGCTACCAAATCCCTGCTTTAGTACTCGAAGGCGTAACCATTGTTATATCTCCGCTTATATCGCTAATGCAAGATCAGGTAACGCAACTGCAAGCTCTTGGGGTAAAAGCCGCTTACGTTAATAACAGCTTAGCACGAGAAGAACAGCAATTGGTGTATCAACAGCTTCATCAGGGGCAAATTAAGCTCTTATATGTGGCGCCTGAAAAAGTATTACAACACGAATTTTTAGAGCGTTTATCGCATTTAAATGTGAGTTTATTTGCTATTGACGAAGCGCACTGTGTGTCGCATTGGGGTCATGACTTTAGACCTCATTACTTTCGCTTAAACGAATTAAAGCAACGTTTTGCACATGTCCCAATGATGGCATTAACCGCCACCGCCGATAAAGCCACACGGTTTGATATAGTTGAGCAATTAAAACTACAACAGCCTTATATTCATACTGGCAGCTTTGATCGCCCCAATATTCGTTACACCATAGAAGAAAAATTTAAACCTATGGTGCAATTGCTTCGCTACCTAAAGGAGCAAAAAAGCCAAAGCGGTATCATTTATTGCACCAGCCGTAAACGCGTAGACGACATTGCTGAAAAGCTTGCAGATGCAGGACTAAACGCTGCCGCTTATCATGCTGGTATGAGTAACGAGCAACGACAATTTGTACAAACCGGGTTTGCCCGTGACGATATACAAATAGTGGTCGCAACCGTTGCTTTTGGTATGGGCATAAACAAGCCTAATGTGCGTTTTGTACTGCATTACGATATTCCAAAAAGTATAGAGTCGTACTATCAAGAAACTGGTCGAGCTGGGCGAGATGGACTTGCCGCAGAAGCTATAATGTATTTTGATCCAGCTGATATAGGTCGCGTAAGGCGCTTTTTTGAAGACATAGACGACGAACAACGCCGCCGCGTAGAAGAACAACGCTTTAACGCAATGGCAAGCTTTGCCGAAGCGCAAACATGTCGTCGTCAAATATTACTTAACTACTTTAGTGAATATCAACGCGAACCTTGTGGCAACTGCGATATTTGCTTAAATCCGCCAAAAAGTTTTGATGGTACGTTAGTCGCTCAGCAAGCACTTTCGTGTGTGTACAGAGCGGGACAACGTTTTGGACTTGGTTATATTGTTGAATTACTTCGCGGTGCAAACACGAGCCGCATCCGCGATAATAATCATCATGAGTTAAGTACCTACGGCATAGGTAAAGATAAAAGCAGTGAGTTTTGGCTCAGTATTTTACGCCAACTTATTCATCAAGGCTTACTTAGCCAAGATATAACACAAGGTGCGTCACTTAGATTAACCGAAGCCGCGCGTGTAATTTTAAAAGGTGAATACGCACTGCAATTAGCCGAGCCACGCCTGCAAGCCAAACACGTTTATCAAGATAAGTTAGCGCAATTTAATTACGACAAAAAACTGTTTGCTCGCCTGCGCGCACTTCGTAAAGAACTTGCTGATGCCGACGATGTGCCACCTTATGTAGTATTTAATGATAAAACGTTAGCCGAAATGGCGCAGCTTATGCCAACAAACGACAGTGAATTTTTAAAGGTCTCAGGTGTTGGTTTTACTAAGTTAAATAAGTACGGCGGCGAATTTTTAACGGCAATTCGACATTACCTAGCTACTAATTAAGAGCATTATGACCCAAATAGAATATGACCATACACACAAATGTATTTTGATTAATCCCATTGAGCTACCAAACGATGAAGACTTTGAGCTGTGGAGTACATTATTTTTACACTCAGACGAAGTAACACTCAATGAGTACTCTGCTGGCGCCGATCGACATCAAGTTCGCTTTACCTATAATCATCAAACCTTTAATTTAAACTATGAGCATTACAGCCAAAGCATCTGGATTAATGCCGAAGGTCATGAAGCTGAACACTTACTCGCCGCTTTAGCATTTTATTTAAGCTAGCTTTTAATGCCTAGCGCATAGGTCGCTGCAAACCAGCTAGCTATTAACAAAAGTGAATATGGGTAACAATTAATTAATTTCAAAATCCATACCTTTTACTTACATTATAATAACAATGATGTAAGCTGATATTACGATAGTCATTTGCTACGTAGCAGTAAGAGGTTTAATGGTGAGCAAGAAATGGATAGCACAATGTTGTATTAGTTTAACGGTTTTAAGCTTTTATGTGCCTAATACGTTCGCACAACAATCTTCAATGAAAACTGATAACTGCCTTGTAGAACAGACAGATTTAAGCACAAATAAAAACCTACGCCGAGAAGTTCAAGACAAAACAACCCTCACGCACAGTAATAGTAACGCTAAAATAGCCTCAATAAAGCTCAAGCAACTTAATGTATTTAATACTGAGCTTGAAGAGGAAAATATTGCCCTATTCCGTTTTGCTAATCGCGCTCACATTCAAACAGAGCCCGATGTCATTAATAACCTTTTATTATTCTCCCCAGGTGACAAGTACGACGCTAAAAAGCTCGCAGAATCTGAGCGTTTACTTCGCAAAGAAAGCTACTTATATGATGCACAAATTAGTGCTACCGAAAACTGCGACGGCGACGTTAATGTAGAAGTGGTTACCCGTGATTTATGGACACTTTTACCTGAAGTGAACTTTAGTCGAAGCGGTGGAGAAAACAAATCGAGTATAGGTTTTAGAGAATCTAACCTGCTTGGGTGGGGTAAGCGCCTTTCTTTTTCGCGTACCACTGACAGCGATCGCAGCGGTTACTTATTTGTTTACGACGATCCTAATATTTTATCTACTCGCTACCGAGGCCGTTTAGAGTACGCCGATAACAGCGACGGCAAGCGCCATTTGCTTGAGCTAACCTATCCATTTTACGCAATTGACACCCCCTTTAGTTACGGTATTTTAAGCTATTCTGAGCAGCGCGAAGAGTCACTATATAAACGCGGCGAAGAGTTTAGCGAATTTGATCAAACTACCGATTTAAACCGTGTATTTATAGGACACTCTAAAGCGCTTAATAATAATTGGACCCAGCGTCTAACGTTAGGCTATACCGACGAGCAGCATACCTTTGAAGCTATAGACACTACATTTGCACCACTTGCCGATGACAGAAGTTTAAGTTACCCCTTTATAAGCGGCCATTGGTTTGAAGATAACTACATCAAGGTACGCAATTTTGACAGTATATCTCGCACTGAGGATTTAAATTTAGGTTGGAATATTAAAAGCTTAATTGGCTATTCAGATGAGTCCTTAAGTAATAACGACAGCCGCGCGGTGTATTCTTTTAACTTTAAAAAAGCCCACTTTACTAACGATAATACTTTATGGCGTTTTAGTGCTGATATTGATGGCTATTGGAATAAAGAACAGAAAAAACTCGAAAACTTTATGGCCACCAGCCAAGTACAATATTATTTAAATACCAGTGAAGACCAATCTTGGTATGTTAAAGCCCGCGTGCAATACGCCAAAAACCTGACTGCTGATCAACAGCTTACTTTAGGTGGCGAAACAGGCCTGCGTGGTTACCCGATGGATTATCAACATGGCGATCGCAGCTTTTTAGTTAATTTAGAAAAGCGCTATTACTGGGAGTACGATTTACTGCAACTATTTAAAGTGGGTGGCGCAGCTTTTGTAGATGTAGGCAGAGCATGGTTTAACGATGAAGATAACGGTGAAAATGCACATGTATTGAAAAATGTAGGCGTTGGTCTGCGTTTGGCACCGAGTCGCGCAAACTCAGGAACCATGATCCACATTGATATTGCCGCCCCTGTTGATAGCTACGATGATGTAGACTCAGTACAGTGGCTCGTGAGCGTTAAAAACACTTTTTAAATAATACAAACGCGTTAAACTAATATCAATTGCATTAAATTAAATTTTTATAAAAGCTCAGGGCCTAAAGTGAAAATAATAGAAGTTTTAGAATTGTTTGCATCACAATATAAGTTAGTTGTAACTATAATCGCTATTTTGGTTTTCCCTCTTCTATTAAAAATAACCAAAAAACTACTCGAAAAAGCGATTAAAGGCAAAGTAGATTTGCACCGAAAATACCGTGCAGAGCTTTTACTAAAAATTATACTTGCCTTTGTAGTACTGTGTTTGGTTTTAGTATTTTGGGGTATAGAGCTGCGTGGTTTATTGGTTTTAGGCTCTTCTTTATTTGCCATGTTAGGGGTAGCGCTTTTTGCCGCTTGGTCATTATTGAGTAACCTCACCGCATTTTTACTGATGTTTATTCAAAACGATTGCCGCGTTGGTTATTGGGTACGAATTATTGATGGTGCGAATCATGTTGAAGGGCGCATTGTTGAAATGGGCTTAATGAATGTAGTACTTGAACATATTGATGGGCACCGTGTAATTTACCCTAACAATTTATTTGTGACCCGTCCTGTCATGGTTTTAAATAAAGAACCAAAGCCAACTAAAACCCCTGTTATAAAGCGTATTATTGGTCCTAAAAAAACATAGTTTAAAAAGCATCGTTGATAAAGCAATGTCCACAAAAAAGCCGCAGTAAGTAATTACCTACTGCGGCTTTTTAATGCTTAGCTAAACAGAATTTAGTTTAGCTATTAGTTATTTAGTTCAGCTGTTTTAAGCTCGTCATCTAAATCATTTATCTCATCAATAAAGTTCTCTAGTTGCTGCTCTACTAAACTATTGTCGTTTGCAAAGTAAGCAAGGTGGAATACCGCATCACCTTCATTTACCAATGGCATCGTTTGCTGACCAATAACAATACCGCCTTTAGGCGCTAAAAGCTCAAGCTCAGAATCCCCTAGAGGGCTACTTATATATGCAAGCACTTGCCCTTTAGTTACATGCTCCCCTAGTGATACTTGTGCACGCACAATGCCATCAACCTCTGCACGTATCCAACTAGTCGAACCTGCAATAATAGGATCTGGTAACTTTTTAGGGCGCTTGCCACGGATCATTTTTAAATGGCGCATAACATAATCAACGCCCTGCACACCTGCCGCAATAGCGATAGGATCAAAGCGTAGCGCTTCGCCTGCTTCATAAGTAATAACAGGTATACCTAAATTTGCGGCTTCACTGCGTAATGAACCATTACGAAGGGATGCATTTATAACCGCCGGCGTACCAAATGCTTTAGCCATTTCAGCGGTTGCTTCATCTTCTAAATTAGCGCGAATTTGCGGCAAATTAGTACGATGAATAGCGCCAGTATGCAAATCAATAATGTGAGTACAATGTACTGCCACTTGATTAAAAAACATATAAGCCATACGCCCAGCTAATGAACCACGTTCAGAACCTGGGAAGCTGCGATTCATATCGCGTCTATCTGGTAAATAACGCGATTTGTGAATAAAGCCAAACACATTCACAATAGGCACAGCGATTATTGTTCCGCGCAATTGGCTTGGATCTATTTTAGCAAGTAACTGACGCACAACTTCTACACCATTTAGCTCATCACCATGAATAGCCGCACACACCATAAGCACAGGGCCTTCCATTACACCATTAACCACTTCAATAGGAATATTAAGTGGTGAATGGGTGTAAAGCTTAGCTGCTTCTAAGGCAAGCGTTTTACGCTCGCCTACGCCTACATTTTCTCCTAATAAGGAAAAAGGACGGTTAATTTTAACCTTTGCCACGTGTTGCTGTTCCTTTACTTGAGGCATTTTTTTCGATGAAATCAATTACCATACCTGCAATATCTTTACCTGTTGCTATTTCAATGCCCTCTAAACCTGGTGATGAGTTAACTTCCATCACAAGTGGCCCACGAGATGAGCGAAGTAAATCAACTCCCGCTACATTTAAGCCCATTGATTTAGCCGCTGCTACTGCCGTTTTACGTTCCTCTGGAGTAATGCGAACTAATGTAGCGCTACCACCACGGTGAAGGTTAGAGCGGAACTCACCTTCTTGTGCTTGGCGCTTCATTGCTGCGATTACTTTATCGCCTAGTACAAAACAACGTATGTCTGCACCACCCGCTTCTTTAATATATTCTTGAACCATAATATTGGCTTTTAAGCCCATAAACGCTTCAATAACACTTTCAGCTGCTTTGCGTGTTTCAGCAAGTACAACACCAATGCCTTGTGTGCCTTCAAGTAATTTAATTACAACAGGTGCACCGCCTACCATTTCTAGTAAGTCTTTTACGTCATCGGGTTTGCTGGCAAAACCTGTTACTGGCATACCAACGCCTTTGCGCGAAAGTAACTGAAGTGAACGTAATTTATCGCGCGAACGAGAAATAGCGACTGATTCGTTTACAGGATAAACACCCATCATTTCAAACTGACGAAGTACCGAACAGCCATAAAATGTAACCGATGCACCAATACGCGGGACAATTGCGTCAAATTCTTTTAAGTTTTCACCGCGATAGTGAATTTCTGGTTGCTCAGAGTTGATATTCATATAACAACGCAATGCATCAATCACTTTAACTTCGTGGCCGCGTGCTTCTGCTGCCTCAATTAAGCGACGTGTTGAATATAGCTTTCTGTTACGAGATAAAATACCGATTTTCATAGTTAAACCTTACGACCTAATAGTTGAGATAAAGCCGGGTCAACGACTATACGATTTTCCATGGCTGTACGCCCTAATAACATTCTAAACTTCATTGTTGCACGGCTTGTTAAAGTAAGCTCGATAGGCCAGCTATGCTCGCCTGCATGTAATGTCGTTTCTATAAAGTAGCGTAGCTCTTTTTGCCCACTTGAGCTGGTTACGTACTTCATTTTTTTAACTTTTGCATTGCAAGTGACTTGCGTTTGCTCATCATCTTGCAGTGGTTGGGCCGTAAATTTAACCCATTTTTCTGAGTCAACTTCGTATTCTTCAATGTTAATTGCATGAATACATGAAGTGCGAGCGCCAGTATCAATTTTTGCTTTTATCTCGTTAATACCAAGCTCAGGTAAACTTAACCACTCACGCCAACCAACTGTGATCTTTGCTGTCATAAATGTGCCCTTAATAAAAAAGTGACTTATACGCTACAGGTCAAAAAACACCAACGAAATAAATTTATCTAGTCGATTAGTAAATTAAATTGATCTTTTTAAGCAACTGGTCACACAATGCACGCCTTGCTAAGCCGTACTTTAATACCACTTTGCTCAACATAGAGGCTCTGCATATATTTTGCTATTTAAGCTTAACTTATTAAAAGTAAAGGTAAGCCTGTAAGCAACTAAGTAGATACACTATAGTTAACAGTATTAAAAATACACTATTATGAGAACTAATTATGATTAATGGTTTACTACATGCACTTGTACTTGATGGACAAGGCGGCGCTCGTCCTATTGGAAGCACTAATGAGCTAAATAGCTGGCAACCAAGCCAAGGTAAACTTTGGGTGCACATGGATTATAGCCAAAGTGAGGCAGTTGAATGGCTCAAGGCACAGCCTCATTTAAACGATTACGAACTAGAGTCTTTAATTGCTGATGAAACACGCCCACGTATTACGGCTACAACTAACGGGCACATGTTATTTTTACGTGGTGTAAATTTAAATCCAGCACAAAGCCCTGAAGACATGGTTTCAATTCGTTTATTTATTAGCGAAGACATTCTTATTACTACCCGTAAGCGCCGTTTATTATCGGTGCAAGATACGCTCGCCTGTTTAAATGAAAATAAAGGCCCATGCAACATTTCTGAATTAGTGTGCTCTATTACACAAAAATTAACCTCACGTATGCAAAGCGTTATTGACTCACTAGATGAAACACTCGACGAGTTTGAAGAAGAAATAGATGAACCAAGTAAAAAGTTTGACAACCAAGGCTTATCACAATTGCGACGCCAAACTATTGCCTTAAAACGTTATTTAAAACCGCAAAAAGAAGCCCTTAGCTCAATGGTAAATAACCACTACCTATGGTTATTAGATGACGATAAAGCAAAACTTAATGAAACCACCAACTTATTAATTCGTTATCTTGAAGAGCTAGATAGTTCAATTGAGCGTGCGCAAATTATTCAGCAAACAATCACTAACCAAGTTTCTGAGCAGTTAAACCAGCGAATGTATGTTATGTCTGTAGTGGCAGCACTTTTTTTACCACTGGGCTTTTTAACGGGGCTTTTAGGTGTAAACGTAGGAGGCATTCCTGGTACAGAGAGCCCTTATGCGTTTAGTGCTTTTGTCATATTTTTAATTGTGCTCACTGGCGGTATTGGTGTGTATTTTAAAAATAAAAAATGGCTGTAAATTAAAACGCATATTTAATATGGCCACTCAATTGAGTGGCCATAATTAAGTGGCTACTTAGTTTGTTTGACGGGTATAAGTAACATTAGTCATTGTTACTTTTGACTGGGTAATGCCTAAATCTTCAAAGCAATTTTTGAATGAATTAGAGTTACCTGCTTCACCGCATTTATCTAGAGTATTTGGATCTTGAGACTGTAAGTAGTTACCAAACTTAAAGTAAGATTCAGAATCATCTTCTACAGGAATACCAAACGAATTACCTAGTGCACTTACATCTACATCGCCGTAATTATTTACCACTCGCAAGTTAAATGACTCACCGCTTGTAATAGTACCTAGCGCAAATTTTTCTTCATTGCCACTGGTATTACGCAAACGAACATAGACATCAAAAATGCCATTACCCGCTACGCTGTCGTTAAAACCTGATTCATCAGTATCTGAAACATACACTTTAGAAATAGTCCCAGTATCGCTGGCGTGGTGCTGTGAAATAATTGTTTTACCGCCATCAGACATTTCAACTTTTACAGTTGCTTCAAATACTTCGTAAGACTGTGTCATGGCAACACGCAAGCTTTCTTTTACCTTGTACTCATGACGCCAGCCATTCCCGTTAGGCGTAATATGCTGTGCCTCCAAAGGTACAAACACTAACGTACTATCGTTAACTAACGGGTTAGGGCTATCCCCTTCTAAATCAAAAACACTACCACTTGTAATGCTGCTTGGAATCGTTGTACCGTCTCCAGATCCTGCACCATCATCAGTGCCACCGCCATTATTACTGCCCTCAACTAATGTAAAATTATCAAAGCGTACATCACTTGAGCTATTGTAATGCTTAGCAAATACTTGCAGTGAATTGGTATTCGCTGAAGTAAACGTTTTAGTTACCTTAGTCCAAGACGATACATCAAAGGTTTTGTTTTTAAATAAACCGTTTAAGTCGTTAACCCCAATCTGCCCTTTACCAAGTACATAAGCACTTAACGTATATTCAGTGTTTGGCTGAATATTTACTAATTGATAAACACGTGCAGGACTACCCTGAATTTTTAACGATTTAGATCCGCTATATGCATTAGATGAAATAGCCGCTGGCTCAGTTTCGTTCCAACTACTAAAACCGCTTTCAAAGCCAGGGTTATTAATAGTTGCAGCGTGAGATAACGCTGAGGTTGCAGTAATTGCAGTGCAAATAAACAATTTCTTGTGGTTAATCATTATCTTTATTCCTTTAAACCTGAACATAAAAACAACCTAACTACTTAGGTTAGTGAAATTCACTAACACTTAGATCTTACCGCTATACAGGTTTTTAATTGTGTATGAATAGTAATGGTAATTTAAATGGCAAATAAAACTTACCAATTAACATTACCAAAAAGCATGCCCGAAGGCGGGGTAAAGGTTATATTTATTCTTACCAATATGTCAACACAGTGTGGTACAGCAAATAAGTATTACTTACATCTTTATTACCACTTAAAAACAAATTTAATTTTCAATTTAATCAACACATTAGATTTTATTAAGTAACGAATTAATTTTTAAAAATAAATTTTAATTTCAGACATAAGTACTAAAAAATAAATAACACTGCTTACCAATAATTATGGACAATATTAATTTAGTATGAATAAAAAATAAAAATAGAGATAAATTAAAGACTAATTTCAAATTGGTAATAACCAGATTTAAATTGGTAATGTACATTTTTGATTTATATAGAGGCTAATGAGTGTATTTAAAGCTTAAACAGGGAGTAAAACTAAAAAAAGGCGAGCATTGTTAAATGCTCGCCTTTACTATTTTTCTAATGCTGGGTAATTAATTACTCTTGAAAGTAAGTGCCCCAACCGTCGTATTCAACATCGCACTCAACGGCTAGTTGCGCTAGCTTATCAACGTCTTCCATAATAACGTCTACGTCTAGCTCAGCTTCAACTACAATGTCAAAGCTCCAAATTTTACTGCCATCTTCAAGCTCAAGCTCTGCTGGCTCTTCAACATCGTAGCCTAATTTAAAAGCAGCCAATGCAGCTTGCTCTAGTTTAGGGAAGTCTTCACACACAAAATGGTGTTCTACTTCATAAAGTATTTCAGGATCTGATCCATCTTCTAGTAGTGAACTTACGATGTCTTCACTTATTTCACGCCAGTTTTCCATTATTTTTCTCTCACTTGAGCATCTAATTCAGTTATTTTAGCAGCCATAATGCTATGCACGCTTTTAGCATGCTCACGCGCGCTAATTTCTTTATCAAGCGGTATAGGCGCTAACATTTCGATGTAAATTGTACCATTATCCCAACGATTTAGCTTAATGGTTTTATGTGTTGTATTCATACATACCGGAATTATGGGTACATCTGCGCTCATTGCGGTGTGAAAAGCACCTGTTTTGAACGGTAGCAACCCTCTTCCATAGCTTCGTGTGCCTTCTGGAAACATCCATACAGATAAGCCATTATTTTTAATTTTTTCGGCTGCTTTGGAGATAGTTCCCGCTGCTTTGGAGCGATTCGATCTGTCTATTAATATATTACCCGACAACCAATAAAGCTGACCGAAAAATGGGATCCACTTTAAGCTCTTTTTCCCCAAACTTACGCAGTTTTTAGGCACCATTGCAGGCACTGTAAATAAGTCGTAGCTATTTTGATGATTAGCAACATAAACTGCAGGGCCTGCATCAATTGCATCTTTATGACGTGTTAAAACTAATTTAACGCCAATCATTTTAGCCATTGAGCCAAACCAGCCAGCTATAATATGTACATTATTGGGATGAAATGGTCTTATAATCGAAAGTAATAAACCAAAAATACAACTGAATAATATAAACATCAGCATAATAAAAACGCGTATAACAGCTAGCAAATGAGTTTCTCCAAAGATCAATTATGATTATTATAGCGTTATTTTGTGACACAGACGAGTCAATAGCGCACAAGTGTACGCTGAAATATGCAAGCTCTTTATTTTAAAACAAAAACGGCCTGCAAATGCAGACCGTTTTTATTTATACAAAAAAGTAATTGGTTACTCTTCGTTAATGGCTTCTATTGGTTCATCATCTTGTAGGGTTAGCTCAACAACGGCTTCGTCAACACGCTGTAAGCCGCGCGGTAGTTTATTACCCCTACGCCCTCGCTCACCATGATAATGCTCTAAATCACTTGGTTTAAGCGTTAGTTTACGCTTACCAGCATGAAGCGTAACACTGCTTCCTTGTGGTACAACAGCAAGCACTTTTACAAACTCTTCACGGGCTTGTACTTTAGCACCTGGTATAGAGATGATTTTATTACCTTTACCTTTGCCTAACTTTGGTAAGTCTCGCAGCGGGAATAAAAGCATTCGACCTTCGTTAGAAATAGCCATACAGTAATCGCTAGCAACATCGTTCACTCTAATAGGAGAAAGTAATATTCCACCTTTAGGGACACTTACCAGCGCTTTACCGTTTTTATTTTTACTCACTAAGTCTTTAAAGTCGGTAATAAAGCCGTAACCTGCATCTGACGCCATAAGCAATACTTGCTCGTCTTCACTCATTACCACGTGCTCAAAATTAGCGCCTGGTGTTAAGTTAAAACGACCTGTCATTGGCTCCCCTTGGCTACGCGCCGAAGGTAGACTGTGCGCATCAGTTGCAAACGCCCGCCCTGCTGAATCTAAAAATACCGCAGGTTGATTACTCTTACCACGAGCAGAGGCTCTAAAGCCGTCACCTGAGCGATAATTTAAGCCTTGTACATCTAAGTCATGACCTTTACCAACGCGTGCCCAGCCTTTGTCTGATAGCACAACAGTAACTGACTCTGACGGAATTAAATCTTTTTCGTTAAGTGCTTTCGCTTCTGAGCGCTCAATCACTGGCGAGCGACGATCGTCACCGTACATTTCAGCGGCTTCTTGAATTTCTTTTTTAAGCAGTGTCGACATACGACGTTCTGAGCCCAAAATTTGCGCTAATTTATCACGCTCTTTGGCTAGTTCATCTTGCTCACCGCGAATTTTAAACTCTTCAAGTTTTGCTAAATGACGAAGTTTTAATTCTAAAATAGCTTCTGCTTGCGTATCAGTTAAATCAAAGCGCTCCATTAATACAGGCTTTGGTTTGTCTTCGCTGCGGATGATTTCAATCACTTCATCGATATTTAAAAAGGCTGCTAATAAACCTTCTAAAATATGCAAACGTGCTAATACTTTATCTAAACGATACTGCAAACGACGACGCACTGTTTCGCGTCTAAATGTTAGCCACTCACTTAAAATACAGCGCAAGTCTTTAACTTGCGGGCGACCATCTAGGCCTAGCATGTTTAAGTTTACGCGGTAATTTTTTTCAAGATCGGTGGTTGCAAATAAGTGCGCCATTAATGGCTCAGCTTTAATGCGGTTTGAGCGCGGAATAATTACAATACGCGTTGGATTTTCGTGATCTGACTCGTCACGTAAATCAGCAATCATAGGTAATTTTTTAGCGTTCATTTGCGCTGCAATTTGCTCAAGTACTTTACCACCTGAACATTGATGCGGCAGCGCTGTAATAACAATATCGCCATGCTCTTCGGTGTAAACCGCACGCATTTTGATAGACCCACGACCGGTTTTATATATTTTATGAATATCGGCTTTTGGGGTAATTATTTCAGCATCTGTTGGGTAATCTGGTGCATGTACAAGCTCAAGTAATTCTTCAAGCTCTGTTTTTGGTTTATCAAGTAATAAACAACATGCGCTAGCCACTTCACGTACGTTATGTGGCGGAATATCTGTTGCCATACCTACGGCGATACCCGTTATACCATTGAGTAAAATATGCGGTAAACGAGAAGGCAATACTACAGGTTCATCCATGGTGCCATCAAAGTTTGGTGTCCAATCAACGGTGCCTTGGCCAAGCTCTTTAAGCAGTACTTCTGAAAACTTAGATAAACGCGCTTCGGTATAACGCATTGCTGCAAACGATTTAGGGTCATCTGCCGCCCCCCAGTTTCCTTGTCCATCTACCAAAGGGTAGCGATAAGAAAACGGCTGCGCCATTAATACCATAGCTTCGTAACAGGCACTGTCGCCGTGTGGATGGTACTTACCAAGTACGTCACCCACTGTACGGGCTGATTTTTTGTACTTAGCGTTAGCCGACAAACCCAGTTCGCTCATCGCATAAATAATACGACGCTGCACTGGTTTTAAGCCGTCACCTACATGCGGTAGGGCACGATCCATGATTACGTACATGGAATAATTTAAATAGGCGTCTTCGGTAAAACGCCCCATTGTTTGTTGCTCAATTCCTTGCATTAGCAAGGTATCTGTATCACTCATTAAAGCTTACCTAGTTTTTCTTATAGCTTACACGGTAGATTACATTGGCGTAATCATCGCTTACTAACAGACTGCCGTCACCTAATTCTGCAAATGCAACAGGGCGTCCAAATGTTGTTTCGTCTTTCATAAAGCCAGTAATAAATGGCGTATATTTAGTTACGCGACCTACTTCGATTGTTGCTAGGCCTACTTTATAGCCTGACTTTTTAGAACGGTTCCATGAGCCATGTTCAGCAACAAATAATTGTTGCTTATAACTTGCTGGAAATTGCTTACCGTTATAAAAATGAATACCTAGTGGCGCTACATGCGCTGGAAGTGCAAGTGCTGGCGATGTGTAATCGGCAATGTTTTTACCTTCCCCAAACTCAGGGTCAATAATTGCGCCGGCATGAACATATGGAAAGCCAAAATGCTCACCTTCTTGCGTTGCACGGTTTAACTCATCAGGCGGAATATCATCGCCCATCATATCGCGACCGTTATCACTAAACCATAAAGCTTGAGTAGCAGGATGAAAATCAAAACCCACTGTGTTTCTAACGCCTTTAGCTATTGTTTTTATTTGTTTTGTTTCTACATTAAGGGCAAAAATACGACCAAAACGCTCATCCTCAGCACAAATATTACACGGTACACCCACCGGAATGATTAATTCTCCCGTTGGTGCAAAACGTAAAAATTTCCAACCATGATGACGCTCACTCGGTAGTTTGTTATAGACCACATCAAATTTTGGATCTTTTAATTGGGTATCAATATTTTTAAAGCGAATAATACGATGCACTTCGCCTACATATAAATCGCCATCTTTAATTGCTATGCCAGAGGGCATGTTTAAGCCTTTAGCCACAACAATTTTTTTATCTGCTACGCCGTCGCTATTGTGATCAATAAGCGCATATACGTTGCCCGCTTTACGAGAGCCAACATACACAATACCTTTTTTTGAAACGGCTATTTGACGTGCATTTTCTACATCATTTGCAAATAAACTAATTTCAAACCCAGGTGCTACGGTGAGCTTATCAAGTATATTTTTAGCCATTGCAGGAGCGCTAGTCAGCCCAAGTAACAGCAAACTTCCTAGTAATTTTTTCATTCGTCTCTCCTAGTGTTAGGCACAAGCAATTAAACGAGCGCCTTGTTACCATGATCTTCTAACCATTGACGACGATCAGGCGATCGTTTTTTAGCAAGTAGCATATCCATCATTTCCATGGTTTCTACTTCTTCATCAAGCGTAAGCTGCACTAAGCGTCGTGTATTAGGATCCATAGTGGTTTCACGAAGCTGTAACGGATTCATTTCACCCAGACCTTTGAATCGTTGTACGTTTACTTTTCCGCGTTTTTTCTCGGCTTCTATGCGCGCCAAAATAGCGGTTTTCTCTTCTTCATCTAGGGCGTAATAAACTTCTTTGCCAATATCTATTCTAAATAATGGCGGCATTGCAACATACACATGCCCTGTTTTTACTAACTCTGGAAAATGACGAACAAACAGTGCACATAACAGTGTTGCAATGTGTAATCCATCCGAGTCAGCATCGGCCAGTATACAAATCTTATTGTAACGCAGTCCCGACATATCTGTTGATTCTGGGTCAATACCCAGTGCCACTGAAATATCATGTACTTCTTGTGATGCTAGTATTTGCCCCGACTCTACTTCCCAGGTATTTAAAATTTTACCACGTAGCGGCATAATTGCCTGAAATTCACGGTCTCGCGCTTGTTTAGCAGAACCACCAGCAGAATCACCTTCCACTAAAAACAGCTCGGTTCGGTCATTATCGGCAGCACTACAATCGGTCAATTTACCTGGTAATGCAGGCCCTGCAGTAACTCGTTTACGTACAACTTTTTTAGCTGCACGCAAACGGCTTTGCGCGTTTGAAATACATAACTCAGCTAATAATTCTGCGGTATCGGTATGTTCATTTAGCCATAAACTAAACGAATCTTTTACAACACCCGATACAAATGCGGCACATGAACGTGATGAAAGTTTTTCTTTGGTTTGCCCTGCAAATTGTGGATCTTGCATTTTAACCGACAATACGTAACTACAACGTTCCCAAATATCATCCGGTGTTAGCTTTACGCCACGAGGTAGTAAATTTCTAAACTCACAAAACTCTCGCATTGCTTCAAGCAAGCCTTGGCGCAGACCATTTACATGTGTACCACCTTGCGCGGTAGGAATTAAATTTACGTAGCTTTCCGCTATTGATTCGCCACCTTCAGGTAGCCATACAACAGCCCAATCAGCGCCTTCAATTGAGCTTTTAAATTCACCTACAAATGGGTCTTGCGGTAATGTTTCAAACCCTTTAACGGCTTCAATTAGGTAGTCTTTTAAGCCAGTTTCGTAAAACCATTCTTTGGTTTCTTTCGTTTGCTTATTAACAAACTTAATACGCAGTCCTGGGCATAAGACCGCTTTGGCTTTTAATAAATGATTAAGCTTGGTAATTGAGTAGTTTGGTGAATCAAAGTAGCTAACATCAGCCCAAAAACGAACGGTGGTACCTGTATTGCGCTTACCAACAGTACCAATTACGCTCAAATCTTCTACTTTATCGCCATTTTCAAATGCCATTCTGTATTGTTGAGCGTCGCGCCTTACGGTTACTTCTACACGTGTAGATAAGGCATTTACTACAGAGATACCTACACCGTGTAAACCACCCGAAAATTGGTAGTTTTTATTAGAAAACTTACCACCGGCGTGTAACTTAGTGAAGATTAGTTCAACCCCAGGGATACCTTCCTCAGGGTGAATATCAATAGGCATACCACGTCCGTCATCGCTCACTTCGAGCGAGTTATCTTCGTGGAGAATTACGTCGATACGAGTAGCGTGGCCCGCCATAGCTTCATCGACACTGTTATCGATAACCTCTTGGCCTAAATGGTTTGGGCGTACGGTATCGGTGTACATCCCTGGGCGTCGTTTTACCGGATCTAATCCATTAAGTACTTCAATGGCTTCGGCGTTATAATTTTGATCACTCATAGTTTTTGTCTTTATATCCGCTAAGGCTCTAATACGTTTACTAGTTTTATTGTTATATGCGCTAAAGCGTTAATATAGTAACTAACCTCAGTTCAGGCTAACTAGTTTTACGTGATTTTAAGAAAATCTACAATACTTGCAAAGGTGCGTTCAAATTCAACGTAGCTATGATCGCCACCAAACTCTATCAATTGCTTGCATTGCGAATAATATTTTACTGCGTGTTGAAAGTTCAACACTTCATCTCCTGTTTGCTGTAATAAATACAGTAACTCAGGATGTGCTAATTTATCTACAGCGAGTAATTTCAGCGCCTCAATATGACTGTTATTTAAATCGTAATGATAATCTTGATACGGATTATAATTAGGCCCAAGTAACGACTGTAATAAATTATAGGGTGCGACCGCGGGATTAATGACCACTGCAGGAATTTGATAACGCTGCGATAAATACGTGGCAAAAAAACCACCTAACGAGCTACCTAATAAAACGGTATCTGGCGTTAGTAATTGTTCAAGCTCAATTATAGCTTGTAGGGGCTCGTGGTTTAAGTTCGGTACACAATAATCAACGTCATAGTTTGCCATAAGCTCACCAAAGCGCACAGCTTTATATGATTTTTGTGAACTATTAAAGCCATGAATATAAATTACGCGCTTAGCCATACCACTTCCGTTTTTACTTCGACTTTATCTTTTTTACTCTTTATATTTAGCATTCTGTAAGCAGGCCCTGCATTTTTTTGCTCCCACTTTGGAGTGTATTTTACAAACTGGACTGAACTGGCAGGACTTGCATATATAGGCAAGCCTCTAAAGTTTTGTTCATAATCGTTGTGTACATGACCATGAAAAAGCGCAGATACATTATTACTATTAACTAAAATATTTAAAAGCTGTGGACCATTTTCTAATAAGTGCTTATCAAGATAGCCATTTATTGGCAGCGGATTATGATGACAAAAGATAACTTTACTATTATTCGAGTTGACTAAAGTATCAGTTATTTCATCTAAATGCGCGCCAGTAACCCATCCTGCGGGCGTGGGCCCTTTAGAATTAATAAGAAGCAGCTCAACCCCGTTAGCAATAATATGTTTAGCCGAATTTATTTTTCCGCCACTTATGCGATTAAGCATTACTAGTTCATCATGATTACCTGGTACCCAAAATACAGGGCAAGTGATGTCACTGGCATTTATAAGTTCACTAAATAATAAGTACGATTCGAAACTATGGTCTTGTGTTAAATCACCACCAAAAATTACGCAATCTACTGGCTGCTCAGCGATGTGTGCCAAAGCTTGTTCAAAATGAGCTGCAGTATTTGCATTAAAATATTCACCATTTTTATCTGCAAATAAATGGCTGTCGGTAATATGCGCAATGCACAAAGATGATTTATCAAATGTATATGTATCATCAAACCAAGCCATTATTTACATCCCAATTTAATGTTGCTTGCCCGTGCTCTACACAGGCCACTAACCAGTCGTATAAAAAAGCATTAAGTTGATACTTTTCATCTTTTTGATGCATTTTAGGGTTGGGGTATCCGTACGATGGTTTTATGCGTTGATGGTAATCGTGATGAATAATTTCAGCTACTTTCGCATCATGATACAAGCGAGCCGTTAAATACAGCGGCGCTATCCCTTTAACCATTCCTGTTAGCTGCTTAATTGAAATATCCATAGTGTATTTTGCGCTGCCATCAATTTTTGTAGCAAATTCACTGTTGCCAAGTTTTACTTCACGAATGCTTCCTATATTGCGCTCGCTCGGTAACAACTTTAATAGTCGCACATAGTTATGCTCACAAAGTGTTAAATACTTTGGGAGGCTTTGAATATATCGATTTGTTGCTAATTGTGCTGTCAAAGTTCCGCCATAATATTAGTAAGAGTTTATGCCCATTTGCTTGCCATTTTTTCGCGATTTAGCGCAAGCCACTGCATACAAATAACCGTTGCCGCATTATCCATTTCACCGTTATTGAGGCGCATTAGCGCATCATCAACCGATAAAATATGAGTTTTTATATCCTCGCCTTCAGTTTCAAGACCATATACACCTGATTTCACTTGGCTTAAATCAGCACGCGCTAAATATAAATGTAAGCGCTCAGTTGTACCACCAGGGCTTGATAGGTATGAAAGCATAAATTCAAGTTCAGTTAATCCAAGCCCAGCTTCTTCATACGCTTCTTTTTTTACAACTGATTCGTAATCCGTACTGCCGTCAGTCATTCCGGCTATACATTCTAGTAGCCACGGCGAGTGCTTACTTTTAATAGCGCCAATACGTATTTGCTCAATTAAAAGAACAGTATCTGATATTGGGTCATAAGGGAGTACTGCAATTGCATCGCCACGTTCTAATATTTCTCGGCTAATTAGCTCTGATTTTCCACCCGCAAAAAGAGCATGTTCAAACTGGTATAAATCAACCTGAAAAAAACCTTTATAAAGGTTTTTTATTGGCTTTAAATTTACATCTTTATGTGTAAATTGAACGAGCTTTTTATCAACCACGTGCCTACCTCCTACTTATCTAAAGCTTTAAAATGCGTTAATATATTCTGTTACACTTGAACATACTGTTTTACTAATTATTTTTTTTGTTATGCAGTAAAACAGGTTAACATGCTTTTAGTACAAAAATTGTCTAAGGACCGAACCCCACATGAAAAAGAACATTCTTGCGGCGCTAGTTAGTTTATCATGCGCATTAGGTGCAACAGCAGTGAAAGCTGAAGATTTACTACAAGTTTTTGAAATAGCGACAGCTAACGATCCTACTGTTTTAAAAGCAAAAGCCCAAGCCGATGCGCAGTCTTACCAAAGCGATTTGGCGATGAGTGCACTATTACCTCAAATTGGTTTAACTATGGGTTATACGAAAAGCGATGCAACGTCGTACCAAAGCGTTGGCGACTTATCTAACCAAGTAAAAGTTGAAAGTGATACAGACCAATTCTCTCGCGGTGTAAGTTTAAGCCAAACATTATTTGATTTAGGTGCTTGGAACACTTTAGATATTGCCGATAAGCAAGCTCTACAAGCAAGCGGCCTATATGATGCAGCTAAACAAAATTTAATTGTACGCGTTGCTGAAGGTTATTTTAACGTATTAAGTGCCAGTGATAACCTTGAATTTGTCGAAGCTGAAAAACGTGCCATTGCACGTCAACTTGAGCAAACAAAACAACGTTATGCAGTAGGTTTAACAGCTATAACAGACGTACACGAAGCACAAGCTCAGTTTGATAACTCAGTAGCCCAAGAAATTATTGCCAGTAATGCTGTAGAAACTGCACGCGAGCAACTTCGTGAGATAACTGGTAAATATCACGAAAAATTAGACTTTTTAAATACAGATACTTTCTCAACAACTAAGCCAACTAAGCGCTCAAGCGACTTTGTTAAAGTAGCTGAAGATAAAAATATCAACTTACAAGTCTCTAAAGTAACGGTTGATATTGCAAAAGATCAAATTGAATTAGCAAAAGCAGGTCATTATCCAAAACTAACTCTAAGTGCAAGTTATGGTGACTCTCTTACAGACACTCAAATAAATGGCGCTAATTTTGATGACCAACCGCGTTCAGACTCTAGTTCTGTTGGGCTTAACTTTAGCGTACCTTTATATTCAGGCGGCGCAACGGTTGCTGCAACTAACCAAGCGCGTGCGTTTTACGTATCAGCGAGCCAAGATTATGAAACAAATTACCGCGCAGTCACTCGCACAGTAATTACATCTTATAATCAAGTTGTTTCAGATATTGCGACTTACAAAGCGCTAGAGCAAGCGGTTGTTTCAGCTCAAAGTGCCCTTAAAGCAACTGAAGCCGGTTTTGAAGTAGGTACTCGTACCATTGTTGACGTACTAGTGAGTACGCAAAATTTATACGATGCAAAACGTAACCTTGCTGATGTGCGTTACCGTTATGTGTTATCTACCCTTCGCTTAAAACAAGCTGCGGGTACACTAACAAGTGAAGATTTGGTTGCTATAAACCAAGGTTTAAAATCAGCTTAACTTTTACAGCTAAACATAATATAGATTTATTCGAAGCCAGCATGTAGCTGGCTTTTTGTATTTTATAGCGCTTAGCGTTAAACTATCGTTTTTATTCTCAGAGAGATTTTTGTGGTCACCTCATCTCCTTTTAAAGCATCTTTTTTAGGCCCTCGATACTGGCTAACGTGGGTTGGCGTTTTATTTTTATACTTAATTTCTTGGCTACCACAAAAGCTACAGCTGGCAATGGGTAAGCAACTTGGCCGCTTAGTCCATAAATTTATGAAGCGCCGTCGCCATATTGCAGAAGTAAATATTAAGCTGTGTTTTCCTGATATGAGCGAAGCAGATCAAAAAGACCTTGTACTCAAAAATATGGAAAACACCGGCATTGCAATGGTTGAAACCGGCATGGCTTGGTGGTGGCCGCAGTGGCGAGTAAAAAGTGTATATGGCTCAATCAAAGGTTTGGAACACTTTGAGCGCGTACAGGCATCTGGTAAAGGTGTTTTATTACTTGTACCTCATATTCTGCATCTTGAAATGGCGAGTCGTGTAATGGGATTAAAATGCCAAGGTTTAGGCTTTTACCGCCCTCACAACAACGCTCTAATGGAATACTTTACAACTAATGGCCGCCTTCGTTCTAACGAATACCTAATTGGCCGAAAAGATGTAAAAGGTTTACTAAAATCATTAAAAAACAAAAAAGTATGCTATTACTTACCTGACCAAGATTACGGCCGTAACCGCTGTGAGTTTGTGCCATTTTACGCCGTCCCTGACACAGCAACGACAACAGGTACTCTTATGTTTGCTGGCAGTAAAAACTGCGAAACTATGAGCTTAATCTCGCGTCGTGACGAAAATGGAAAGTATCATTTAGAGGTAGTACCTGAGCTTGAAAACTTCCCAAGTGGTGATGATAAGGCTGATGTAACACGTGTAAATCAACGCATGGAACAATCTGTTAATGCAGCACCAGAGCAATACATGTGGCTACACCGTCGCTTTAAAACTCGACCGGATAAAAATACCCCTTCTTTTTACAAAAAGTAATGGTATAACAATAATAGGAACAAATAAGGTGGGTAATAATCATGTGGTTTTGGATTAGACATTTATCATTTGCAGCCGTGCTAATAGCACTCGCCGTATACTTCTTAGTGGGTGATGGTTCTGTATTTGATATTAAAAAATCTAAAAATGCAGCCGCCGAAGGATTATCACGCTTTTACTCCTCCATTCGTAACCAAGTAAAAAGTAATAAAGAACGAGATCAATTTGTTTTAAAACTTAAAACACCAGAACAAACCTTGGATAGAGTATTGGCTGAACGTGCGCGAACAGTAGATCCAATGCCTACAAATTGGACTGGAGAAGTTGAACCTAGGCGCTTTGAAAATGGCACAACTCTTAAAGATGTACTTAATCAATATGCTAAAAACGAGGGGATTGAGCTCTACTGGTACTTAAGTAAAGATTACGTAGTTAAAGATCATTTTAGAGTAGACAGTAACTTTACTTCAGCACTGTACCAAATTGGGCGCGCTATAAATGATGACTTTGAGCATGAGGTTTATACTTACTTTTGCCATAAACAAAGAGCAGCGGTTATTACCGAGTTACCATCAGAATTTGTACGTACAAACTGTTTAAAACTAAAGGTTTAAGGGTTTACACATACAAAAACCCAAGCAAGCGCTTGGGTTTTTCAGTTCAATTCAATTCAATTCAATTCAAAAATACTATTCCAAATATTAGTTACGTTAGTAATATCTTGTAAAAACGTTTCTCGCGGGATCAATTTGCCTTTTTGCTCCAAGCTCAACACGTGATAACACGAGCGATAATCAATATACGCTTTTATCAACTGCTGCTTTTGCTCTTTAGTAATACAACCTATATTTGCCGCATCCGTTAATATTCTTACGTTATCTGAGTAAACTGTAAGCTGTTCAAACTCGTTTGCGTGTTTAAGTACTAAATATTGCGTAATAAACTCAATATCAGCCATGCCACCAACATCTTGTTTTAAATCAAATTTCTCAGCATTTCCCTTCGCTAGATGGTCGCGCATTTTTTCGCGCATTTTTATTACATCAGCTTTTAGCACGGTATCATCGCGTTGCTGGCAAAGTATATTTTTACGAATTTGTGAAAAACGATCTATCAGATCGTTTTGACCTAAAATTAATCGAGCCCGAACAAGTGCTTGATGCTCCCACGTCCATGCTTGAGTTTGCTGATAGTGATTAAAGCTCTCTAAATTGATAGCCAATAAACCAGAGGCTCCTTCAGGACGTAATCGTGTATCAAGCTCGTATAAAATGCCCGATGCAGTACGGGTATTAAATAAATGCATTAGGCGCTGAGCGAGCTTTAAATAAAACTGGCGAGAATCTATCGGTTTTTCACCATTAGTTAAGCTTGAGCCATCATGATTATGCACAAACACCAAATCTAGATCTGAGTCGTACCCGACTTCTAAGCCACCTGTTTTACCATATGCAATAACAGCAAAACCTTTATTTTCATCATCTGTGCCAGGGGGCATACCAAAGCGCTTAACAGTGTTATGCCATGCAATATTAACAGCTTGGTCAACAATCGCCTCTGCCAGTACGGTTAAATGATCGCTTACTTTCATTACGTCAAGAACACCGGTTGCATCGGCGGCAGCAATTCGTAATTGATGCGTTTGCTTAAATTGCCTAAGCGACTCCATTTGCAGTTCTAAATCGTCATGCTCTATTCGTAAAAAATACTGTCTTATTTCATCTTTATACGCTGTGAGCGGGGTTGGCTTATAAAGAACTGCGGGGTCTATTAGTTCATCAAGTAATATGGGGTAGCGAGAAATATGCTCCCCTATCCATTTGCTATGACAACACAGTAAAACAAGTTGCTTTAATGCACCTTGGTTTTCGTAAAGCAATTCTAAATAGGCAGTACGCGAAATTATCTTATTAAAAATTTGGCAAACCATTGTGAAAGCTGCTGCACTGGCATTAAAGTCATTTAATTGATTTAGTAAAACAGGCATTAACTTATCAAGAGTGTCACGCCCTCGGTTACCTATATTTACCTTAGACAGCCTTAATTTAAAATCGTTAAGGGGTGCTTGCCATTCATCTCTGGCCTCTTTTAAAAAGCTCACATCACCATGATCCCAAGCACTAATAAATGCGCCTTCACAGGTATCAAGTGGCACGGTTTCCTCGCCAATCACAAGTGCAAACTCACCGTTAACTTGTTTCATCACCTTTTCTATAGTGTTTAAAGTGGCAGAAAAATCAGCTTGTTCTAATAATAAATTTAAGCGCTGCTGATTCAATTCATCATCGGGGAGTGTTTGCGTTTGCTGATCGTCAAATATTTGAAGGTACTGCTCAACTTTACGTAAATAAAGGTAATTGCGCCTCAGCCCGCTTGCTTCTTGCTCATCTATAACTTGGTTAAGTGCCAACTCATTTAATGCTTTGAGTAAAGATTGGGTTTGTAAATTAGCCTCTCGCCCACCTCTTACCATTTGCAGGGCTTGCACTATAAATTCAACTTCACGAATACCACCAGCGCCTAGTTTTATATTATTAGTTAAGCGTTTACGGCGAACCTCTTGTGCAATCATTAACTTCATTTTACGCAAGGATTCAATCACCGAAAAATCAATATACCGGCGGTAAACAAACGGCTTTAAGAGCTTAATAAATTCATCCCAATACTTATTAGGAGTGCCAATTAAGCGCCCTTTTAACATGGCGTAGCGTTCCCAGTCGCGCCCTTGTTCTTGGTAGTAATCTTCAATGGCATTAAAGCTCATAACCAAAGGGCCGCTTTCGCCAAACGGGCGTAGGCGCATATCAACTCTAAATACTTGCCCATCACCGGTGGCTTGGTTAAGTGCTGCAATCAGTTTTTGTGCAACTTTGGTATAAAACACTTGGGCCTCAAGGCTTCTGCGGCCACCTTGGGTTTTTGTGCTGCGCGGATACGCAAAAATAAGATCAATATCAGAGGAATAATTTAGCTCCTGTCCGCCAAGCTTCCCCATCCCCAATACCATTAGCGGCATTGCTTGGTTTTGCTCATCAAGCGGTTCACCATTTACTTTTGCCACCTGTGCATGCGCCCATTGGTTGGCGCTATTAATTAGCATGTCAGCCAGTTGGCTTATATAATTAATACTATCGGCAATGGGGTTATTACAGCATAAATCTAAAAAGGCGACTTTAAGCCAGTACTTTTCACGATATTGACGAAGTACTTTATGGCACTGTGCTTCATCAAGGTCAGCTAAATCCAGGTTTTTAAAAGGAGAGTCTATTACTCTATTTTGTATTTCGTCTTTGCATAATAGCCAGGTATTTAAATCAGGTTGTGACTCTAAACTGCGCCAAGCAAAGTCGCTTAATGCTAATAACCTTACAACTTCACTTTGTTTACTTTGCTGCGGGTATAACTGTTCAAAGCGCATCAAGCCAAGTTTTTGTAATTGAATAGGAAGTTGCTTTACGTTACTCATCAATCCTCTCTTTTATATCATCAATAACCGTACTAGAATGATTAAAACCTAGAAAGGTTAACTTAATTAGGATCACCATGTCATATTTGTCTTTATCTAACACTAGTTTTATTGCGATTGCCATTAGTTTTGCGGTTATTTGCATAACTATTTTTTGTTTACGAGTTGTCACTCAAATCAAAGCAAAACAAGCGCTTAAAGATGAGTTAGCGCAACACGACAACTTTGCCATGGGTATTAGTTTTGCATCTGAAATATCGGTTGTTATAGCCACTATAGCCTTTTTATTTGACGAAATAAGCGTAAGCACTGCACAGTCAAACCCGTTAAAAGTATTAATTATTATTGTTCTCTTATTCACTTTTATAAAAGTGGGCCATTTAATTCACAGAAAATGGATACTCCACAGATTTAATGAAGAAGCTGCCATACTAAAACAAAATGTATGTGCTGCATTGGTAGACTCAGGAATGTTAATCGCTAACTGTATTATTGCACTGGGCTTGTACACGTGGACCCACACGCAAGGGTTTAGCAACTTACTTATTGCTTGCGTTAGCTTTTTTACACTTCAGGGGATGTTTGCACTTGATAGCAAAATACGAGAACACCGTTTTGCAAAAGCAAACCAAGGTGCGTCACTACAAAGTAACTTTAACCTAGAAAATACATCTATTGGTATAAGATATGCTGGAAAATCAATTGGCTTAGCGTTGGCTGTATATGCTGGTTTATCTAGCGCAGCATTTCAAAACGGTAAAATGGTTGAAAACATATTTACACTTGTAATGCATTGCGGTGTAATGTGGATACTACTTTACGGCTTAACGTATGTGATAAAAGTTATCTCTTTACCAAATATTGATACGGCTCTTGAAATAGACCATCAAGATAATATTGGGGTAGCATGCATAGAATTTGCTGTTTTTTGTGCTATTGGTTATTTACTTATTAGTATGTTTTCTCTTTAGACCTTTTTTACTGAAAATACAGCAATTAAAACGTCTGCATTTAAGTAATAATGGTAATTACTTAGATGCAACAAGGTCCTAGCTCTATGCCGCCTGAAATAACGAACTATTTGTTAATTGACATAGACAACGAATTTAGCCGCGCATTTGCCGAATACTATGTAAATAGTAATGGCATAACAAAAGCGAGTACACTTATTGCTGCAGGCAGTAATACCCGCCAATTAGTAAAAATGATGTTTGACGAGCTTATTAAAGACTACAGTTATTGCGATCTTGAAAACGAAATAAGCGTTTCTGAGTTAATTAATTATTTAAAAGATCATCACGATTTACACGGAGTCCTTTTCAATAGCACCGATTATTTACTCGCAAGTGATAAGCAGCGCTTTATTTATAACTCCTTACATGAAGAACGCTTTTTAATAAATCTTGATGATACAGGCTATACACTCAGCCGGGTTACCGACGAGACGTTAACGGAACCTTCGCAAAATCATCACGATATAGCGCATACCCCACAAGATTTAATAGATCTCGCCGAACAACTTAATAAAAATAAATAATTGCGCACAGCCCCCAGCTTACTTACCATAGCAATATATATTTTACGCTATGTAGTAAGTGACGCCCTATGCGAGTTCCTCATATTTATCAAACATCGAGTATTGCCCTAAACACCCCTGTAACTTTAGATGACGATGCTGCAGGGCATATTGGCAGAGTGCTGCGCATGAAAGTAGGCGAGCATGTATCTATTTTTAATGGCGAAGGTGGCGAATACCTTAGTGAAATAATTGAGGTAACAAAAAAAACAGTCGTCGTAATGCCATTAGAACTTAACCCTCACGATGTAGAATCTCCACTTAAAATTCATTTAGGTCAGTGTGTATCCCGTGGTGATAAAATGGATTTTACAATTCAAAAGTCAGTTGAACTAGGTATTACCGAAATCACCCCTATTTTTAGTCAACGCTGTGGTGTGAAACTAATGGGCGATCGTCTTGAGAAAAAACACCAACAATGGCAAAAAATTGCAATTGCTGCGGCTGAGCAGTCAGGGCGTAATTTTGTGCCAATTATTCACCCACCTATAGATTTAAAACAATGGCTTGCACAACAAACCGATGCAATTAAGCTCACTCTTCACCCTCGTGCTGAGCACAGCATTAAAACCATTACGGTACCTAAAGATGGCGTACGCTTTTTAGTAGGCCCAGAAGGTGGCTTTACCGACGATGAAATGGCACTAACCAAACAACTAGAGTTTGTAGATATTCGCTTAGGCCCGCGCGTTTTACGAACGGAAACAGCCGCTTTAACGGTCTTAAGTGCATTACAACTTCAATTTGGCGATTTAGCTAATTGAAATAACTAAAAGCACCCTCATATAAACAGTAACATTTATAGTAAGGCACAGCGCATGGCAATTAAGTTAGGTATTATTTCAGATCCTATTAGTGGATTTAACATCAAAAAAGACACCGGTTTTGCAATGATGATGCAAGCGCAAGAACGTGGCTACGAAATTTATTATATGGAGATGGACGATTTATCTCTTCGTAAAGGCAAGTCGTACGCTACAGCGTCTAAAGCGCAAGTGTTTAATAATGCAGAAAAATGGTATGAGCTTGAAGAAAAAGCCACTATAGCCCTTGCCGATCTTGACGTAATTTTAATGCGTAAAGACCCTCCTTTTGATACTGAATACATTTACGCGACGTATATTTTAGAACGTGCTGAACAAGAAGGTACGTTAATAATTAACAAGCCACAAAGCCTTCGCGATGCTAACGAAAAGCTGTTTACAGCATGGTTTAGCGAGCATACGCCAGACACACTTGTTACACGTAGCCAAAAACAAATTCGTGAATTTTTAGCACAGCATAAAGACATTATTTTAAAGCCGCTTGATGGCATGGGTGGCGCATCGATTTTTCGCATCAGAGAAGACGATGCCAACATTGGTGTAATTTGTGAAACGTTAACCGAGCACGGCAGCCGCTTCGCAATGGTGCAAAATTACATTCCAGAGATCAAACAAGGCGATAAGCGCGTACTAGTAGTTGATGGCGAAGTTATTCCATATTGTTTAGCGCGTATACCACAAAATGGTGAAACACGCGGTAATTTGGCTGCAGGCGGTCGAGGTGAAGCCCGTCCACTTAGCGAATCAGATTTAAAAATAGCGCAAGCTGTTGCACCAACGCTCAAAGAAAAAGGCTTAATATTTGTAGGTTTAGATATTATTGGCGATAAATTAACTGAAATTAACGTAACTGCACCAACGTGCGTACGCGAAATTGAAGCTGCTTATGATATTTCTATCACAGGTATTTTATTTGATGCAATTGAGCGTAAATTAGGTAAGTAATTACCACAATAAAAAGCCCATTAGTTTAAGCCTTTCATGCAATTAATGGGCTTTTTATGTCAATTTAAATAACTATGCCATACTCAAAGTTCATTAACTAAAAAGGGTGAAATCTATGCAGTCATTAGAAAATCATTTTTTAATCGCGATGCCGTCAATGCAAGACCCTTTTTTTAAACGTGCTGTTACCTATATTTGTGAGCACAATGAAGATGGGGCTATGGGCTTGGTAATAAACCAACCTATTGATGTTACTGTTGGCGAACTTTTAGATAAAATAGAAATTGATAACGACAAAACGCAAAACGCAGCAAAAGTAAGTGTGTTTGCAGGTGGACCCGTTAAAACTGACCGTGGTTTTGTACTGCACTCTCCCCAATCGGGTTATTCAGCAAGTCAAAAACTCAGTAGCGATATTATGATCACTACCTCAAAAGACGTTCTAGCAAACTTAACCACTGCACAAGCACCAGAGCAGTTTATTATTACACTTGGTTATTCAGGCTGGGAGCAAGGACAACTCGAACAAGAGTTACTTGATAACAGCTGGTTGATCATAGAAGCCGATCCGAAGATCATTTTTGATACCCCCGTTGAAAAACGATGGGAAAAAGCAGTTTCAATGTTGGGCTTTGATATTAGCCAACTCAGCCCTGAAGCTGGTCACGCATAATAGTAACTAACCCTTAGCAAACTTAAACAAGATACACATGACAAAAAAATCGCTTAAGCCGCAAGGCGAACGCACTGTAATGGGCTTTGACTTTGGCACCAAAAGTATTGGTATTGCTATTGGGCAAGAGTTAACCGGCAGTGCGTCTAGCCTTAAGGCTGTAAAAGCACAAGATGGCATTCCTAACTGGGACCATATCGCCGTACAAGTAGCCGAGTGGCAGCCTGACTTAATGGTTGTTGGTTTACCACTAAATATGGATGGAACATCACAAGAGGTTACCTTTAAAGCAAAAAAGTTTGCCAACAGATTGCATAATCATTATGGCATTCCTGTGCAAACACAGGATGAGCGCTTAACGACAGCGGATGCTAAAGCGCGACTTTTTGAAAGTGGCGGCTATAAAAACTTAGGTAAAGGTAACGTAGATAATATGTCTGCGGTTATTATTTTAGAAAGCTTTTTTGAATCTAGTTACGGTGAATAAACTGGCTATATAAACAACCCTTAATACAAATAAAAAAAGCGCCAATTGGCGCTTTTTTATTAATTACTTTTAAATTATTGATCGCTATTTTTATCATCAAGGCCATCAATAGTAACGCCCTGTAAAAAGCCCGCACCTTGTTGTTCGTTATTGCGCAGTTTTATCATTAAGCGTAAATCATTTGGCGAGTCAGCATGGTGCAGTGCATCAGCGTAGTTAATTCGCTGCTGTCTGTACAACTCAAATAACGCTTGGTCAAAGGTTTGCATGCCCATTTCTTTCGACTTAGCCATTGCCTCTTTAATTCCGCCAATATCGCCATTTTTAATCAGTTCAGCGACCATTGGTGAGTTAAGCAATATTTCAATAGCTGCAACACGGCTTTCACCATCAGCAGTCGGCACTAATTGCTGAGCAACAATGGCACGTAAGTTAAGTGCTAAGTCGTACTTAAGCTTATCGTGTTTTTCTTTTGGTACTAAATGCATAATACGGTCAATCGCTTGGTTCGCATTATTAGCATGTAGTGTTGCAACACACAGGTGCCCGGTTTCAGCAAAGCTTAGGGCGTATTCCATCGTTTCTTGCGATCGAATTTCACCAATCAAAATAACATCTGGAGCTTGGCGTAATGAGCTTTTAAGTGCCGACTCAAAGCTTTCTGTATCAAGTCCTACTTCGCGCTGAGTAATAATACTTTTACGATGCTCATGAACAAACTCAATCGGATCTTCAATGGTCAGTATATGACCTCGTTGATTACGATTTCGATAACCAATAAGTGCAGCTAGTGAGGTCGATTTACCCGTGCCTGTACCACCTACAAACAAGACAAGACCGCGTTTAGACATAATTACATCTGTCAGCGTAGACGGCAGACCTAAATCACTCACATCAGGAATTTGCGTCACAATACGGCGAATAACCATACCTGCTCTATCGCGCTGCCAAAAAGCAGAAATACGAAAACGCCCTTCGTCGGTAGCAATCGCAAAGTTACATTCTTTCGTTGTATGAAATTCTGCTTTTTGCTTTTCGCTCATTGCAGATTCTACTAACTCAAGCGATTGCTCATCAGTCAGTCTATCGTCACTGAGAGCTGTTAGTTCACCGTTTATTTTTGCACTTACAGGTAACTGACTCGATACAAATAGGTCAGAACCCTTTTTCTCAATCATTATGAGTAAAAAGTCGTTTAAAGATAAAGCCATAATAATTTCTTACCCACCAAATTGTGTTTTGTCTTGCGCTTTTTCTTTCGCTGCCGCATTTGTAACAATACCGTGATTAACTAAATTAGTTAAACACTGATCCATTGTTTGCATGCCCACAGACGCACCGGTTTGAATAGACGAATACATTTGTGCAATTTTATCTTCACGAATTAAGTTACGAATAGCAGGGACTGCAATCATAATTTCGTGTGCTGCAACTCGCCCACCACCAATTTTTTTAAGCAGTGTTTGTGAAATTACCGCACGTAAAGATTCAGATAACATTGAGCGCACCATAGCTTTTTCTTCACCTGGGAATACATCAATAATACGGTCAATAGTTTTTGGTGCAGATGTTGTATGTAGCGTGCCAAACACTAAGTGACCCGTTTCGGCAGCAGTCATTGCAAGACGAATTGTTTCTAAATCACGTAACTCACCCACAAGTATTACATCAGGGTCTTCACGCAATGCACTACGTAGCGCGTTTGAAAAGCTATGTGTATCGCGGTGAACTTCACGTTGGTTAATTAAACTTAATTTATTATCGTGAACAAACTCGATTGGATCTTCTATTGTTAGAATATGGTGATGTTTATTTTGATTTATATAATCGACCATAGCGGCAAGTGTTGTTGATTTACCTGAACCCGTTGGCCCTGTTACTAACACGAGTCCACGTGGGGTATCAGAGATTGTTTTAAAAATATCTGGCGCACCTAAATCATCAAGCGTTAACACTTCACTTGGTATGGTACGAAATACCGCAGCAGGCCCGCGATTAGAGTTAAACGCATTCACACGAAAACGTGCTAAATTAGGCACTTCAAACGAAAAATCCACTTCGAGGTTTTGTTCGTAGTCCTTGCGTTGATTATCGTTCATAATATCGTAAACCAGACTGTTTACGTCTTTGTCTGCAAGGGCTGGTATATTAATGCGGCGAACATCACCGTCTACGCGTATCATAGGTGAAACACCCGACGATAAATGTAAATCGGATGCTTTGTGTTGCACACTAAACGCTAATAATTCGGTAATATCCATTTATGACTCCACAACTAACTGATAAATATATGGTTACAATAGCAGAACGACTCACATCCGCCTACGCTAGAATTGCAGACGCGGCAAAAAACACACAGCGAAACACTAACGAAGTTACTCTACTAGCAGTGTCTAAAACTAAACCAAGCGAAGATATTATTGCAGCTTATGAGCATGGTCAGCGCGAATTTGGTGAATCTTATGTTCAAGAGGCTATAGATAAAATAGCTCAACTACAGTCATATAGCGACATCATTTGGCATTTCATTGGCCCTATTCAATCAAATAAAAGTGCATTAGTAGCTGCTAACTTTGATTGGGTGCAAAGTGTTGATCGCATAAAAATAGCAAAGCGATTAGATTCCCAGCGCCCAGACGATAAACCACCTCTTAATATACTTATTCAAGTAAATATAAGTAATGAGGAAGCAAAGTCAGGTTGCCGCCGTGATGAAATAGATGAACTTGCCAATTTTATTAACCAATGTGAGCACTTAACACTTCGAGGTTTAATGGCAATTCCCGCTAAAAGCGACAAACTGGATACGCAAATTCAATCTTTTGAGCAATTACAAACTTGCTTTGATAAACTAAAGACCCAATATCCTCAAGTAGATACTTTGTCGATGGGTATGAGTAACGATGTTGAAGCTGCCATTAGCGCAGGCTCAACCATGGTAAGGATCGGCACAGACATTTTTGGAACACGAACTTAAAAGGTGATAACAGATTTATGTCAGATAAAAAAATCGCATTTATAGGCACAGGTAATATGAGCTACGCCATTATTGGTGGCATGGTAAAAAACGGCTTTAACGCAAGTAACATAATTGCGACTAACCGCAACCAAGAAAAGCTTGAAAAGGTAGCATTTGATTTCAAGGTGCAAACCACCAGTGACAATAACGAAGCCCTGCGCGATGCTGATGTAATTGTTTTGTCTGTTAAACCACAAATGATGGGCGATTTATGTAAATCGTTTCAAGAGTCGGGCGTAGATTTTAGCGATAAACTGTTTATTTCTGTTGCGGCGGGCTTAACTGTAAAACGTTTACGTGAAATGCTAGGCCAAGACGTTAAAATGGTACGTTGCATGCCAAACACGCCATCTTTATTAGGTCGCGGAGTATCAGGTTTATATGGTGCGGGCGAAACACAAAGCGAACACGAATTTGTACAACAAGTTTTTGAATGCACGGGCATTGTTGTATGGGTGGAAAAAGAGTCACAAATTAACGATATTATTGCTGTAACCGGCTCATCACCTGCTTACTTTTTCTTATTTATGGAAGCCATAGAAGAAAAAGCAAAAGCGCTGGGCTTTAACGATGAAGACGCTCGTCGCCTGGTACAACAAACAGCCCTTGGCGCTGCCGAAATGGCACTTAGCCAGCCTGACATTAGTATTTCGCAACTACGTTCAAACGTAACATCTAAAGGCGGCACTACTCACGCAGCTGTTGAGCACTTAAAAGATGAAGGCTTAACTAAAACCGTTGGCGATGCAATGGATGCGTGTATTGCGCGTGCAGAGCAAATGGAAAAAGAACTTTAAAACCACTTTTTATTGAAGGTTACACTATGAATGCCATGCAATTTTTAATCAGTACCCTGTTTGATTTGTTTTTAATGGTGGTATTACTGCGCTTTTGGCTGCAGTGGGCAAAAGCCGACTTTTACAATCCAATGAGCCAGTTTGTGGTTAAAGCCACTTCGTTTGCGGTAAAACCACTGCGTAAAATCATTCCGGGGTTTGGCGGACTTGATCTAGCATCTCTGTTGCTGGCATTTATAGTGGCTGTAGCCAAAATTAGTACTTTAATGCTTGTTATATATAATGCGTGGGCAATACAGCCTGTGCTTATTCAAGCACTTATAACGGTACTAAAAGAAGGCCTTAATTTAGTATTTTGGGTACTTATTATTCGCGCTATTTTAAGTTGGGTTAGCCAAGGCTATAACCCTATAGAAGCGGTTTTCCACCAGCTTACTGAACCAATGCTAAAACCAATTCGTAAAATATTGCCATCAATGGGTGGCTTAGATTTATCAGTTTTAGTGCTTATTATTGGTATTCAGTTTTTGCAAATGCTGCTTATGGATTTTTTAGTCTAATATGGATTTTTTAATTAGAGGCCCAAAGGCCTCTTTTTTATATGTTTTGAGGAATACATAATGAACCGTTTAATTAAGTTTTGTTTTATTGCTTGTTTAGCATTTGCATTTAACGCGCAAAGCGAAGAAATGCAGGGCGCACAATACAAAGAGCTTGGCCCTTGGCAAGTGCATTACATCGCCTTTCCTTCTACTTTTATTCAGCCAAAAATAGCAAAAGCGTACAACCTTGAGCGCAGTGGCTACAAAGGGGTTGTAAACATTTCTATATTAAAAAATGATGCCGATAAAACAGCACAAACGGCACAAACGGCAAAGCTTACAGGCACAGCTAAAAACCTACTTGGCAACAAACAAACGCTTACTTTTAAAGAAGTAAAAGAAGGTGAGTCAATTTATTACCTTGCCCAAGTTGATTACACCAACGAAGAGATTTTACGCTTTGAGATTGAAATACAACAAAGTAATCAATTTCAAAAATTACAGTTTCAGCAAAAATTTTACGTAGATTAATAACATGACCAAAACTTTAGTACTTGCTACAGGTAACCCTGGCAAAGTAAAAGAGCTAGCTAACATGCTAAGCCCTTTGAATATTAATGTAGTTCCACAGAGCGATTTTAACGTAGGTGAAGTTGCCGAAACCGGCACTACCTTTGTTGAAAATGCCATTATTAAAGCGCGCCATGCTGCTAAAATTACTGGCATGCCTGCTATTGCCGATGACTCAGGTTTGGAAGTTGATGGCCTAAATGGCGCACCCGGTGTTTACTCAGCCCGTTTTGCAGGCCCAGGTGCCAGCGATCAAGATAACATTGATAAGTTACTCGTAGATTTAGGTGATAACCCTATTCGCAGTGCACGTTTTTGGTGTGTACTGGTGTTAATGCGCCACGCAGACGACCCTACTCCGCTTATTTGTAGTGCTAGTTGGGAGGGCGAAATTACGCTCACTCAAAATGGCAACGGTGGATTTGGTTACGATCCTGTGTTTTTTGTAGCAGAGAAAAATTGTACGAGTGCTGAGCTTACAAAAGAGCAAAAAAATGCAGTGAGTCATCGCGGACAAGCGCTGCAAAAATTATTACTAGAACTACAGCAAAAAGGCGGCCTGTGAACCTTCCACCACTGAGCTTATATGTGCATGTGCCTTGGTGCGTGCAAAAATGCCCGTACTGCGATTTTAATAGCCACGGACAAAAAGGTGAAATACCTGAAGCTGAATATGTTCAACACTTAATTGATGACTTAAAAGCAGATTTGCACTTAGTGCAAGGACGTAAAATTCACAGCATTTTTATTGGTGGCGGCACACCAAGCTTATTAACTGGTGCAGCTTATACCCGTTTATTAAATGAAGTCGACAACCTAATTGGGCTTGAAGAACACTGCGAAATCACCCTTGAAGCCAACCCTGGTACAGTAGAAACAGGTCGCTTTAAAGATTACGTAAAAGCAGGCATTAACCGTATTTCTATCGGTGTGCAAAGCATGCAAAACGACAAGTTAAAAGCACTTGGTCGGATTCATGGCAGCGACGAGGCAAACTATGCCGCGCAACAAGCTAAAGAAGCCGGTTTAAATAGCTTTAACCTTGATTTAATGCATGGCTTACCTGGGCAAACACTTGATGATGCTCTGAGTGATTTAAAACAAATAATAGCGCTCGATCCACCGCATATATCTTGGTATCAACTAACTATTGAACCCAATACTCAGTTTGCTTCAAAGCCCCCTACCTTGCCACAAGATGAAACACTGTGGGACATTCAAGAACAAGGGGTTGAGTTACTCGCGCAAGCAGGTTACGTGCAATACGAAATATCGGGCTATGCAAAACCGGGCTATCAATGCCAACATAACTTAAATTATTGGCGTTTTGGCGATTATCTCGGTATTGGCTGCGGCGCACATGGTAAGGTTACTGATGCAAATACAGGGCTTATAACGCGTACCGAAAAGGTTAAACATCCACGCGGCTATATGGATTTAATTAAACCATATATGTATAAAAGCTGGCATGTAGAGCAGGACGATTTAGCGTTTGAATTTTTTATGAATCGCTTTCGCCTTGTTGAGCCTTGCCCAATTAATGATTTTAATAAACTAACAACACTGCCGCTGCAAAGTCAGCAAAGTGCATTAAACCAAGCAATAAATAAAGGTTTATTGACTCAAACAGACAGCCATTGGCAGGTAACCTTAAAAGGTCATCGCTTTTTAAATGACCTGCTAGAATTGTTTGTGTAGCGCTAAGGCACTGCACAACAATATAAAACTAATAAATATAAATCACCCTAATGGGTTTCTAACAACAAAAGGGAAAACAATGCGTAAACTCACTTTTATTGCGGCCGCAGTAAGCGTTGCACTACTTGCTGGCTGCCAGCAAACAACACAACAATCTACTTCAGCCCCTATTGCACAAGCAGTTCAATCACAACAAAGTGAAATAGACAAAGCCAATGCATTTTTTGAAGATACATTTAACCGCGATGTAATGAGCAGCCCTGTATATCAAACATACATGGGGATTAAGCAAGATTACGATAAATGGGACGATGGCAGCGAAGAAAGAAAGCTTAAAGATTTAGCACAAACAAAAGCTGACCTAGTTGCATTAAAAGCAATTAATCGTGATCTATTAGATGATGCAACAAAAGTTAGCTACGACTTAAAAAAACAGGATCTTGAAAGCTCAATTGCTGACTTTAAATGGCGCTACCATAATTACCCTGTGAACCAAATGTTTGGTACGCATTCTATGATCCCTGCGTTTTTAATTAATCAGCACTCAATTAGTAATGTAAAAGAAGCTAAAGACTACATTTCACGCCTAAATGGTGTAACTGACGTTATTGATCAGCTAATTACTGACTTAGAAACTCGTGCTGATAAGGGGATTATTGCTCCTAAATTTGTGTTCCCGCATGTTATTGATTCAAGCAAAAACATTATTCACGGTGCACCGTTTGAAAAAGGCGATGATTCTACATTGCTTGCCGACTTTAAACGCAAAGTAACAGCGCTTGAAATTAGCCAAGACGAAAAAGACTCGTTAATCAGCGATGCATCAGATGCATTAAAATTGGCTGTTAAACCATCTTACTCTAAGCTAATTAATTACCTAGCGCAGCTTGAGAAACGTGCTGATGATCGCGATGGCGCATGGAAATTACCAGATGGCGAAGCGTTTTATAACAACGCACTTAAGCGCACTACAACAACAGATTTAACGGCTAAAGAAATTCATGCAATTGGTTTATCTGAAGTGACACGTATTCATGATGAAATGCGTGAAATTAAAGATAAAGTAGGCTTTAAAGGCGACTTAAAAGCGTTTATGCAGTTTATGAAAACTGACAAACAATTTTACTACCCTAATGATGCACAAGGTAAGCAACGCTACCTTGATGAAGCCACTGGACTTATTGATACAATGAAAACACGCTTAGATGAGTTATTCATTGTTAAACCAAAAGCTGATTTAAAAGTAAAAGCAGTTGAAGCATTCCGTGAAAAAGCTGCGGGCAAGGCATTTTACCAACAGCCAGCTCCAGATGGTTCACGCCCAGGCATTTACTACGCTAACCTTTATGACATGGAAGCTATGCCAACATATCAAATGGAAGCACTTGCTTACCACGAAGGTATTCCGGGTCACCACATGCAAATCGCTATTTCGCAAGAGCTAGAAGGCGTTCCTAAGTTCCGTAAATTTGGTGGTTACACAGCGTATATTGAAGGTTGGGGTTTATACTCAGAGTTCATTCCTAAAGAAATGGGCATGTACTCAGACCCTTACTCAGATTTTGGTCGTCTTTCAATGGAGCTATGGCGCGCATGTCGTCTAGTGGTTGATACGGGTATTCACGCGATGAAGTGGACTCGCCAAGAAGGTATTGATTACTACGTAAATAACACGCCTAATGCAACATCTGACGGTGTTAAAATGGTTGAGCGTCACATTGTAATGCCTTCACAAGCAACGGCTTATAAAGTGGGTATGCTTAAGATTTTAGAACTTCGTGAAGACGCTAAAAAGCAACTGGGTGATAAGTTTGATATTCGCCAGTTCCACGACGTAGTGCTTAAAAATGGTCCTGTACCACTAAATGTACTAGAGAACTTTGTTAATGAATGGGTAGCAAGCAAAAAAGCTTAAAACCAATTTAAACAATTGCTTTAAATATGAAAGGTCGCATTTGCGGCCTTTTTTGTTTTATAGTAGTAAAAAAGATTTTTGGAAACAATAATGGATTTAAGCATACAACTACTTAATGCGCGTATTTCAAAGCAACAGTTAAATGAGCTCGATAACGACTTTAAGCAGTTAAGCCCTGCTCAGCAAACTTTGCAGCTTAACCATTTATATGACAGCGCCCAACGGTTAAGTGTTAAGTATGACTTTATGCAAAACATAGCAACGCGGATATTAAGCTCTAACACAGCGCCTTCTCCATTTATTAATCAACTCACTAATATTGACGCATTGAGCTTTTTTACCCCTGCGCTGAAAGTAAATAAAGGCTTTTTAGTACAAGATACACAAGGAAATAACGTACTGCACAATGTGTTTAAGCATGCCGATGCTACAAAGCTGCCATTTAACTATGTGCGCTCTTTGATGTTGTTTGAATCAAATGATGAGTTAGCTAAAGCGCTGGCGCAGCCCAACTCTCATGGCTTAACACCGGTTGCCTGCTACATAGCCTATGCAAATAAACCTAGCACACCGGTAAAGCATGAATTTTCAGCTTTGTTAGCATTAATGGAAATAGAGCAAAAACAAAATCCTAACGCTAAACAACAGCTTGCCAACGTAATAAAAGGGCAAAAAGTTAACGAGACCACAATTTTACTGAGCGCCGCTTACTTGCAACGCTCAACGGCGCAAGTTGCTCACTTAATCAAGGCGCTTTAATTCACTCACAACTTCTGTACGCACTCTGTCTATGGCATGTGTAATAGATTGCGCAGCACTTTGGTGATCAACCATATTTGGCCAATTTGTTTGCCAGACCTTTTGTAAGTCTTTTGTTTTTAAATGTACTTCATCAACGGCTAAGTAGTTTAAGTCATGAATTAAGTTAACTTTAACCCAGCCTTTTCTGGGGCTGCCATCTATTTTGTTATTATCGTAATGTGCCGCAAATACAATAAGCTCAAGCTCGGCTAGTTCTTGTAAGATTTGAAAGCTAGCAATGCGTGTATTGTTGTTATCTTCACTTGCCTCCATCTGCCATGCATTATAACTAAAGCCTATAAACGCAAATACTACGCTCGCTATAGCAGTGAAAAAATACGAACGGGGCGCCAGTACAAACTGACCATATTTAGACTCTGACATATTATTTCCTAGAGCCTGTTTATCTTTCGAGGTTAAATTTTCAGCAGTATGTTTGGTATTTAGGCAAGGCAGAGCCTATGCAGTGTGGTTATTTCCCATAAATAGGCGATAACGTGGAATAAATGCCAAACATACGCTGCCCGAAGGGTTCTACCTAGGGGCAATTTACTCTTTGTTGCCTACATGGATGTAGGTAAGGGGCGTGAGCAGGACGCGGAAGCTTTGCTCGGTTTTTACTTAGCCCACTAGGTTACAAACCTCACGCCGCGATTAAATCGCCCCTAGATTGAACAAATTTTAATCCTGAAAGGTCAACAGGCCCTAGTCATTTAAATAATATTCAACACTGGTTACCACTCTTATATTTTTTATTTGCGGTGTGTTTGAATCTCGATTACTGATACTAAATTGCCCTTGGCGAGCTGTTTTTATTTTGCCTAATTTTGAATTAGAGTCTTTAGCAAATTTATTAGCGACTTCACGCGCTTTTTCAGTTGCTTCTTGCACCATCGCAGGCTTTACATCATTGAGGCCAGTAAAGATGTATTCAACTTTTGTTTCGTAGCTATCCTGCACTATTGCGATATCTTGTTTAGCAAGTTGGCTTACTTTACTCAGCGCGTTTTGCACTTTATCTGGCGCAGCAGAATAAACAATAATATTTGAGCGCACTATGTATCTAAATTGTTGATTTTCATTACTGTATTCACGTGCTTGCTTATCAATAACTGACTGGCTACCTATTGTTATTTCATCGTCGTCAAAACCATGGAGTTTTAAAAAAGCAGTTACCGCATCATTTTTTTTCTCAACTCGGCTTACTAATTTTTCAAGGTTATTGTCGGCATCACTAAATTGCAGAGGCCAAATTACCGTATCGGCTATTACTTCTCGCTCGGCCAATCCCTTAACCTGCACAGTACGTTCCATCCCTTTCACACTCAAAGCGGTACTTTTTAAAATAAACCCTAAGCTAATTAAGCCTATACTTAAACAAATAGCCGCTATAACAATGTAAAAACCGGGGTTTTTATTCACAATAATCTCCTTGATTGATATCAATAATAAGCATCGAGACGCTCGAAATAACACAGTAAACAGGGTACATTGAGACAATAAATAACGCAAAATTTAATCAGCCTAGGAAAAACCATGAGCCTTAAGCGTATAACCCAATTTTTTAACCCAAGCTCAGTGGCCGTTATTGGCGCCTCTAACATATCAACTAGGGCTGGTTTTGTGGTTATGCGCAACTTACTTCAGGGCGGTTTTAAAGGGCCGATAATGCCTGTTACTCCAAGCCATAGCGCAGTACATGGCGTACTTGCTTACCCCTCTATTGCTGACTTACCAAAAGTACCCGACCTTGCTGTTATTTGTACTAACAAAAACACCTTAATTGATATTATTGAGCAGCTTGGAGAGCTTGGCTGTAAAACCGCTATTGTTATTGCCGATGGGCTGTCTGGGGAGCAAAAAAGCGCGCTTAAAGCATGCGCTCAAGCCAAGCAAGTTACTTTGCTTGGACCCAACTGTTTAGGCTTGCTGATCCCTCATATTGGGTTAAATGCGAGCTTTTCACATACCGTGGCAAGCCCAGGTAAAATAGCATTTGTATCGCAATCAGCAGCAGTATGCTCAACCATTTTAGATTGGGCTAAAAACAAAGAAATTGGCTTTTCATATTTTGTATCGGTAGGCGATTGCCTTGATATAAACTTTAATGAACTACTCGACTTTTTAGGTCGTGATGCTAAAACCAAAGCTATTTTACTCTACATTGATAACATTGAGGATATTCGTGGTTTTATATCAGCAGCAAGAGCTGCGGCTTTTAGTAAGCCTGTAATTGCGATTAAAACAGGTAAAACAAGTGCAGGCGCACTTGCAGCCGAAATTCACACCGGCGGTAAGCAAAGCTCTGATGCTGTTTACGATGCGTTATTTCAACGTGCAGGTATGCTGCGCGTAAATGATTTACGGGAGCTATTTGCAGCGACACAAACACTTGCCATGCATCCAAAATTATTAAAAGTAGAGCAGCTGACTATCTTAACTAATGGTGGCGGCCCGGGAGTTATGGCCGTTGATGAGCTTATTCAAAATTCAGGAAAGTTAGCAGAGCTAAGCATTGAAACTCGAAATGCGCTAAATAAAGTCATTCCACAATCAGAAACCACCTCAAACCCTGTGGATATTTTTGGCGACTCAGCACCTGCGCGTTATAAGCAAGCATTAGAAATTTTACTGCACGCAAAAGAAGTTAAAAACTTACTGATTATCCATACTCCCTCAGCGCTTGCGCCCAGCGAAGACTACGCCAACATTATTGTAGAAACCTTACAAACATTACCTAAAATGGCGCGCCCTTACGTTATAACTAACTTTATGGGTGAGGACGCATCTTACGCTGCCAGAAAAGTGTGCTCAAACAACGCAATACCCACTTATAGAACACCAGAGGGTGCTGTAGGCGCGTTTATGCACTTGGTAACGTATCGTCGTAACCAAAAGCATTTAACGCAAACACCCGAGTCGAACACTGATGACGCTAAAATAAATAAGGTGGCAGCTAGAACCCTTATTAATGAGTTTTTAGATGATGGACAAAGCTACTTACCTACTCATCAAGCAAGCCAAGTATTGAACCACTATGGTATTAAATGCATTCAAACTGAGGTCGCTTACACCCCAACAGAAGCCAAAGAGCAAGCCATAGAGCTTGGTTTTCCAGTCGCATTAAAACTGATTAGTCCAAGTATTGCCTCAAAGTCTGAAGTAGGTGGGGTGGTGCTTAATTTAAACGACGCCAACGAGGTTGAACAAACTGCTTTTGCGATGCTTATCCGTATTAAAAACACTTATCCGGATGCTGTTATTGAAGGGTTTTCATTACAAAAAATGGCGCCGCGAGCAGGGGCAAATGAGCTGCGAATTGCAATTAAAACCGAGCCTAATTTTGGCCCAGTTATATTATTAGGTGAAGCAGGCACCGGCCTTGAATATGCACAAGCCGCCGTTGCTCTGCCTCCACTGAATATGAACTTGGCAAAGTATTTAATTGCCGCAGCGCACGACAAAGGCGTATTAAAGGAGCGCATACTCCCCGAGAAAGTTGATAAGTATCGTTTATGTGCACTGCTAACGCGTATTTCTCAGTTAGTTATTGATCAACCCGATATAAGCTCAATGGAACTAAATCCTATACTTGCCAGCAATGGGCAGTTTTTAGTGCTTGATGCCACTATGACACTTAACCGCTATCAAGCTCAGAGCAATCGTAAGCGCTTATCTATTCGTCCCTACCCTATTGACCTTGTTGAAGTGGTAACACTTAAAAATAACACTCAAGCTACGCTCAGACCGATAAAACCGGAAGATGAACAAGCTCATAAAGTATTTGACGAGTCACTTAACAAAGAAGACAGATATAAACGCTTTTTTGGCGAGCTTCCACAGTTTAACCACGATCAACTCGCTAAAATGACGCAAATTGATTACGACCGTGAAATGGCGTTTATTGTGTGCCAACGCTTTGAAGGTAAAACCCGTACACTGGGTGTGTCTCGCGTCATTATGGACCCCGATAACCTACATGCTGAGTTTGCTATTGTAGTACGCTCAGACTGCCAAGGCTTAGGGCTTGGTCGTATACTAATGAGCGCTGCAATTAATCACTGTAAACGTCAAGGTGTGGAGTCGATTGAAGGCATAACCTTACCAGAGAATACAGGGATGATCGAACTTGCCCGTAAGCTAGGTTTTAAAATTAGTCGCGACTTTGAAGAAGGCAGTATTAACATGGTACTTAAACTTAAATAATGAATGAACCGCAAACGTTACGCCAAAAAATGGCTTGCCTGTTTGAAGGTACAGGTCAATATCAACGCTCAGGGCATATTCTTGATATTGCGCTCATTAGCATAATAATGATTAACGTTGTAGCCATTGTTATTGAGTCAATCCCAAGTGTGGCAGAGCAGTATTACAACGAATTCTTAGTTTTAGAAATTGTATCGGTCGCTATTTTTGCTATTGAATACTTAGCCAGGCTTTGGGCCTGTGTAGATAAAACACAATATGTAGCAATGGAAGGCTCGAACAGTAAACGCAGATTAAAGTATTTTTTATCACCACTTGCGTTAATCGACTTAATAGCGATTTTGCCAAGCTTAATGATGTTTTTATTTCCTCTCGATTTACGTTTTTTACGCATACTCAGATTATTAAGAGTATTTAAACTCACTCGCTACTCACGCGCCATGCAGCTACTTTTAAAAGCCTTTAACGATGAAGGTAGTTCATTAATGGCTGCTTTTTTTATAATGGCCGTTGTGCTTATTTTAGCTTCATGCGGAATTTATTTAATTGAGCACGATATACAACCCGATAAATTTGGCTCTATTCCTGCGGCTATGTGGTGGGCAATGGCAACACTAACGACCGTTGGTTATGGCGATGTAGTACCTATAACGCCATTGGGTAAGTTTTTCGGTGGCGTTATCACACTACTGAGCATGGGTATGGTCGCTATTCCTACCGGATTACTGGCGTCTAGTTTTTCAGAACAGATACGTAAACGGCGTCAGTTTTTTGAAGACGCAGTGCACGAGTCAATTCAGGATGGCACACTTAATGATACCCAACAAGTACACCTAGAAGAGCTACGCCATAAGTTAGGCTTGAGTAAACTAGAAGCTAATAAGGCCATTAAAACGCAGTTAAATGAGCATAACAGCCATTTGTTTTGCAGACACTGCGGTAAAAGGCCTTAAACAAGTACTGCTATGATTAATTAAATATATCACTCCAATCGCGATTAATAAGCGCGAGTACTTCGGTATTAGGTACCGGTTTACTAAATAAATACCCTTGGAAATGCTTGCACCCTCTCGCCTTTAAAAAAGCAAGTTGGTGCGAGCTTTCTACGCCCTCAGCGACACACTCTTTGCCTAAACTATCTGCAAGCGCGAGTGTTGATTGGATAATGGCCTCATCATCAGAGTCTATGCCTATGTCTTGTACAAAGCTTCTATCTATTTTAAGTACATCAATAGGGAAACGCTTTAAATAAGTAAGTGATGCGTAACCTGTACCAAAATCATCCATGTACAATCTACAACCCAACTTTTTAAGTTGTTCCATGCTGTGCAGCGCTTCTTTTGAATCACGCATTAATATTGATTCGGTTATTTCAAAAACAATTGCCTCAGATGATACACCTGAATTATTTAACGCTTTTTTAATTTCAGGTACGAGTTCTTTAAACTCAAAATCTAGTGCTGATAAGTTAATAGATAAATACAGGTTAGGTGAGGCTTTTCGCCACTCTTTTAACTCCAATAAAGCGCGCGCAAAGGTCTGCAGCATAATTTTTGTAATTAAGCCTATCCCCTCTGCAGCCAGCGAAAACTCTTGAGTTTGTACTAGTTTATTTTCGGGCCAACGCAGCAGCACTTCAAAGCCTTCTGTTTTTTGGCTCTTAGCATTAATAATAGGCTGATAGTAATTACAAAACTCTTCTTCTCGATACGCTCTAGTAAGCTGAGATTCAAGATGCAGCGCTCTTTGAACATGCTGGTTCATCTCTTGCTTATAAAACTGGTAGCGCCCTTCTAAAGAGTCTTTTGCATGATATAACGCTATGCTCGCAGCTTTTAAAAGTGCGGGGCCTTGCTCTGCGTCATCTGGCGATATCGACACACCAATACTTAAATTAACGTTTACAACTTGACCATTAATCGCAATATTTTGATTCACGCAATCCATCAACTTAGTACATATTATAAGTACTTGCTCTATCTGATGAATATCTTCTACTAACACGACAAACTCATCGCCACCAAATCGCGCAACACTATCCGATGGTCGCAAAGAGCACTTTAAGCGCTCAGCAACTTCTTTAATTAGCTCATCAGCCGCTTCGTGCCCTAATGAGTCATTAAAGTATTTAAAACGTTTAATATTGATATGTAACAAAGCCACTTTGCATCCATGCAGTTTTGCTTGTTCAAGGGCGTGTTCAACGCGGTCATTAAATAATGTACGATTTGGCAGCCCAGTTAAAGCATCGTAGTTGGCCAATAGGTGCAGCTCGTTTTCAGCTGATTTTTGTGCGTTTATATCGGTTAAAATAATGACATAACTATTAAGGCGCTGCTCGTTATCGGCCACTGCACTTATTTTCACAAGTACATGACGCGATTCACCATTAGCTAAAACCACACTGTCTTCGCACGAAAAATGCTCCCCAACAGATAGCTTTTGCATAATGCGTAAATAATCAAAACGATTGCTGCGCGATATACCTAAATTTAAAGTCCGGCTAGATAACGACTCAGCGGTGAAGTTAAAGGCGGTTTGCAGTGATTTATTAGAAGCCCGAATATTTAAGTTTTTATCGAGTATAAACACCCAATCACGTGTTTGCTCAAATGCTGCCGTAAATAGTAAAGCGTGTTCTTCAAACACCATCTCACGGGTCATATTTGTATAAGTACCCGCTACTTTTTGTGGAGTTTTATCATCCCACTCAACTACTTTTCCAAAGTCCTTATACCAGCGCCAATAGCCTTTTGCATGGCGCAGGCGGTAGGTACAATTAAAGTAGCCTTTATCGGTAGATAAAAATTCAAGCCACTCTAAGCGAAATAGCTGTTTGTCCTGCGGATGAATTTTAGATAAATATTCATCAAGGCTTACGGTTTCATTTTCGTAGCTTAACTCACTCGCTAAGCGGGGTTGGTAAATGCTTGGGTTGCTCGACTCCCAATCCCAGACACCCGATTCGCTGCCTTCAAGTGCTAATTTTAAACGCGCTTCGCTTTCTTTACTTTCTTTATTTGCTGCCAATAAAATACGCTGAATTTTATTACGGCGCATAACCCACATAGCAACAAAACCAATAAACAGCATGGCGTAAAGCACCATAAAATAAGGTGCACGCCAAAGCGGATACTTTACTTTTATTTTTAAAATAGCAGGCGAGGTATATTCGCCAGTCAGGGGGTCTTTAGCCCAAACTTTTAATTGGTAATTACCTGGATTCAATTTTGGAAACAATACGCGGTTGTTATTTCGAGTATAACTTTTTTGTCCGTTATCGAGTTGATACTCATAAATAATGCGTTCTTGATTACTAAATGCCATAGCCGAAAATGCCACTTCAAGCCCAATATCATCATGGTTTAACACAACCTCGTTAAGAGGCTGTTTTAAATCAAGCGATAGATCTCGTGACATTAAATCAACTCGCGTAATATTTACGTGATCAATAAGTGACTGGTAATTTTGGTTTTCCATTGGGTGAAAATAAGTAAAACCTTTTAAGCTACCATACGCAATATGGCCATCTTTAAGCTGTGCCATGGCGTTACTATTAAACTCAGCAGAGAGTAACCCTTCTGACGTAGAAAATTGTTGAAAATGAAGTGTTTCTGGGTTTAATCGCCAAATGCCTTTATGGCTACTCATCCAGATCATGCCATCATCATCTAGCACCATATCGTAAAGCAATGTGCCTAATTTATTCTTCTCTAAATCGATTGTATGTACTAATTGATAAGTAGATGCGTCAAGGCCTATCAAGCCAAAATTAGAAAGTGATATCCACAATATATTGTTGTTATCAATTAAATAAGAAAGCACGCTAATGGCTACGTTTTCGTGCTGCTTTGGCACTTTGTAAATCATTTTAAGTGCTAAATCACTTGGGTTTACTTGATATAAAATTCCAGCATTAAAAAATAGTGGCGAGTCTGGCTTATTGCTCAACGCGGGTAAAAAGCCATGAGCTAAAAAGGGTTCAAACTGGTCAAACTGGCCACCCAGACGCGTTATTACTTGAGAATCTATATTGTATATAAATACCCCATGATCTGAGTGCACAAAGTATAGATCGCCATTTGGCATGAGTGTAACGCCATGCACTCTACCAGTAATCAGCTCTTGATCAGCAGGGTTATGCACTTTTGGTTCGCTAACTTGATGCGTTACAGGGTCAAAAATAAATAAACCACGGTTTGTATAAAGCCATAAATTATCTTTATAGGGCGTTATTTCATATACGGTAAACTCAGTGGTGAGTAAGTCGACTTTGTAGTCTTTTAAATAAGCTTTACCAATATTTGTTTTTAAATCAACCTCGGTAATACCGTTATGCGTTGCAAGCCAAAGCTTGTCTTTATATTCGGTAATCCCCCAGATAGAGTGATGTGATAAACCATCCCCCCCGAGCAAGGTGCCATCGACATTATTAAAATGATAGCTGTCGTGAGATAAGTAAAACGCTCCATCAGTCTTAGTCGCAACCCATGTACCACCCGATTTATCTTTAGCCATATCAATAATACTGGTATCGGCAAGTGTGTACTTACTTTTGGCTATTCGAGTATTTTTAATCAGCTCTTTTGTGTTTAAATCAAATTTAAACAAGCCTTTGTCGGTAGCTAAATCTATTGTTCCGTGTTCGTTTACTATGCTCCAAACATTTAAGTCACTTAGTAATACCTTACTTTTAAAAGGTAAATCTGGGCGTTCAAACATTTTTGATAAGTTACTAATATCAACTTCGTATAAGCCTTGTACCGCCCCTACTAACAACTGTTTATTTTCACCTAATGCGAAAGACTTCACATTATTTTGGTAAATATGCTCAGCTTCACCTTTTAAATGCTGTAGAGGTCTAACTTGCTCGGTGGCAATATCAAATACGTATGCACCATGGCTTGTACCTATAAATATATAACCATTGTAGGCAAACAGCTTTCTCACAAGGGTATTTTTATATTTAGCCGGAAGCTCAAAAATAGTTGTTATTTTTCCGGTTGCGATATCAAGCTTTGCAAAATCGCGGCCTCGCCCAATCCAAAGTGTTTTTTTATCAACGGCCACCATACTAAAAACAGACTGATTGATAATTTCTTCTTCACTGGTCGGTTTTTCTAGAAATTGCTGATATGAATCTGTTACGGGGTCGTATCTAAACAGGCCTGCAAGTAAAGAGGCTATCCAAATGTGCCCTTGAGGGTCTTGGTAAATACGATCGATGATCGCCTCTTCTAACTCACCATTAGGGCCGTTTATTGGAATAACTTGATAGCCATCATAACGATTAAGCCCGGCCTCTGTCGAAAGCCAAAGGTAACCGTTAGTGTCTATAAGCATTGTATTAACGTAGCTTTGTGATAAGCCTTCGCTAGGAGATAAACGTTTTACTTGTGCCCCTACTTGGCAACTTAGAATAGTTATTAAAACTACAAAGCAACTAATGATCCCATTAACGTATTTACTCATGCTTATTCCATATTATTATTTATTATTATGGGTACTCTAGAGCGACTATATTTCGATGTTTGTAAGTATCAAAAAGTACTTGTAAAGCAAGAGTATATGTTAACACCTGGTTAAAACCAATAGCACAATATAAATCAGCTACGTTTTCATATGCGAAGGTCTTTATCTCTCTATTTTGCGACTTTAAGAGTGTTGAAAGCAATTGTTTTGCAATCCCTTTACCGCGATGTCCCAGCGCAACAAACATGGTAGATAAAAATAAAAACTCTGTTTTATCTTGTAACCTACATGCTGCCACTATTTCATTATTATAGTAAGTAACCCATACCTTATCTTGTTTATTAGCACGCCCTCTTACGCTGTGCTTTTTGTAGAATTTATTCACAAGTGGGGTTTTTAGTTCATTTAACACTTCAACTTTATACATTTTTATATCGATATTTAGCTAAGCATTAGCGCTAAATACTGTTCAAATTTTTGTTTCAAAACCATTTGCTCTGCCACTGGGCGGCTGTGGATTGTGTTGTAAACTTGCTCTCTCGTTTTTTTATTACGCTTAATTTGATACGCCCAAAAAGACGCTTCATAATCTAACTGAATTTGATATTTTTCTTCACGTGGTAATAGGCATAAATTAAAACTCACAATACTTCCTCATTCGCTTTTAAGATTATTTGATTCCCCCTCTAAACTGGGCAAGAGGTAATCTCCTTGTTATTATACGCGTCTTATTTTATTTATTTCTGTAGTAATTGGAACTGATAATGAATAGACATTTTAGTATCTTGTTATTATTGGTAAATTTATTTTTTAGTGCCTCTTGTTTTAGTCATCAATACAACCTCACTTTTAATCGTCCGCAAAGTACACCTCAAGCTGATTATGCCCTCGAGCTATTAAAGTTAGCATACGCAGATATCGGTTTTAAAATACATATAATCGATTTTAGTCACCAAAATGCTTTGCTCGCTGCAAATAATGGCGTACTTGATGGGCAGTTAGGAAGAGATGCAAGCGTTGAAGAAAATTACGAAAACTTAATTAGAGTCGATTATGAGCTATTTAAGTTTGACTTAGTATTATATAAAAACTGTTTACCTAACAGTTTAGAACAGCTCGATAGCGTCGCAATTGTTGATGGCTACCCTGTGCAAGAACATTATTTAGCAAGCACACAGTTTGCAGGGAATATTATTAAAGTTAAAAGCATGAATACCCAACTTAATTTGCTTGCTCAGAAAAAAGTACAGGGAGCTTTGATGATTAACTTTATAATGCAAAATAATGAGCTCCCGTCACCTCAAGGCTGTTTTGTAAAAGAAGTATTGAGTACTTATCCGCTTTATCATTATTTAAATAAACGTAATGAAAACTTAGTAGAAAAGCTTAAAATGTCATTAATTAACCTAACTAACAATGGCACTGCGTACGCACTAAGAGCCAAATATGGATTAAGCTTTTAAAAGTCGAACCCTTGCTGCTGCGCCTGCGTGCTTGGCACTGCATTTTGCTGCTTTTTTTGAAGGTAGCGCTTGTAGCGCTGCTGGCACAAACTAAGCACCTTCTTTTTTTGGTCGTTCGATAAGGTATTCCACGAAAAGCGCTCATCCCGACTACGATAACACCCTTTGCAATACCCTCTGTTGTTAACTAAGCAAATACTTTTGCAAGGACTTGGAATATCAAATATTTCAATTTGTTGCATGCATAAGTACCGCCCAGTTGAAGAGGAGGTATTAGTATAGCGTTATTTTTGAGCAAAAAAAAAGCAGCAATTTAATTGCTGCTTAGTTTTGTTGAGCTGGGATTATTAATACTCACAGCTATTGGTATTTATCTCTGTTTTACGGTGAAATGGCTTAGCGTACATGGCCAGCACTAACGGTTTTAACTCTTCTGGTACACAGGCTAAACGCTGTTCAAACGTCGCTGTATCTGGAGAGTCTATTACCGCCTCTTTACAGCCACCAGCAATGTAATTACCTGGGTGCAAATAAAACGAATCTACAATTTGCCTATCAATTGTTTTAGCAAGCTCTTCAGCACTATCACATTTAGATTCGATTGGCTGTCCAAATGCTAAATGCACATGCCCTTTAGCTGAACTAAAACCTTCAACAATACTGGCAATATCTTCACCCGCTGACTTAATATATTCACCATGATGCTGTTTATGATAAAGCTCTTTAGCCTTAGCAATTGCACACGGTTCATATTGATAAGAAATAGAAACAGGCACTATTTTTAACTCTTTAATATAATCGCCAAATTCTTTCTTTTGTTTACGTCCATTTAATTGCAACATTTTTAAAAGGGCAGGATCTGTTTGATCAAAACCGTCTTTTGCACGTCCTTCTTTTTGTGCAATCCAAATAGAATTTCCACCGATTAAAGAGTCATAGATATATGACGATAACTGGGTTAATGCTTTTAACATTTCTTTTGGTGCTTTAGCAGAGCGCTTAACAATGAAACTTTTATTTAAACGCATAAGCTCAGTAATGTAAGGTATTTGCAATAAATTATCGCCAATAGCAATACGCACTGTTTTCATTTTATGCTGATATAAACCCCAATTAACTAATGCAGGATCAAGCACTATGTCTCTGTGGTTTGAAATAAATAAATAGGCCTGATTAGCGTCTAACTGTTCTAGCCCAGAAAAGGTAACTTTTGATGTGGTGCGCTTCACTAGTTTATCTAAGTATTGCGCCACTTCATTTTGCACATCTTCAACGGTGCTTACTTTGCCCCATTTTTTGCGTAACTGACTTCTTACCATTGGACGTGCAATAAAAGGCACTGCCGATAAAAAGCGCGGTAAATTATACTTTGCTATTACATCAATAAACGCATCATCGTTAATCAAACGTGTAAGCGACGCCGCAACTTCGTCGTCATTGTATGGGCGTATATCTGCGTATTTATCTTCTAATTCACTCATTACTACATCTACAATGTTAAAAAACGGCACGCTAAAGCGCACCGTTTATGTCTATATCCGATTATAACTCAGCCAATCTAAAATGCGAAATAACCAAAAAAACGATTTTTTATTTTAGCAACTTGCTTTAAAGCCGAGTTTAATTACCTTCTATGACCATAGGCTTGCTTATAAGTGCAAAAAAACTGATCAGTCTAGCAAAATACCATGTTCTCAATCTGCTAGTGGGCAGACCACTACTACATAGCCCTCTAATCATTTGGTAGTAATACCATTAACAAAGCCTTTCTTTCGTAGTACCTTAAGCCCATATTTTAGACTTTTGATGGATCGTAAGCCTCTTTTTTACGATTTTAACTCTTTCAGATCCACTTATTTTAGGGCTCATAATGAACATTACTATTCTTGATAACGCAACGTTAGCTAAAACATCTCTTTCGTGTATAGAACAACTTGGTAAATTAACGACTTATGAACTTACCAGCCCAGAGCAAGTTATTGAGCATTGCCAAGGCGCTGATGTATTAATCACTAATAAAGCAGTTTTGAATCGCGATACAATTAGTCAGCTAACACAACTGAAATTAATTTGCGTAAGTGCAACCGGTACTAATAATGTTGATTTAGAAGCCGCTAAAGAATTTGGTATTGCCGTAACTAATGTAGCTGGCTACTCAACCCCTTCAGTTGTTCAACATACATTTTCTTTAATTACTAACTTACTGGGTAACACCCACCGCTATCAGGCGGATTGCCAGCAAGGCGCATGGCAAAAAAGTGAAATGTTTTGCATACTCGATTACAGTTTTAACGACTTGCAAGGTAAAACATTTGCCATTATAGGCGGCGGTACGCTAGGCAAAGGCGTTGCTAAAGTGGCTGAGGCATTTGGCGCTAATGTTATTGTTGCAGAGCGTAAAGGGGTTAAATGTCGCGATGGTCGTACGCCTTTTGAAGACGTCATTAAAACAGCCGATATAATCAGCGTACACTGCCCGCTTACAGATGAAACACGTGATTTAATCGCACTTAATGAGCTTAAAATGATGAAGCCAAGCGCTATAATTATTAATACAGCACGTGGTGGTATTATTAACGAAGCCGACTTAGCAACAGCGCTTAAGCAAAACCTAATTGCTGGAGCGGGTGTTGATGTACTAACTAAAGAACCTGCTGAAACTTCAAATCCACTTGCTAATTACACAGGCAATAACTTATTACTTACTCCACATATTGCATGGGCAAGTACTGAATCTATTGTGCGTTTAATTAATGAAGTAAGTTTGAATATTGCGGCATTTACTAAAGGTGAATCACGCAACCGCTTGGTTTAATCATTTTATTGTAGTAATCAAATAAGCTAAAAAGTGGCTGTTTTTACTAATATATTTAATATTTTATTAGATAAAAACAGCTTAACTCACTTAACAAACTGATTCATAACAACTTATCAATATGGTCTACTCTTTGCTTTAATACAGTTAATAACCAATTAAAAATCTTATTAAGGTAAATAAAAATGAAAAAATCACTTTTAGCAGCCGCTTTAATCGCTCCATTTTTAACAGGCTGTGTTATTGCCGTGTCAGATGGCGAAGCTGAGACTCATTGGGCAGGGAAAAACTCATCAAGCTGGCAAGCACAGCATAAAAATAATCGTGAAGTTATATCGGAGCTAAAAATGGATAGCAGCTATCAGTCTGTTTTAACGCAATTAAAAACGCCTAATTTCACTGAGCTATTAAAAAAAGATGATGATGTATACCAAGTACTTTTTTATGTAACGCATAGCAAGCATTCAGATTCAAAAACAACAAAAGATGAATGTACGCCACTTGTATTTAAAAATGATAAGTTAGTGGGCATTGGTGACACCGCTTTAGGTATGATCACGCAGTAACCAATAAAAAGTAGTTCGATACAAAAATGCCAATATATGAATATTGGCGTTTTTTGTATATTAAGTTTTTAGCGTGCGACTATTCTATCTCTCCCTGCATCTTTAGCGGCATATAAGCCTAAATCGGCCTCTTCTAATAATGCTTGCTCAGCATACACCTTACCACTTTGTGTAGTGGCAATACCTATACTTATAGTGATGTGGTCTGCATTTAATGAAGCTTTATGTTCTATATTCAAAGCATTTACAGCATTGCGTAATTTATTAGCAAACTCCATTGCCTCGTGCTTATCAATTCCTGGTAGCACAGCAGCAAATTCTTCTCCGCCATAACGAGCAATAAAGTCACTGCCACGTTCACATTGAGCTGCAAGTGCTTGCGCAACATTCTTTAAACACTCGTCGCCAGCACGGTGTCCATAGCAATCGTTATAGCGTTTAAAGTGATCTATATCCATTAGTAACACCGATAGCGGTGTGCCACTTCGTTTGCTGCGGCGCCATTCTCGAGATAAGTTTTCATCAAGGTAGCGTCTATTTGGTATCTCAGTTAAGCCATCTATCGAAGCTAGCATTTCTAGCAAATCATTTTTTTGCTTTATGAGGAGTTGGTTGCGCACTCTAACGCGAACAATAGAAGGACTAAATGGCTTGGTTATGTAGTCCATTGCACCGAGCTCTAAACCCTTTGCTTCATCATCATGGCTACGATTGGCTGATATAAATATAATAGGAATAGACTGAGTTATTGGGTTCTCTTTAAGCTCCACAAGTACTTGATAGCCGTCAATTCCAGGCATAATTACATCAAGGATTATTAAATCAACTTGCGCTGTTTTTACAAAGGTCAGTGCTTTTTCACCACTTTCAACTAAGAACACGTCGTGTTCTGCTTTAAGTGTTTTTTCAAGTACTAATCTGTTGATTGGATCATCATCCACAATAAGTACTTTAGCTCTTTTCGACATCCCTAACCCCTAGCCCTTTTATAAAAACAATTACCTGTTCTAGCTGTATGATAAGCTCTTGTAGTGTAATCTCAATAGGCTTATTAGTTGTTTTAAGCGTTCTTTCACACAATAAAGCACAATGTGATAATCGTCTAAAACCTAAATTACCTGCTACACCCTTGATACTATGCACTAAACGTACCAAATCATCCTTATTGGTTGTTTCTTCTAGTTGCGATAGCTGGGTTTCACACAAGCTAGCAAACTTATCAATCATCGTATTAAGTAGTTTTTCATCCATACTAAACTGCGTTAAAGCAAATGATTTTTCAAAAAAGCTTGGTTTAACTAAGTTTAAATCAGCAATTGCATCAATAAGTACTTTAGCAACAACCGGTTTAGTTAAATGTTTATTCATGCCGCACTTTAAAGAACGTTCTACATCAGCAGGTTCACAATGAGCCGTTAAAGCAAAAATAGGCAGTTGCTTTGCGTCAAACTGTTGACGAATCAAAGCGGTTGCTTGACAGCCATCTATTTTCGGCATTTGCACATCCATCAATATTAAGTCAGGCTTCAAAACTTGCAATAACTCCATACCAATTGATGCGCTTAAAGCCGTAACAACATTTACGTTTGCTTGGCGCAGAACACTGCTAATTATTTCTAAGTTAAGCTGATTATCATCAATGGCTAATACAAGTAGACCCGATATATCAGCTTTACTTTCAGTTGCACTGTGTACTGCGGCACTTGTATTAACTATAGGCTTTTGCTGAGAGTTCAAACTAAATAGCCTTTGCCCTAATGCCGATGCTTTAACGTGATGCGCAGCTAAGTGCTCGCTTGTCGGTAAATTAAGTGTGTGCTGATGATTAATAATAATTACCGATGTTTCTTTAGCTGATAACGAATCATTAATCGCTTCAACATTTAAAAGTGCAGGTAAGTCAGCTGCATCAATTATTATTTTTTGAGTATTAGAGAGCTTAATTGGGTATTTTAGTACCTCATCTAAATTAATATTAGCAAGTTCGTTATATGCATTTGTCACCTGCTTAAGCTCTTTACTTTGATCAGATAAAATAGCCAATGTATTAGTCGGTAACACTGTGTTTTTAGTGGTATCAACTAAAAAGCTAATACTGAAATAAAATTCGCTGCCGTGGCCTTTTTTACTCTTTAAAGCAATCTCCCCACCCATTAACGATACTGCATGTTTAACAATAGCTAAACCTAGCCCAACCCCTTGGTGTATGCGGGTTGAAGATTCATCACCTTGAGTAAAAGCATCGAATAAGCGACTTTGATCAGCTTCATCTATACCCATGCCAGTATCGATTACTTTAAAGCAAATATGCTGTTGCTCTAGGCTATCGCTTTCAATAAGTTCCATTTTTAAAGTAATGGAACCTGTTTTTGTAAACTTAACGGCATTAGTTAATAAGTTACCTAATATTTGCTGCAAACGTATACTGTCGCATATCAAATCAGGTGCTATTAGCGGGTCAATATCAATAACAAATTCAATACCTTTTCCTTCGCACAATGGAGCCGTTAAGCTTTCACAAATATCCACCAGCTCAACCATGCTAAAAGACGCTTGTTTTAAATCGGTTTGCGAACCTTCAATACGTGCAAAATCAAGCATTCTATTAAGCATTAATAACAAGCTTTGTGCTGCATGCTTAGCTTGATCTGTTTGTTGTAGTTGCTTTTGCGTTAAGCCTTGCTCAATTAACATATCAAGCAACCCTAAAACAGCGTTCAAAGGGGTACGTATTTCATGACTTAAATTGGCTATAAAGCGGCTTTTAGCTAGGGTTGCTCGTTCGGCATCTAGTTTTGATTTAGTTAATGCACTCACATCCTGAATGTGTATAACATAATAAGCTGGATCGCGGTTTTCATCCCAGACAAGCGATACACTTAGTTGCAACCAGCTTGTTAAGCCCCCTTGAGCAAGCGTTAAATGGTATACGCGTTTTTTGTCATCTAGCAATTGCGCTAAAGTGCTTTTTATCTGCTTCCATTGGGAGTCATCAAATAATGCTTTCAACTGCTCCCCAACGAGTACTGGCTGATCAGAAAACTGCTTTCTTGCTGCTTTATTTACTTGCAATATGGTGTGTTCAAGCGAGAGTAAAACCACGCAGTTAGCCGCAAATTCAATTGCACTTCTAAATTTAGATTCAGATGATTTTAAGGCCAATAATGTTTGTTGCTGCTCGGTAATATCGCGACCAATGCCCATGGTTCCTAACAGGTGTTGGTGCTCGTTATAAAAAGGTGCAATAGTAAGTTGATACGATTTTGTATCGGTTTCTATTCGCTGTTCAACACTATTTCTGTTTTGTAATACTTGTTTTTCAAGCGCATTTATTTGCTGATCATTGTCACCTAAATCATCTACATATTTACCAACTAATGCAGTTTGATCTTTACCGATATATGCCTCAAATGCTTTATTGCATCCTAAGAATGAACCATCAATATTTTTAAAGTAAATAAGGTCTGGCACACTGTTTAGCATAGTGTTGAGTAAAGCTAAGTGGCGCTCTTTCGCTTCGTAACTGCGGCTTAGTTTTTCTGATTGCAGCTGAACTTGGTCGTCCAGAGCTTTATTTGCACTTTGTAATGAATCAACTAACTGTTTGTTTTTAGTAAATACACGCTTCACTTTAGAAAACCAAGGTTGCCAGCTCAGTGGAACTTTGTAATTTAGCTGCTCTTCTTGTTGTGTCCCGTTACTCTCAAGGTATGACATTAAGTGAGTCATCGGCTTTATAAAAATGCGCTGACTTAACCAAAAAAACACGCCAAACATAATACTTAAAAATAGCGTTAAAAAAGTAAACTCTAGTAATATCTCATACTTAATTGAGCTTATTAATTGGGGTTTGTGCTCGTAAAATGCGGCGTGAATAGGTAACTCATCCATAGGCTGCATAAAGTAATTACTATCACTAGTTAATACTGTTTTTTGACTCTGATGATCGGCCAAGTCTGGCCAATAATTTTTTAACGCAGTCGCTTGCTCTATTATCTGTTTAGAGCTGGCGATAATTTGATGCGATTGGTTCATAAAAACGTATTCACCACTGTTCGGTGACACCTTTTTTAACCATCCAGAAATTGCTTGAACATCATAAATTAAAATAATGTAATCGGCTGAGCCTGTGCTTCGTTGTCGACCAATAGCAAAATACGAATTGTCATTCACTTTAACAATAGGACTTGAAGTAAGTTTGTTTTGCGCAAATTTTGGCTTAAATTTTCCATTTAAAATTTCAGTAAGCATAAAACTTTGGCTTTTGTTGTGCCTGCTTACATAAGCAAAACCATTATCATCAACATACGCTACAGCAGATAACGACTGCATTAATGCAAGCGTTGTATTAAACGAAGGCCCTAATGTAATAGCCTGCTGCCACTGCATTAATGCCTTAGCAGATAACGCAAACTCACCTTTACCCACTATTTCAGTACTTTGATCAATAAAATGACGATAATAGTAACCATCATATTGATTTATGCCTTCGAGCAAATCTTGGTTTATTTTGGGATAAGTCGCTTGCTCGTATAAGTTAAACATGGTGGTAAGTAGATTACTCACCGAGTCCATCCCGTGGGTAACTTGCGCTGAAACATTTGTAAAGTCAGCTTGGCGTTTTTCAACCGTCCGCTCAAGCTTTATATTATATAAGTGCAAGCACAGTAAAAAAGCGACAATCAATGGCACTAACAGCGCAATAAATAATGAACGATAATAATGCTTCAGAGGTAAAAAATTCAATGTACTGCCTGCCATTTGGCTCGAAAATCAATCGATAGACTATCGAGCCAATTTGTTAAGCGCAAGTTATAAATTTTCTTCTGCAAATGACGCTAAGCGACTACGCACAACACCGTTGAGGTTTATTGTTGCGCTGCCTTCAAAGTTTTTAAAGCGCTCTACTATGTACGTCAAGCCCGATGTTACTGGCGTTAAATAGTTACTATCTATTTGCGCCAAGTTACCTGTACAAATTAATTTAGTACCTTCGCCGCAGCGAGTAATAATCGTTTTAAGCTGAGATGCCGTTAAATTTTGGCTCTCATCTAAAATTACCACTGCATTTTGAATGCTACGCCCGCGCATAAAGTTAACCGATTTAAACTGTACATTAGCCTTCTCCATTATGTAATTTCGACTCGATATTGGATTTTCGTCGCCTTTGTGCAATACCTCCAGCGTATCAGTGATAGCTGCAAGCCATGGCGCCATTTTTTCCTCCTCAGTGCCTGGTAAAAAGCCTATAGACTCTGCTATTTCTGGCGTATTACGGGTAACTATTACTTTATCGTAAATACCTTTTTCGATGACCATTTCAAGGGCGCTGGCAAGTGCTAACAAGGTTTTACCACACCCTGCTGGTCCTGTTAAAATAACAAGCTCAATACTTGTATCCAGTAGTGCATCTAATGCCATCCCTTGATAAATATTTTTGGGCTTAACGCCCCATGCTTGTTGATGCATTAAACGCTCAACACCAATATCTTTGAGCATTATGTGCTCGTCATCGTACGATTTAACACGCGCCGCAAACTGATCCCCTCCATCAAGTAAATATTCATTACAAAATACATCAGGGATTAAGTTTTTAGGCACATGATGAAACGTATCGCGTCCGTGTTGCTGCGTATTACACTCCCCTACATGATCCCAAAAATCACCTTCAATTTTTTTATAACCACTAGTGAGTAAGCTTATATCGTCAATAAGTTGGTCGGTGCGGTAATCCTCAACATATTTAAGTCCGGCGCCTTTGGCTTTTAAACGCATGTTTATGTCTTTTGTAACAAGTATTACTTTTGAATCACTGTGCTGCTTTTGTAAGTACACGGCGCAATTGATAATACGATGGTCGTTTTCGTTACCAGGCAAACCAGAAATAGAGTCGGCAAATAAATGGTCGTTTACAATAATGAGGGTACCTGCAGAGCTCGCTTTTGCCTTTTTGTTACTCGGCAGCGCCACGCCTTGTAGCATTTGTTCGGGCGTTGCATTTTTAAGAACTTCATCTAATCCACGAATAGCGACGCGCGCATCACGGCTTACGTCGTGTTTTCTGTCTTTTATATGGTCAAGTTCTTCAAGCACCGTCATCGGAATTACAACGTCATGCTCTTGAAAAGACAAATAAGCGAGTGGTTCGTGAAGTAGTACGTTGGTATCTAGCACATACATTTTACTTTCAAGGTTCGAAGCTTTTTCCATAGCACTTTCCTTACGTTTTATGATTTTTATGCTATACCAAAATAACTAAGTAAAACGGGCAAAACTTAAACCTGCAATACTTAATTGCTAAGGCATAATGTAAGTTTAGTCTATTTGTCATAAAAGTCCGTTTTATTACAAACTGTAATTAGTTTTGATTTACCTAAAAAAGAGTCATAGACAAGCTGTTTTAATAGTAATAATTAACACTTACAAAATTAATTAAAAGTGAGCCAAATAGCGCCTTGCAGTGGTGTTAGCTTACAGGTAACATAGCCGCCTTTTTCATCATAGACGAGACATACATGAATTTTTCCTTAGGTCAGCGTTGGATCAGTGATACAGAGTCAGATTTAGGATTAGGCACCGTTGTTGCCATTGAAGGCCGTCAGGTCAGCATATTATTTCCTGCCAGTGGTGAAAACCGTGTTTATTCTAGTGCAGAAGCACCTGTTACCCGTGTGGCATTTAATCCTGGCGATGTGATCAAAAGCGTTGAAGAATGGGAATTAGAAGTAGAGTCTATTGAAGTACAAGGCGAGTTACTTTGTTATCACGGCACCCGTGTTGATAATGGCGAAACGGCTAAACTTAAAGAAACCTTTTTAGATCATTTTATTAAATTTAATAAACCACAAGATCGTTTATTTGCAGGCCAAGTAGATCGTTTTGATCGCTACACACTTCGCTACCAAACGTGGTTACATAAATTTGAACGTGAACAATCGCCTATTAAAGGTTTAATTGGTCAGCGTGCTAATCTTATTCCGCACCAGCTTTATATTGCACAAGAAGTGGGTAAACGTTTTGCCCCACGCGTACTTTTATCAGATGAAGTAGGCCTTGGTAAAACAATTGAAGCGGGCATGATACTACATCAACAAATTATTAGTGGCCGTGCAAGCCGCGTACTTATTGTGGTGCCTGAAAATCTACAACACCAATGGTTAGTAGAAATGCTACGCCGCTTTAACTTACGTTTTTCTATTTTTGATGAAGAGCGCTGCGATGAAGCGTTTGCAGATTCTCCAAACGTATTTGATACAGAGCAACTAGTACTTACCAGCCTTGAGTTTTTAACCAAGAAAAAACGTTGGTTTGAACAAGCAACGCTTGCTGATTGGGACCTTTTAGTAATAGATGAAGCCCACCACCTAAGTATCAATAACGGCAAGCCAAGCTCAGAATACCAACGTATGGCAGAGCTTAGCCAAGATATTCCGGGTCTTATTTTGCTTACAGCAACGCCTGATCAACTTGGTCACAGCAGTCACTTTGCACGTTTACAGTTACTCGATCCGGATCGTTTTTACGACTACGACGTGTTTAAAGAAGAAGAAGCAAATTATAAAGACGTAGCGCAAGCGGCAAATCAATTACTGCAAGAGCAAGCTCTGGACGACGCAGCCAAAGCCACGCTAATTGAGCTATTAAAAGAAACCGACATTACTGATATTCTTGAAAAAGCACAGCAAGGTGATTTACCAGCGCGTAAAGAAATACTTAACATGCTACTCGATCGCCACGGCACAGGTCGTATATTATTCAGAAATAGCCGCAGCGGCATTGACGGCTACCCAAGCCGTAAATTACACGCCTACCCAATGGCATTACCAAAGCAGTATAAAACGGCTATGTCGGTTCTTGGTAATATGGGCGGTATTCAAAACCCTGAACTAAGTGCACACCGTGCTCTGTTTCCTGAAAAAATATTCCAAGAATTTGAAGGCGAAAGCGCAAGCTGGGGTTTATTCGATCCACGTGTAGATTGGTTAATCGACACCCTTAAAACACTTAAGCGCGAAAAAGTACTGCTTATATGTGCTAAAGCTGAAACAGCTATCAGCCTTGAGCAAATACTGCGTGAACGTGAAGCAATTAAAGCGTCGGTATTTCACGAAGGCATGTCGATTATTGAGCGTGACCGCGCTGCTGCATTTTTTGCAGACGAATACGATAATGCACAAATATTACTGTGTTCAGAAATTGGCTCAGAAGGTCGTAACTTCCAGTTTTCGCATCACTTAGTGTTGTTTGATTTACCACTAAATCCAGATTTGCTCGAGCAACGTATTGGTCGACTAGACCGTATAGGTCAAACGCAAGATGTGAACATTCATGTGCCATATTTTGAAAACACCGCTCAAGAAGTACTGCTACGTTGGTATAACGAAGGTCTAGATGCATTCGAATCTACATCAACAACGGGGCAAATGCTTTATAAAGAGTTCCGTGATGACCTACTTGAGCATATTTCTGCGCATAACTGCGATGAAGACGAACTCGATCCATTACTTGAGCAAGTAGCACAACAAAATGCGGTACTGCGTAAAAAAATGGAAAGCGGACGAGATCGTTTACTAGAGCTACATTCATCGGGTCAAGGTGCTGCCGACTCGCTTGTGACTGATATCGAAAAACTCGATAACCAGTTTGAATTGCCAAGCTACATGATCAACGTGTTTGACACATTTGGCGTAAGCCAAGAAGATAAAGGCGAAAACACCATTATCTTAAAGCCAACGGAACATATGTTAAATGCATCGTTCCCATCGCTTAAAGAAGACGGTATGACGGTTACCTTTGATCGCGACACGGCACTTTCGCAAGAAGATGTACACTTTATCAGCTGGGATCACCCTATGGTGCAAGGCACCATGGATATGATTTGTGACGACGACTTTGGTAGCGCATCGGTGGCTTTACTTAAAAATAAAAAGTTACCGCCTGGTACCTTTTTTGTTGAGCTTATTTTTGTTGCAGAAGCAATGGCACCAAAAGTATTACAAGTTGGTCGCTTTTTACCGCCTACACCAATTCGTATATTGCTCGATAAAGCAGGTAATAACCTAGGTGAAAACGTGGCATTTGAAGGCTTTAATCAGCAGTTATCAGCCGTAGGCCGCCAAACAGCAAGTAAGCTTGCCGGTGCATTGCAAAGCGCTGTTCACCCGATGATCACTACCGCTAAAGATATGGCACAAGAAAAACTTGAAGTTATTCGCGCAGCGTCACTTGCTAAAATGCAAACATCACTCAGTGAAGAGCAAGAGCGACTTGTTGCCCTGAAGCAAATTAATCCGAATATTCGCCAAGAAGAAATTACCTTCTACGATAAGCAACGTAACGACCTAACTACGTATATTGAAAAAACGCAGTTACAACTTGATGCAATTCGCTTAATAGTGGTTTCACACTAAATATTTAGTTTTTAGTCTTTTGAGCCGACTCCAGAGTAAATTTAGAGTCGGCTATTAAGCTTAATTGATATAAATAGCTGTACCTTTTTAAACTTCATTTAAAAACCGCGTGTTCTTATTTTACTATGAGCCACTTCTACCCTCTCTAGCTATATATTAAGCCCTTTGTTGAACTGTTGATTTTGCCCAACATAACCATATCTAAAAACTCAAGCTGCACTCTATACAACTATTCTGTGAGATAGTTGATAGGTTTATTTTCCCTTGCATAAAGTTGTTTTTTTGTTAACCTACTCGCCTTCCATTTTAGTCTTTTTGAGGTGTTTATGGCGTTTCTATCTCGTTCGATATTGGCGTTTTCCATAGCGCTCTCAAGCACTAGTGTCTTTGCTCAAGCCCAATGCGATGTTGAATTACGTCATGGTTTAATTATTACTGACGATGCAATTCGCATATTAGATAAAGGCCAAACTCGTGTCCAAATTAATAACAATAACCAACTGTTTATTCGCGGTTATTGGGTTGATTTAAGCGATGACGAAAGCAAAGTACTCGAACAGTTTAGTAATGGTATTCGCCACACAGTCCCCGAATTAGTAAACCTTGCTACCGATGGTGTTAACTTAGGTTTAAGCGCTATTGAACACGTAGTTGAAGGTATGTCAGACAAAGAACCTGAAGTACTTAAAACACAATTGCAGTATGTAGAGCGCGCGCTAATGGATAAGTTTAAGCGCGGAGATGACTTCTTTTTTATAGCCCCTCAATCACTTTCGCAAATAGATGATTTTTTCACTAAAGAGATCAGCCAGCAAATTCACTCTGCTGTTCATGGATCGTTAGGTGCTATTTTGGTATCACTTGGAGATGCGTTTAAATCGCGTGAAGGTAATATAGAAGATCGCATTAACGACATGGGGCAACGCATGGATATTATCTCAAGAGAAATTGATAAGTCGCTACAAAAAAAGGCGCATCAATTAGAGCTTAAGGCTTCTGAGTATTGCGAATGTTTAAATGCACTCGATGTAACCGAGTCTCGCTTACAGGCAATAGTACCTGGTATGGCCGATTACGATTTAGTGCAAATAAAATCTTAGAGTACGTATTCGTTTTTAGAATAAAATAACACCGAGTATAAATATACTCGGTGTTTTGCTTTGTAATTGATTAAATGATTGATTTAAAATAAGCGCTTCTACTTTTTATTCTAAATTGGTGAGCCCGGTGGGATTGGCAGCACTTTAAAGTTGTTTGGCCATTGCCCTTTAATTAAAAACTGATTTACTTGCTCAGCTAAATATTGCTTAAACGCACTCTCGCCAGTACTTGTATGGCTCAGCATTGAGTTTTGGTTAAAGTCTTCACTTAACTTAACTAAGTAGTAACGTAACTGCGCTTGCACTTCAGGGCTTACACTATCGCTTGCTACTAAATCAGCCATGGCTTTTGCAGTTAAAAATTGCACGCGCTGAGTGATTTTACCTGTCATTGTATTAGGTGATGACGCGTTAAACACTTGGCTATATAGCTCCTCAAGCAACTCATCTAAACTATAAAAGTCATTACTACGTGCTTGCTGCTGCGCTAGGCGGTTTAAACGTTGTGCATTTAATAAAAGCGACAAGCTATGCTGCACTGCAACCTCGGGTAATGCCATTGCATCGAGCGTTAATCCTGTGCGCCCAACTATACTCTCGCGCGATTTAGACTCACCATATGCTTTTGGCGGAATTAGCGATAGTACCGATTCAGGAAGTAATAAGTTACTTGGCTTAAGCGTTGCAAAAATAGCGTTTACTGCTTCTTGCTGTGTTTTTTTATTAACGACTTGTGCGCCTTTTACGGCTGAGTCGCCGCGTGTTTCGTATTCGTAATCAACACCGGCAATAAGCTTAACCGCAGCCTCAACCTGAAAACGGTGAAACAGATAAAGCGGAACTAGTTTTTCCTCTAATTGCGATAATGAATCGCCCGTTTTAATATTATTAATACCAAACTTCGAAAGCGCTTTTTTACGTACGTCGAGTACTCTTAAAAGTTCCTGCGAAGGATTAGTGCCGTTATCCCATAGATGAGCTGTTGGATGCGCGCCACCTTTAGCACGAGCGTCGCTATCTGATATAAACTCAAGGCCTTTGGCTTTATTTTCTTTTAAAATAGCAGCAAGTTCTGCGCTTTCATCTTGGTTAGTAAAATCGCTATAACCATATTTAATTACCTGGGTATCCCATACGCCCATGCCTGTTGCATAGCCGCGCGTTACATCAAGCTTACCTTGTTCATTAAAACTAAGTAGCGGGTGTGGGTAATCCATTACAGAAGCTCTATCACCTACCGATGCCGCAAAGTTATGAGCAATACCTAACGTGTGACCAATTTCATGCGCACTTAATTGGCGAATACGATCAAGCGCCATTGCTTGCAAGTTTTTAGCAACTTCATTGCCTTTTAAATAAGGAGCAGCGAGTGCTTCAGCTATTAAAATATCTTGGCGAACACGCAATGAGCCAAGTGTTACGTGCCCTTTAAGTATTTCACCTGTACGTGGGTCAATTACAGAACTTCCGTATGACCAACCACGCGTTGCACGGTGTACCCATTGAATGACGTTGTAACGAATATCCATAGGGTCGGCGCTACTTGGCAGCACTTTTACTATAAATGCATTTTTATATCCTGCAGCAGTAAATGCGTCGTTCCACCATTTCCCACCTTCAAGCAAAGCGCTTTTAACGGGCTCTGGAACGCCAGGATCAAGGTAATAAACAATTGGTTTAACAGGTTCACTAATAGGTAAACTTGAGTCCTTTTTAGTTAGACGATGACGCGGTATATAACGCACATACATAGACTCACCAAGCGGCGCTGCGTAATCTTTATGTTCTATACTCCAAAAACCTGATTGCGGATTAAACTTACGAGGCGTGTAGTTATCATCTGGTAATTGAATAAGTGAATGATGCATATGAACAGTAAGCGCATAAGGGTCGGCACTTACTTGGCGAACAAATTCACCTGGTTTTGTGCCCTTAAATGTAAGTACGGCTTCAAGCTCAGTGTTTTTTACAAATGCTTTTGAGCGATTCATATAAACGGCGCTACGTGATTCATCAAGGCTAAAGTTGCCTTGCTTACGTGCAGCAAGTGTGCGGCTTACGCCATGTACATCACTTAATAAATAAGGCGTATAATCAATAAGTGCTGTGGCTTTATCCTCTGCAACCACTTTAAAACCAGCAAGTATACTTGATGCAAACGCTTCTTTAATACTTTGCTGTTCGGCCTTGTTACTTGTATTAGCACGATAGTAAGTATTTACAGCCCGCAGCATTACTTTGTCGCCAAAACGCTCAAACTGCACAAGGTGAGTATTACCAAGCTGACCTCTATCAAGGCCTATATCGTTAGAGCCGATACCGTAAGGCAAGCTTTGCTGCAGTAAAAATTGTTGTTCAAACTTATCAACTTTTAAATATACTTTTCCCTTTTGGGTATCGTAAAAAAACGAATAATAGCCCGGAAAATGATTCATTTGCGTAGTAAATTCATCAATTGACTTAATTGCTGCGTGCGCTTGAGTTATGATAGAGCACAGCACAGTAAAGAATATGTAACTTAGTAGTGGTATTTTTTTCATAATCTTATCTTTGTTATTTGTGTTTTAAGTACGATTAGGTGGTCCCATTATAGGGTGCTATTTAAACAATACAGTTATTTAAGACGAATTTCAGCGCTCTAAGCTAATCTCTCTCACATTATGATTGGTTTTAACACGTTATCAGGAAAATAGAATGCGTAGACTCCCTCCAGTATTACTTGAAGATGGTTGTTCAAGAGAACTTTTATCATTAATTCGAACAGTTTTAGCGGCATGTAAAGAAATTTCGTTTCGCGTTGGTCAAGGCGCGCTTTCTGGCGTATTAGGCTCAACCCTTGATGAAAACATTCAAGGTGAAACTCAAAAAAAGCTCGATGTATTATCTAATCAGCTGTTAAAAGATATTTTACTGGAATCAGGTACGGTTAAAGCAATCGCCTCTGAAGAAGAAGACTACACAGTAGCAGGTAACCCAGACGCTAAATTTGTAGTGGCATTTGATCCACTCGATGGCTCGTCAAATACGGATATTAACTCACTTGTGGGTACTATATTTTCTATTATGGAAGCGCCTGAAGGCTCTGACGCTGCTGATCAAAGCATATTTATGCAGCCCGGCCATAAGCAAGTTGCTGCAGGTTACGTACTTTACGGGCCATCAACAATGCTTGCGCTGACTACAGGTAAAGGCACGCGCATGTTTACTCTTGATAAAACACAAGGCAGCTTTTTACTTACACAAGATTTTGCCGAAATCCCTGCTGATACAAACGAATTTGCCATTAATACGTCTAACCAACGCCATTGGCAGCCAGCTATGCAAAACTATATCAATGATTTGCTAGCAGGCGATACAGGCCCGCGCGCTAAAAACTTTAATATGCGCTGGATTGCAGCAATGGTGGGCGATGTACATCGCGTGCTTAGCCGTGGCGGTTTATTTACTTACCCTACCGACACCAAAGATCCTAAAAAGCCAAATAAATTACGCCTACTTTATGAAGCAAACCCAATGGCTATGTTAGTAGAGCAAGCTGGCGGTATCGCATCAACCGGTACCGAGCGTATTATGGATATTCAGCCTGATGCAATCCACCAGCGAGTAGCCGTTATTTTAGGTTCTAAAAACGAAGTAGAAACGTGCTTGGGATATCATAAATAATCGCTTAAAACGGTTGTCCTCAATTTAAAAAACCGCATTCAATTGAAGTGCGGTTTTTTTTAGGTGAGGTTTTACACCTCGCTTTTTAAACAAATCAAACTTTTACTAACGCAACTATTTGAGCAAGCTTTTGATGATTAAGCTCTCCCATTTGCTCGCTATTACTGAGCGCATAAATAAAACCTTCATGCTCAGTACAATCAATGTCATCTCGCGATTCAATTACGTTTGCCCAAAGCTCCAAATCATCTAAGTCTATTTCGTTACTTAAACAGCGTTTAAGCACATCAATTAAAACCTCGGTTGAGAGAGTATAGTGAGCTTTATTGCTATCAGCAGGGCTTGAAACGATAACCGATATAGCTTCGTCCCTTTGCTCTCCAAATGTAATAAATTCAGCTAATGCTTTTTGTGTATTCATAATATTTGTTATTCTTGGCTCACTGTTACTAAAAAGAATTATAATGACTCAACTTAACTGTACTCAATGCCACAGTACTCTAACGTGTAATGTAGACGATATATCAGCGTGTTGGTGCAATGAGCTGCCGGCTATTTTACCGCTTGATATCACAGCAACAAGTTGTTTATGCCGCAAGTGCACGCTTAATAAAATAAATACTTTTTTAGAGGGTGTTTATACACAACCTATTAAAACCCAAATAGACTTTGCAAAGCAATATAGAGGTAACGACAATTTAATTGAAGGGCTCGACTACACCATGCAAAGTGGTTACATGGTATTTAGTAAGTGGTTCTTTTTAAAGCGTGGTTCGTGCTGCAAAAATGGTTGTAAAAACTGCCCTTATGGTTTTAAAAAGTAAAAGCTATTTAATACAACTACGAGCAAACATTGATTTTTATCTTCTCATTTTCTTCTCTTTCACTTCTCCTTGTGAGTAATATTTTTAAATACTGTTATTCACAAAGAGGTTTAGAGGCGCTGCGTTTTTAGAGTAAGTGATTGTATAAAAATAGTATTCAAATACGAGCAAGCACTGGTTTTTACCTTCTCATTTTCTTCTCTTTCACTTCTCCTTGTGAGTAATATTTTTAAATACTGTTATTCACAAAGAGGTTTAGAGGCGCTGCGCTTTTAGAGTAAGTGATTGTATAAAAAGAGTATTCAAATACGAGCAAGCACTGGTTTTTACCTTCTCATTTTCTTCTCTTTCACTTCTCCTTGTGAATAATATTTTAAGTACTGTTATCCACAAGAAGGTTTAGAGGCGCTGCGCTTTTAGAGTAAGTGATTGTATAAAAGAGTATTCAAATACGAGCAAGCACTGGTTTTTACCTTCTCATTTTCTTCTCTTTCACTTCTCCTTGTGAGTAATATTTTTAAGTACTGTTATTTACAAAGAGGTTTAGAGACGCTGCGGCTTTAACGTGAGCAAGCTCTAAACCCACAACACATCTACTTTTCTCCTGTGGCGATGGGTAATGAATCACTTGCACCCCACTCACTCCACGAACCATCAAAAACACTTAAATTACTGTAACCACATTCAGTAGCAAATAACGCTAAAGCACACGCTGTAATACCTGAGCCACAGCTAAACTGTAACTGCCGCGCATCATCAACCACGTCACTAAATATCGCTTTAATTTCGGCAAGTGGTTTAGCTTCACCTTTATTAAGTAAATCCATAAAAGGCAACGAGCGACTATTTGGGATATGCCCGCTACGTATGCCTTTTCGGGGTTCACTTTCTTCGCCTGTAAAACGCTTATAAGCACGTGCATCTAGCAATACAATGCTGGGCTCATCAATTGCGTCAACCACTTGTTGGCTATTGATAAAATACTCAGGATTATAGCTTGCCGTAAAATCACCTTTACCTAACGATTTACTATAACCTTGCTGTGTGGCGTAACCACTCTCTAACCACTTTTTAAGGCCACCACTGAGTACTTTTACGTTGTTATGCCCCATAGCTTTAAACATCCACCACGCTCTTGCTGCGCTAAATAAACCGCCATCTTCGTATACAACTATAAACGAATCGTTATTTACTCCTGCATTTTGCATCACGTGGGTAAACTGCTGCTCGCTGCATACCGTACTTGGTAAGGGGTTAGATCTATCGGCCAACTCATTTTTTATGTCAAAACGTTTAGCGTTGGGCAGCATTGCTTGCGGCGAATAAGTACCCAAAACACCTGGGCGCAGCATACCTGCATCAAATATCACTAATGCAGGATTATTAATTTGCTCGTGTAATTGCTGACAGCTAATTAGGTTTTTCACTACGATTCCTTATCACCATGATATTTAGCAAACTCATCATTACCCGTAAAACGCGCTTCAATCGCTTTAATGTGTTTATCTTCAGTGTGTTTCCAAACGCCAGGAATACAATATACATGTTCAATAAAGCTAAAAAACTTATCCTTTAATAATGTATTTGGTTGCCAGCCCTGCATTACTTCGTTCAGATTTGCTGCAAGCTGCTCTGCAGTGCTCGCATGCTTTACCAAACCCTCAATGTTGTAACAGGCTTGTCCAAGAGTTAAAACTCGTTTATTTAGCAGTAATGCTTCTAAGCCGACCGTTGAATTAATCGTTAATACGGCTTCTGCGCACTTAATCAAATCACTCGTTTGATTTCCATTAGCAAAAATTGCAATCGGATCTTTTTCATAAAGATGAGCGTAATGTTTATGCCACGACGGATGCTCTTTAAAAACCACTTTTAAACTTGGATCATTTAAGCTTTTGACGGCTTTAATCACCTCGTCGTAAAACATGTCCATAGAGTTTATCCACGGAGAAAAGCTAGCTAATTGAGTATCGTGAGGTACTTGAAAAGGCGCAAATATATAGCGTTCTGGCACATCGGCGCACTCAAATTCACAGCGCTTTTTATGATCAGCTCTTGGAATTAAATCCGGCGCAGAAAAGTTTAACTTATTTTGTGGGTCAAAATTTAGGTAAAAAGAAGGGTCACGGCTTAACGACGCATTATAGTTAATACCATTAGGGTCTAAACTGCTTGTACCGGGTAGTAAACCATTTTCATAATAAAACTGCTTTACACCTAATGCTTTTGCAGCCATAGCAACGGTTGTATTTGGAAGTTTATTGCCGTTCCAAATGACAATGTATTCAGGATTAGTCTCGGTTAATAAGGCTAAATACTTGGCGTATCGTAATCGTTCAAATAAAACTAAACCAGCACTATAAACCGCAGTAACGATAGAATTATTCCAAGTTGTATTACGTGCTCTTTTACGTTTTAGTTGAGAGTTTACTACACCAGTAAAATTAACTTGGAACGCATCTATTAAATATTTCACAGCAGAAAGCTTAGGCGCTCCCATGATGTGTAATTGGCAATTCATCGACAATCTTTTGATTATTTTTTTATAGTATTTTGCGTGTACATTTTTGCGAGAAATAAATAGATAAGCCATACAAGCTATATTTGCCAATTGTTGTTTTTATGAAATAATTCTATGTGGACAATGCAATCAAAGCAAGGTTCCCTTTACTTAATAATTACTTTGAAAGCTTTATAGTTACATTTTTATAATTTCATCACGAAGTGGCGCCATTCTAGAAAGAATATCGTTTTGTAAGCTATGGCTAACATCTTGCTCATTCATTGCATTTATAAGCAAATCAACAACATGATTAAAATCTTTCTCTGTAATATGCATACCAGTATGAATTGCCACCATAGAGTCACCATCGTATGTACACGGGCCCTCTACTAACATGCACATATGATTAATAAATCCTTGGCGGAAATGCGCTATATTACTGTGTTCAAAGTAATGAATTATCTGCTCGTCATTGCCTATTTGATAGATAAAGCTATCAACAATTCTGCCTATCCCAGCTTTACCATCCAGCTTTTGATAAAGTGAGAGCTTAGTAGAATTTGCACACCCACTAAGCAACCCTAAACAAATCAAAAAAATACCAACGCTTTTCATTACCAATACCCTGTAACCGATAAATACCAACCTGTTTGATCGTCAGCCCCTGCAATGCTTCCTAAATCAAGGTAAGCCGCAGTCACACTCACATGCTTGTTAGGCATCCACGCTACAAATAAGTCTTTCCAATCTTGTTCGCCTAAGTTTAAGTTATTTGATTTTTGACGATACTCAACACCTACGGCTATTTCGCGACTCAAAAATAGTGCTGTGCTGCCTTCAAATAATACTTTTCCGCTAGTATTTTCTCCACCGTAACCAAGTAAACCAAGTTGATTAGCTTCACTGTATCTTGTAGTTACGTTCCAAAACCAGTTATAGCCAGCAATAGCCCCTAAATGTAATTTACTAGCAGCGAGGTAGTAGTCAGTACCGCTAGTCTCTTCTGCGCCTACAAGTGTTGCAATACTGCCATCATCCAGTGATTTATGCTGAATCCCTAAGCTAAGCTGTGGCCAATCACTGTAAACAATATCGCCGTACAAACGTATTTTAGCACCTGTAATTGATTGCTCTATTTCAGCATCAAGTGCTGGTACATCAAAGCGCTGTTGGGCATAACTAAGCTCAACACGATTAAATAAATTAAGTTGTGCACCACATACGTCAAGTGTGTAGTCGGTTACATCTGCGCGACTACAAAAGCCATTTACCGAAAATTCATCATCACTTGCGTACCCAGCAAGTTGTGCCCACGGTACAATCCCCCCGCCGCCACTGCCTTCAATTTGAGAAACTCCCGGCGTAGCTAGCAGTTTTCCATTGCTTGCAATGCTCGGCACACTAACTATTAAAAACAAACTTGCTAATAAGTATTTAATTTTTTGCATAGTATTCCTCCAGCCATTCTTCTAATAGTTCTGCTTTTAAAGGCCGACTTAAGTAATAGCCTTGTGCATGGTCGCACTGCATGCCTCTAAGTAAATTTAATGAGCCAAGCGTTTCAACCCCTTCAGCTACAACCGAGAAACCTAGCTGATGTCCCAACGTAATTGATGATTGCACTATAAATTGATCTTTTTGCGATTCATCAAGTTTTAGGATAAAGCACTTATCTAGCTTAAGCTCATCAATAGGCAGCATTTTTAATCTACCAAGTGATGTTTGCCCTACACCATAATCATCTAATGATATTTTAACGCCAATTGCCTTTAGATTTTCGAGCGCTTTAATACCTTTTTCTTCGTTTTCGATCATATCGCGCTCAGTAAGCTCAATAGTGATCAGCTTAGAATCTAATTTGTACTTTTTAAGCGTGCGAACTAATGCAGCGTGAAAGCCCGGAAATGCTATGTCTTGCGCAGATACATTTATTGCAGCCTGTAAGTTTATATTTTTAGACTGCCAATCAGCTACTTGTGCTACAACCGTATGAACAACCCACCCAGTAAGTTCAACAATAAGCCCCGACTGCTCAGCTAAGTCAATAAACAGTTCAGGATTGACCCAGCTACCATCTTTTCGCTGCCAGCGAATAAGCGACTCAACTTTATCTATTTTTTGCGATTTCAAATGTAATTTTGGCTGATAAGTCATAAACAATTGACCATCGTCATCACTAATAGCCTGCTTTAATTCATCAAGCATTATTAAGCGCTCTAAGTGCGCTTCGTCTTCGCCATTTTGATAGTAATGTATGCTCTCTTGTTTGTTTGCAGCACTTTCAACTGCAATTAGCACACGGCGCATTAAGTCATCACTTGCAATACCTTGTGTAGGATACTGCACAATGCCTGCACTAAAGCGTAAATTAATTTTTAGTTTTTGAATGGTGTAGCACGCTTGTAATTGTGCCATTAAGCCGACAATACCGCTTTTGTGTTCACGCGCTGCAGCAGTCGGAAACACAGTTAAAAACTCATCGCCGCCAATACGGGCATGAAAGCCCCCTAACTCATCCGAAAACTCACTTATTCTGCAAGCAACGGCCTTTAGGCAGTCATCACCAATGCGCGGACCGAGCTTATCGTTTATATGGCGAAGACCTTTTATGTCTATTGCAACGAGCGTGTACTCGGCTGATGAATCTAACTCATCATCAAGCACCTCAAGCATGGCTGAGCGGTTATAAAAGCCTGTTAGGGAGTCGTGTCTGGCTTGAAAGCTAATTTGTTGCTCGCGCTGATTAATATCATTACCCATGCTATCAAACGCTGCGACTAGCGTGTCTATTTCGGTACTTTGCCTTTGGCCTTTAAATTCAAAAGCATAATTCCCTTGTGCAAATTGCCTTGCTATTACAGCTAGTTGAGTAAGTGGCGTAGTTAAATTATTTGCAAATATGCTGCTCGTAATAACACCTACAAACATAGTTAAAATAGCTAAAATAATAAGTGTAAAAAGCAGTTTTTCGAAATCACTATAACTTTGTGTTAAATCGGCACTCAGCAAAATAATTATGGGATGGGTCAACAACGATGGTAAATCTATTTCTCGGTTACGAAACACTAAATACTCACCAAAAAACCGCGATGTGGTTACGGTACTAAAATAGCTAACAGGTTCAAATTGCTCAGGACGATTAGCTAATGAGCTAATAACAATATCGTCAGCACTGCCTATAAAACTTACATCCATGCCTGTTAAGCTTTTTAGTTCATGGGCTACATTGTCGTCAATTTTAAAGCCCACCAAACTATAGGCTACTGTACGTGGCGCTTTTACAGGTAATAAAATAATTTGATACAGCTCGTTATTAAGCACCACAAAACTAGACTCTTCTGGCGCACTTAAAAGCTCTTCCATCAAGGGCTTTAAGTTGTGTGCAAAAACGTCTTCGTCAGTATTGGCGGAAATTAGCTTACCCGATAAATCAAGTAACAACATTAATTCGGCATCAATACGCTGACTGTGATTAAACAACACGCTGCTGATTGTACCTGCATCTCGCGTTGCTACAGCTTGCTTAAAACCAAAATCGGAGGTGAGTACTTTTGCAGCGGTTAACAGTAGGCTTTCTTTTGACTTTAAATATTGCTTATAAACATTTTGCGCTACGGTAATATCTTGATTTACTTTTTCTTCTTGAAATTTACTCGTAGACCACCAAAAACTAAACAAGCTGACCATAGTGGTTAATAACACTAAGCCAACACATAAAATGGTTATGCGATTTCGTAAACTATTAGTCATTACCAGCCTTAAACTTACTACCAAAGGTATTTCTGGGTGCTGGAGTTGATGTGTTTACTGCTATCTGTAACTGTTTTTGAGAATTAATTGTTATCATTTTTTTATTCTCCAATGGTGCTGTTTGTAATGGATGCCACACACTCACTTGTGCAGGCAGTGTATTAATAGGCAAATTTACATAGCCTTTTTTATCTGTTTTATATACGAATTCGCTGTTAGCTACATAGATATAGCCAACCATAGAGTCATGTATATTACACCCCAAAACAACAACCCCTTGTTGCTCAAACGTAATGGGCTCTTTTGGTTGGCCTGAATATAATCTTAGTTGAAAAGGCTTAGCTTGTGAAAAAGAATAAACATGATGGCGAATATTATCGCTGTTAGGAAAGTTAACTTTTTGACCCTGTTGTACAACTAATAATTCGGGTAAAAACTGCTTATGGACTTGATCCATTATAGCAATGGGCAAATTTGATGATGTGGCTTGTTTACCAGCAATATTAAGCTCAACCACAGCACCTGATAACTTTTGGCCGTGTTGATCTTCTATTACTAATTCAACATTTGCACTTAAAGCAAACTGACTAAAAAACAAACCTATAGCTAAAAAGTAATGACTTTTAGCAAACTTTTGCAATGCCCGTTCAAACATAACAATACCTAAACATTAATATTAGGTTAAGTTAATTAGAGACGAGCACTAATTGCAAGAATTATAGCCCAGTAACTAAAAATAAAGATTTAGTTACTGGCTTTATTAGCACTTAAGTGCTGTTATTTAACAATTAATCCGTAATCGTTATCTAAAATAGTAATAACTTCTTGGCGAGGATCTTCAGGGATCACGATATCTCTGCCAACAATTTTACTCGCTATGCCAACATAGGTATTTGACACTTCAAGCATTACTGATTCTGGTAAAATATAATCTTTAGCTAACTGCTCACGCTCACTCATGCGATCTTTATTTAATAATACGTCGCTCTCTGGCACGTTATTAATCAGTAATTGACGAAAGCCTTCTTTAGAGTTTTCAACAATTTTACCGTCTTTGTAAGCGGCTTCATCCCAAATACGTGACGAATCAGGCGTGCCTACTTCATCAATATATATAAGCTGTTGCGCGCCATTTAAACCCTCTACATAACCAAACTCAAATTTAGTATCTACAAAAATTTGGTCAAGCTTCGCTAGTTCATCACTAATTAATTTAAAACCTTCAACTAACAGTTTTTCGTATTTGGTTACATCATCTGCCGATTTAAAGTTAAATACATCTAAGTTATTAGTAATATTAGCGCGAGTAATATTTACATCATCAACAGGCGGAATATCAGCAACGCCTTCAATAATACCTTTTGTTGACGGCGTAATTAAAACGTTATCAAGCTTTTGGTTCGCTTTTAAACCCTCTGGTAATTCAATACCACAAAAGTTACGTATGCCTTTAGCGTAATCGCGCCACATGCTACCCGTAATATATTGGCGAGCAATTGCCTCTACCTTCACTGTACTGGCTTTACGTACAATCCACACATACGGATGCGGAATATCTACAATATGATTGCCCGCAAGACCCGCTTTATCAAATAACTTAAACCAATGGGCTGCCACTGAGTTTAGCGCTATACCTTTACCTGGTACGCCATTTAAACCGTTTTCGCCCTGCCAAATGCAATCAAATGCAGAAATTCGGTCTGAAATAACCATAATAGCAAGCTCAGTACCTGTCGGTACTTGGTAGCCTTTATCTTTAATTAATCGTGCGCTGTCTTCATCAGTTAACCAATAAACTGAACGAACTTTACCGCTGTGTACTTCACCTTTGGTACGAATGGGTAAATCATCGTTTACGTCTAAAACTTTATAGCTAGTCATGCTATCTCCGGGGTTAGGGATGCTCTTTGAGCAAAGTATGGTATGGGGTTATATGGGCTGTATAATAATCTAGCCAACCTCAAAGCTCAATCGGATGCTTAAAACAAATAAAGGCATATATTTATAAGCGAGTCGCAATGGGGTAAACTTAATGTGCTAACCAGCCTGAGGAGATAGCTTGAACTACTTAAATGCCACTAAAAATAAAAAATACTTAATGTATATTTCTCAGAATTATTCATACGCTATCTTGAGACCTTTGCAGGCGCAAATATTGACACATGGTGGTGAAGTACGCTGGTTTTTAGCGGGTAGCGAAGTAAACCCCGATTTTTTAACCACAGACGAGCCACGTTTACATACCATAAAAGATGTAAAAAGCTGGGCTCCAAACATTACGTTTATACCGGGTAATATAGTACCTAGCTTTATTCCAGGTAAAAAAGTAGCTGTATTTCATGGTTTTAATTCTGAAAAGCGCAGCTCTGAAGGTAATCGTGGTCATTTTACTATTCGTGGTTGTTACGATTTATATTGTACGCAAGGCCCAAATACAACAACCCGATTTAAAGAGCTAGCTAAGCAGCATGGTTTCTTTAAAGTAACTGAAACTGGCTGGCCAACACTCGATCCACTTTTTAGTAATACTTCAAATAATCCTTATGTAAGCGACGACCCTCGCCCTACTTTACTTATATGCTCTACTTTCTCACGAAAGCTATCACTTGCTCCTAAATTATATGAGCAAATAAAACATTTTAGTGAGCAAGGTAAGTGGCGTATTTTGATGCAGTTTCATCCTAAAATGCCTGCCGAATGGGTTAATAAATATAAAGCGCTGAGTAACGAAAATCTAACATTTATTGAAACCGATAACGTTTTGCCGTTACTGCAAGCTGCTGATGTTATGCTGTGCGATACATCGTCAGTTCTTTTAATGTTTTTACTACTACGTAAACCGGTAGTCACGTTTTGTAATCAAAAACCACTTCCTCATTTACTTGATATTACCGACGCAGATGAAGTAGAAGCAGCTATTGAACACGTGCTTACTAAACCTAGTGATTTAATGCAAAATATTGAAAGCTATTGCCAGGAACTTCATCCGTATACCGATGGCCAATCTAGCCAACGCGTATTAAATGCAGCTAATGAATTTTTACAAAGTAACGAAAAACTAAAACCCAAGCCATTAAATATAATAAGACAGCTAAAAATGCGTAAAGATCTAAACTACTGGGGTTGGTAATCGGATAATGATAAACCTGAAAAACGTAACTTTTAAGTGGCATAAAAGCGATAGCTCACCCACGCTCAACATAAAAGAGTTAGTTATAGAAAAAGGTGAGCATATTTTTTTACACGGTCCTAGTGGCTCAGGTAAATCGACCTTATTAGCGATTCTTGCTGGCATTAATACAGCCACCAGCGGTGAGGTATCAATTTTAGACCAAAACCTAACTACATTAAGCAATACCACCCGTGATGTTTTTAGAGCGGATCACATTGGCTACATTTTTCAAAACTTTAACCTGCTTCCTTATTTAACTCCTATTGAAAATATAACGCTTGGGTGTGAGTTTTCAAAAAGCCGAAAACAAAAAATATTAAAGAAATCATCAAATAACAACTCTGCCTTACAAAAAGAAGCGATACGGTTATTAAATGCTTTAGGCCTTACTGCCCAGTATCACCATAAAGATGTAGCGACACTGAGTATTGGACAGCAACAGCGCGTTGCTGCCGCTCGCGCATTTATAGGCAGCCCTGAACTAATAATTGCTGATGAGCCCACATCTGCACTCGATACAAATAACCGTGAGAGCTTTATAAAGCTACTGTTTGAACAAGCAAAGTTATCTAATAGTACGCTGGTATTTGTGAGCCACGATGAAACACTAAAGCCTTTATTTAACCGCTCCATTGATCTTATAAATTTGCAGGAGCAGGTATGATTCTCGCTAAACTTGCTTACAAAAGCTTATTAAATCGCCGCGCAAGTGTACTGCTTACATTATTTACTATCGCAATTAGTGTAATGCTACTTTTGAGTATTGAACGTGTACGAATTGATGCTAAAAGTAGTTTTAGTAATACTATTTCGGGCACTGATTTAATTGTTGGTGCGCGTACCGGCGATATACAGTTGCTGCTTTCGTCAGTATTTAGAATTGGCCATACTAATAACGGCGTAAGTTGGAAAAGTTATCAATACATAACAAGTCAGCGAGGCGTAAAATGGAGCATACCTATAAGCCTAGGCGACAGCCATAAAGGCCAAGCGGTACTAGGCACAACACTTGATTACTTTAGCCATTATCGCTTTGCAAAAAAACAAAATTTAACCTTTAACAAAGGCCACCCTTTTGCCGCAATTAACGAAGTGGTGCTAGGTAGCGAAGTTGCAAATAAACTAGGCTACAAACTTAACGACTCTATTGTTATATCGCACGGCATGGGGAACACCAGTTTTCATCATCATGACGATAACCCATTTAAAGTCGTCGGCATTTTAAACCCAACAGGCACGCCAGTTGATAAAACGCTGCACATTCCTTTGGCTGCAATCGATTTAATTCACGGCGGTAAAGCGAGCCATGAGCATGAGCATGAGCATGAG